>JBGCFW010000154.1:0-10969 GCA_045107155.1 Ilumatobacter sp. | reverse complement strand
ACGCAACTTTCAAATCAACCACCCGCGGCCCCCCGGGATTGACCCCCTCCCCCCCCCACCGCCCCGCCTACCCCTTCGACGGCGCCGCCTCGTCGGATGCCGATGGCACCGTCGACGCCTTCCTCTGGGACTTCGGTGACGGCACCACGTCGACAGCGATGACGGTCGAGCACACCTACGCAGCCGATGGCTCGTACGACGTGTCGCTGACCGTCACCGACGATGACGCGGCGACCGGCACCGTCACGCAGACCGTCACGGTCGAGCGCGGCAACGACGACCCCGTCGCCGAAGCCGTGATCTCGTGTGATCGCCTCGAGTGCACCTATGACGCGTCGGGTTCGACGGACACCGACGGCACCGTCGATGTCTACGCATGGACCTTCGGCGACGGAGGCACCTCCGACCAAGCGGTCGGGGTCTACACCTACGCAGCCGGTGGCGAGTACACCATCTCGCTGACGGTGACCGACGACGACGGTGCCACCAACACGGTGACTCAACTCATCAACCCGATGGCCAACAACGACCCGGTGGCGGCCGTCGGCCTGCCCGCCTGCACACTGCTGGAGTGCGATTTCTCCGGCGCCGATTCGTCCGATCCCGACGGCGACGTGTTGTCGTACGCATGGGACTTCGGTGATGGCACCGGGGGTGTGGGCGAGACCGTGACACACGCGTTCGCCGCCGCCGGGACCTACCAGGTCACCTTGACGGTGACCGATCCGTTCGCCGCATCGGCGTCGGTGGTTCGTGAAGTGACCGTCAGCGACGACCCGGTGTCGCCACTGGAGGCACCGCAAGCAGCCGGCGTCGAATCGCTGTCGGTGTGGACCCCCACACCCGCGGTGTCGGTGCCTGCCGAAGTGCAGGCCGGCGACCTGATGATCCTGTTCGTGTCGTCCAACCAGAACCCCGATCCGTCGGACCCGGTTGGTGTGGGTGACTGGGTGCGCCAAGACCGCGTCGTCAACGGCGCACTGTCGGTCGCGGTGTACACCCGTGTGGCCGACGGGACCGAAGCCGGCCAGACCGTCACGGTCACCTTGCCGTCTCGCTACCGGTCCGTCTTGACCCTCGCTGCGTACCGCGGCGTTGCCCCTGACGGCATCGAAGCCTTCGCGACGTTCGCTGATCAAGGAGCTTCGTCGCACACCACGCCGGTCGTGTCGAGCGCCGGCGAGGCTCGCCGTGAAGTGTCCTTCTGGACGGATCGTTCGTCGTCGACCACGACGTGGACGCCGCCGGCGGATGTGTCGGTCCTGGCATCGGAGGTCGGTACCGAGAACGGTCGGGTCACGACCCTGTTCGCCGACCGAGTGGTCGATGCCGGTGAGCACGGTGGCCTCACCGCCAGCACCAACGCCGCCAGCTCCCGCAGCGTGGCGATCACCATGCTGCTCACCCCGGCAGGTCCGACGCCGAATCAGGGGCCGACGGCCGCAATCGGCGACCCGTCGTGCACGCTGCTGGAATGCGTGTTCTCGGGTTCGGACTCGTCGGACCCCGACGGCGACGACCTCACGTACGCATGGGACTTCGGCGACGGTGATGGTGATGTCGGCGAGTCGGTGACGCATGTATTCGCTGCCCCCGGGACCTACCCCGTCTCGCTGACCGTGACCGACCCCTTCGATCTGACATCGACCGTGGTCCGCCAGGTGACGGTCTCCGATGATCCCGTCGTGCCGCTGGATCCGCCGCAGTTGGTGGGCGTCGAAGAGGAGTCGATGTGGACACCGACGCCGACGGTGACCGTGCCGGCCAGCGTCCAAGCCGGCGACCTGATGGTGCTCTTCGTATCGTCGAACCAGAACCCCGACCCATCGGCTCCGACCGGGGCCGGCGATTGGGTGCGCGAAGACCGCGTGGTCAACGGCTCCTTGTCGGTCACGGTCTACACACGTGTCGCTGATGGGTCCGAGGCGGGACAAACGGTCACGGTGACGCTGCCGTCTCGTTACCGATCGGTCCTCACGCTCGCCGCGTACCGCGGCGTTGCGGCGGACGGCGTCGAAGCCTTCGCGGCCGTCGAAGACGTCAACCTCGCCACGCACACCACCGCGGTAGTGTCGAGCGCCGGCGAGGCTCGCCGTGAGCTGTCGTTCTGGACGGATCGTTCCTCCACGACCACGACGTGGACGGCGCCGGCAGAGATCTCGGTGGCATCGTCCGTGATCGGCACCGAGAACGGTCGAGTGACGACGCTGTTCGGCGACCGAGTGGTCGACGCCGGCGAGCAGGGCGGCTTGACCGCTTCCACCGATGTCGCGAGTGCTCGCAGCGTTGCGATCACCATCCTCCTCACCCCGGAGCCTGCAGTCTGATGAAGATGCAACGACGTGAGCGTCGAATCGCTCGTTCATTGGCGGTGTCCGCTCTCGCGGTCGTCGCGGTCGCGTGCTCGACGAGCGACGGCGCCGCCGAGCCAGGTGCCGAGCCCGGTTCGACACCGACAGCAACCGACGTCGCGGGCGGTGACGTCTTCACCGAGGCCGGCGCTGTGTCGCAAGGCGAGGGCGAGTCATCGAGTCCGCAGAACGGTGACGGTGCGGCCCCAGCGCCCACGACCACGCTGGTTCCCGAGATCGAGCAGGTTCCCGCTGACGAAGTCGAGGTGGTGGGTACTCCGCCGCCGACCTTCGTCTACACCGAGGAGGTGCCGCCGGCTGAGTCCGTCGTCGCCACACTGTGCAACCTCGAGGGCGACTTCATCCGCACGCTACGAACCGAAGACGACGCTGGTCGCCCGGTCGTCGATGATGATCTGCGCCTCAGCATCCTGTCGCTGCGTGACAGCGTGTCGCTCTGGCGTGATCTCGAACTCAGCTTCCCTGACACCGGCGGCGACGTCGATCTCGCCGACGAGATCGCGGCGACCTGGAACCAGGCGCTCTCGGCCGACGCAGAAGGCGATGAGGCCGAGGCGACAGCGTTGATGGCGCAGGCCGAGGAGCTGATCGATCAGCTCCCCGACGAGGCGTCCGCCGACACCTGCCAGGCTTGACGGCACGTCTGGGGACCTCTGGTCGCCATCGGCTGGCTGATTCGCTCCGCTCAGTCGAGATGAAAAGCGTCGTCGATGGCTCGCTGAGAGATCTTCACGTCGAGCGCTCGATCGATCGCTTGGGCGACGTCGTCGTCGGGCCCGACCATCACGGCGAGTCCGCGCTGGACGAGAATCTTCGACAGTTCGACCTGATGGTCGTCGACGTGTTCACCGTGGCGTTCCTCGCGAGGAAGCACCACCGGGCACTTGCCTGCGCGTAGCACGCTGAGAATCGAACCGACGCCGGCGTGAGTGACGACGACATCTGCCGCGACGATCGCATCCATCAGTTCGTCGTACGGTACGAGCTCGGCCTGGCGTCCGCTGAGGTCAGCGCGGCTCGGTGTGGTACCGAGCTGCCAGAGGACATCGTCGACGCCGTCGAGCGCCGCCTGGATCCGATCCCGTCCACGCTCGAACGGGAACTTCTCGGTGCCGAACGACACCACGATGTTCATGTCGACCAGGTCGGGATGCTCGGCGGTGGTGGGAGCGTGGGTGTAGATGTCGAACACGCTTCCCATCGCGTTCCACTTGTCGAGTTGCCAGTCACGCGCCTGGTGATTGAGCGAGACGCCCGGCAACACACTCACGAGGCGCCCCGTGATCGACGGTGACTTCATGCGCGTGGCGCTCTCGATGTAGCGGGTCGGGAGGCGGAGCGCTCGCGCGGCGTAGAGGTACGGGACCGCCAGTGCGGCACCGGTGCTCACGACCAACGAGGGGTCGAGTGAGCGCATGAGCTTCAGCGCGGTCGGCAGCGATTTCAGCGCCTTGAATCCCTGGCGGGCAGCGACGGCGGGCACGAATTCGACACGCTCATCACGAAGCAGCGACTCGGTCTGCGCAGTGCGTGCGGTGATCCAGATGCGGTCTCGATCGGCATCGAACAGCCGAGTCGCGAGGTCGTACATCTCATCGACGTGCCCACCCGGAGTTGCGATCATGACGACGGGCTTCATACGCCACGCCCGAATCGGTGCAGGATGTTCAGGACCCACTCGCTCGAACGGGGGAGGGGCGTGACCGCAGCGGCGACGACCGCGCGCCATTCGAGTGGCCGCCGGCGGAGAGCTTTTCGCGACCATGCCAACGCCTCGCGCCGGTTGCCGCTCGCCGCGTGAGCGAAAGCGATCTGGCCCATCAGGCGTGCGGCGCCCGGGTCGTCGGCGGCAACGTCGGGGTGATGCTCGAGCATCCACTCCGAGCTCGCGATCTTGGTGTCCCAGCGGCGCGAGAAGTGCGACCCGCGACCCCAGGCGACGCGCACGAGGGGTTCGTCGATGTGTGAGATCGGATGGATCGCCGAGCTCCGTAGGAGGATGTCCCAGTCTTCGTTCTGGCTGCCCGGGATGTCCTCGTTGATCAACCCGAGTTCGCCGCGGAGCGCAGATGCCCGAAACAACAGGGTGGAGGAATGGAGCATCGACATCCGTGATCGCACGAGTGCCGCGTGCTCGACCGTGTCGGTCCCAGCGAGGCGGACGGTGCTGTGATCGTCGAAGTCGACCACGATCGCCGTGGTCACGAGATGGGCCGAGGGACGTGTCGCGAACGCGGCGACCTGCTTCGCGAGCTTGCCGGGCTCCCAGGTGTCGTCATCATCGCAGAACGCGATCAGTGTTCCGGTGGCGGCGAGGATGCCGGTGTTGCGGGCCCCGGCCAGGCCGTCGGTGCGCTCGTTCGCGATGACGTTGACCGGGCGGTCGCCAGCCGCGGCAAGCGTCATGTCCGGCTCAGCTCGGTCGTACACGACCAGGACGTCCAGGTCGCCGCCGTACTCCTGGCTGCGAACGGCCTCGATCGCAGCGCGGAGTTCGACGGGGCGCGCGTGTGCCGGGATGACGGCGGTCACGGAGGGGAGTGAGGTTTCGGTCATGCGGGATACCGGTATGCGATCAGGAACGGGGCGGTGAGCAGCGTGACGAGTCGTCGGCTTCGAGCGGGAAACGATGACTTCCACGTTTCGTCGCGCCGGATGTCGACGCGGCCGACCTCGAAGCGCATCGGGTTGCCAGAACACGTATGCGCCTTGTCGAGTTGCACCCAATCGTGCGCGACCTTCGAGGCGGGTGGAGGGCCGTCGAGGCCGGCGAGCTCGCGGACGCGGCGAACGCCGTCGACCGGGTCGTTCGCCCAGTCTTCGTACCGCAGGCGCTCGGACTTCGTCCGGCGGAGTCGGAGCGCTTCGACGACGAGGTTGTGCTGCATCCACTTCAGCGCCAGCGTCGACGGGGAGTACTGGTGCATGAGCTCGCCACCGGCATCGCGCGCCTCTGGACGCACCACCTTCTTGGTCCATGCGTAAGCGACCGCTCGGCTGTCTCGTACGCAGTGCAAGACCCGAAGATCGATCCGGTCGTCGAGTCGCAGGACCCATGGAAGCGAGGCGTTCTTGCTCGAGTCGATCACCACGTCGGCGTCGGCGACCTCACTCGCAGCTTGGTACAGCTTGGCGTAGAGGTCGACGTACTCGTCGACCTCGCGTCGCCACGAACGTCGACCGAGCCGGAAGGCGAGTTGCGGGGTGCGCAGCGTTCGATCGACGCGCCGCTTCAGCGCGAGTACCCGGTCTGGGTCGATGGTGTTCCAGCCGCCGAACGCTCGCTCGCCGACGTCGATCCAGAACGGGCAGACGGAGAAGGGCTCGCCACATCCGCAGAGCTCGTCGAGTTGGAGACTGCGTTCCCAGAGGTGCGTCACTTCGCCGAGCGAAACGACCCGCTCGTCGGTGCCCAGACTGCGCTCGAGAACCGTGGTTCCGCTCCGACCCATGCCGCCGATGAAGAGGGCTGTGACCTGCGAATTCGAGGCTGATCGGGCGGGGGACACAATCAGGAGACGCTACCCGATCAGCACCAGCCCAACGGGTTCCATGCCGCTGTTCTTCGCGTCTTCCAGCAGGTCGAGGACGTGCTGGTGGCGAGAGTTGGTCTCGGCGACGAAGAGGATGCGTCGACCTGCCCGTGCGTCGGGTCTGTCGAACCCTGCCTCGAGCTGTTCGGCGAGGTGCATCGAGATCGGAGAGTCGGGGGCGGCGAGCACCGCAGCGAGCGGCCGATACGCCGCTGCGGTTCGATGGATCCAGTCGAGCTGCTCGTCGTCGTTGTCTCGGATGGCGCGTACCGATGCGCGTGCGACCGCGGGAACTTCGTAGGGCCCGAGTGGCAGGAGGGGGGTCGGCCCGAGGCGGCGACGACGGCGGTCGCGCGGGCCCATCAGTGCGAGTCCGACCAACGCGCCGAGCGTGAGCCCGCTGGCGACACGCACGACGAGTGCATCGTTGGGTCGAATGACCTTCGGAACCGAAAGGAGCTGGCCGTCGCCGCGAGCCTCGAGTCGGTCGGCTTCGAGGTTCGCGATCGTTCGCTGGGCGCTCAAGCGCACGCTCGCGTACGCGTCGGTCACGACGTCGCCATCGGCATCGTCGGTGAGCGGGAACGAGCGGTCGATCTCCGCTGTTCGCGCGTCGATGTTTCGTTCGAGCGCTCCCACGGTGTCGTCGGTCAGGCGGTTCCGTTCCTGCAGGTAGGCCGTGGCGGCTACTTGTGCAGCATCTGAGGCGGTTCGACCACTTCGGTCGATGTACGTGATATTGAGAATGCGGGAGTTCGGCTCGGCGGTGATCTCGATACGTGACAGGACTTCGGTGCGAGACGAGGCGCCGACGATGTCGAGCACGGCGTCGAGCACCGGAGCCGAGGTGGCGATTCGCGCCTCGCTGTCGAGCGGGAGCGGGCGGTCGTCGTGTGTCCCGATGGGGTTGTCTCGCGGCACGAGCACCGGCTGTGTCGCCCGGGCCGGACTCAGCTGCAACTGTTGCGCGATGAATCCGATCGTCGCGCCGGCCAACGCCAGCGCCGCGACGAAGCCGATGTTGCGCCCGAGTCGACTTCCGTACACGTTGAGCGGGATGCGGTCGTCGGGGCGTTCATGGCGACCGAGCAACCCCATCGCGATGAGGGCGACGTACGTGCCGAATCCGACGGCGTTGTACACCGGCATCGTGACGAACAGCACGATGATCGAGCACTGTGCGGCGATCACCAGCGGATCTCGGCTGCGCAGGTGTCGGACGAACTTGGCGCCGAAGAACGCAAGGTAGAGCGCGAGTGCGCCGAAGCCGCCGCCGAATACCAACAGCCAGAGTTGGCCCTGCGTGCCGAGCGGCGGTGGCGTGCAGCGGGGGCAGTCCGCGGTGGCGCCGCCGGTAATCGAGTTGAAGTTGCCCTCGACGTTTCGCGTGCTGCCGAAGCCGATCAGTGGCGAGCCCTCCCAGGCGCTCTCGACCGACAGCGTCCCGAGGCTCGAACGTGTTTCGTTGCTGTGGCCTGTGTCGAGCCGTTGGGAGACCAGGTCGCCTGCCGGAGAGAGTGCGAGTGCAAGTGCAGCGATGCAGCCGGCGACGCCGAGGCCGACCAGCGCCATGAAGCGACCGGCGATCGCGCTGCGGATGGCGATGAACAGGATCATCGCGAGAACGGCGCCCCACAGTCCTCGGTTCAGCGAGAAGACGATCGGGATCGCGGCGACGACGAGCAGTGGTGGCACCGCAGTCCGCCAGCGCCCACCCCGGCTCCACCACTCGGCGACGAAGAACGGCAGCGTGAGCGCGATGTTCAGGCCCCAGATGTTCGTGAAGGTGAACGGTGCGCTCGGGCGGGCGTCTTGGCCGCCGAGAAAGGTCTGGATCTGGGCGGCCTGTGCATGGACCAACTCGAACACGAACGTGTTCGACGTGAGGCCGCGCGGGAGCAGGGTCTCGAGGACGGAAGCGAATTCGAGCCGAGGCACGAGCAGGCCGAGGTAGCCGCCGCCGACGAGTGTGAGGAAGACGATCGAGAGCGCACCGGCGATCCGGCTCGAGGAGAGGATCTTGCGGGTGTTGACGACGTACAGCATCGCGATGGTCGCGACGAGGTACCAGCCCCAGCGGTAGCCGAAGGTCAGGAGTCGGCCTGCACCGGCGCCACCACGCTCTGCTCCCGGGGCTGCGACTCCGAGCACGAGGACCCCGACCGCGACCCAGCCGAGGAACAGCAGCCAGGTCACGCTGTCTTTGGGGAGGCGGATCGTTCGGATGCGGAGGAGGTAGATCGCCATCGGCACTGCTGCGATGAAGAAGATCAGCTGCGTGAGCCCGAGCACCCACCACAGCGGCAAGCCGACGAGTGCACCGACGAGTGGCCACCCGGGCAGCAGGAGGTCGCGACGCTCATCGGTGGGCTCGAGCTGTTGGTGCTCGTCGCCGAGGCGGAACTCGTCGTCGAGATCGACGGCGAGTACTTCGTGGTCGGCGCGGACCGAGTCGTCGACATCTTGGCGACGCGGGGAGTCGATCGTGACGGCCACGAGGTCAGCCTGCCAGTCGCAGCGAACGTTCGCGGAGCACAGCGAGCACATCGCCGGTGTGCTGCTCGATGGCGGTGTCCTCGCCTGGCTGCAGCTGCGAGCGCCACGCCGCGGCGACGGTGCGCGGGTCGCGGTCGAGGTTGTGCAGTTTGTTCTCGTCGACATCGACGACGTCGGCCGCGGCGGGGTCGCTGCGCCTCAGCGGATCGAGGCCGCACGCGACTCGAAGGCGGTCGAGTGCTCGTTCTCCGCCCCCTGCGAGTTCCTCGTGTGACACCACGGTCGCCTCGATCGTGGGCTGCGCGGTGAGGTCGGCGAGGACCAGGCGGTAGAGCACCGACCACATTCGGGCGACGAGTTCCAGATCGGACGAGGGCTCGTCGAGGTCGGGTCCCGGCGCAAGGCCTTCGAGCTGTCGCAGCTCAGCCGGGTCGGGTGACCAGCCCATGCGGCGGAAGCTCGCGAGGACGGCACCCGGATGGCGGTAGACCACGACGGGCACGGCTCGGGTGAGCTCGACGATCGCAGGCAGGGACAGCACGGCGAACGGGTCTTTGACGATCACTCGCGTGTTGCGGAGCGGAGCGGCCCATTGGCGCACGCCGTAGCGACTGAAGGTCATCAGATTTCGCCCTGCGTACGCGCGCTTCAGCAGCGCTGCTTGGCGATCGGTGGGCTGTTCGAGCCGAGCCCAGCCATCGAGGGTGCCGCCGAGCGCGTACTGCCCGTCGCGGGCGTTCATCGGTTCCCGGCCGGCCATTGCCGTACCGGGACACGACGCGAGCTGCTGGGCCACCCACGTGGTGCCCGATCGCGGCATCCCCGTGACGAGGATCGGCCTCGGTGTCAACGAAGCCCCTGGAACGACCAGTCGGCTCGCTCGGTCAGGTCGGTCCCCGAGTAGCCCCACTCTTCGATCCGCGAGCCGTAGCGGTCGAGGATCTTCGTGTGGCGTCGCTGGTCGAGGTACCCACCGTCGGTCATCGCCGCCCATGTGTCGAGATAGCGACTCGAACGCGAGGCATCGAGCAGGCCGGGATCGACGGTGCCGTCGAGGCCGATGAACTCGGCCACGCTGGCCAAGGTCGAATCTGGTTCCGCGATGAGGTCCTCGTAGCGGAGCACGTGGAGCCGATCGAGCCGTTGCGCGTCCGCACGGAGCAGGTCGTGCGCCACGAACCAGTGCTCGACGAGCTGTGAAAGGCTGGTGCGGGGCGCCCACTTCTTGGTGCTCAGCGCCACGACGATGGGGTGGCGAACGATCACCACGAGGGCGCTCCCCGGGAAGATCGACTCGAGGTAGCGGCCCATGATCATGTTCGGCGGTGACTTCTCGACCAGAACCGGTCGCTCGAGGTCCCAATATGGGCGCCATGCCTCGGTCAGCCCGCGACGGGCCGAGTCGGCGTCGGCCCCGTCAAGCTCGGTGAGGTGCGCCGCCGAGGACTTCGCGAAGCGGCCGGGTCCACCGTGGCGGATTGCCGGTGCGTACACGGATTGCAGATGCTGGCCTTCGTCTTCCTCCGCGTCGGTGTCTTCGAAACCGGAGACCGAGGGATGCGCGGCGAGCATCCGGCCGAGTGCGGTGGTCCCACTGCGATGGAGGCCGCCGATGAAGACCAGCCTGGCCGAGTCGAGTGGGGGTTCGTGGTCAGTCATGGCTCCATGGCGGGCGTTCGCCCACGAGTTCTGTCAGTGCCACGTCGAGCGGGGCGAAGTGTTCCCGGAGCATCGCTCGCGTGTCGTCGTCCATGTCGGTGCTCGGCCGGGCGTTGTGCTGGTCGTACTGGACAGTGCTCGGAGGTGGCGATGCGTCGAGGAACTCACACAGACGACCGAATTCCTCGGCCGGTCGCTCGAAGAACGATTCGCTGTAGACCACGTGAAGGTGGTCGCGGCCGAATGCGTCGACCACGTGCTGGAGCTGCGCTGCGTAGTCACCGCGTCGCCGGTAGGCGTGATGTCGATGATCGAAGCTCTGATACGACGGGTCATTGCGCATCGCCTCGATCTCGCCGTCGAGGCGTTCGTCTTCGAGTTCGAGTGCTCGCTCGAAGGTCTCCGTCTCGAACCCGCGGGCCGACTCGTGTTTCCATGCCGAGAACGCACGTTCCACCGGGTCGCGCAGCATTGCGACGAGCTTCACGTCGGGGAGGTCCTCGGCGATGCGCTCGATCGCGAGCGGATGGAACATGTAGTACCCGCTGGCTTCGAAGAAGCGTGGCTCGCCGAGTCCATCGGTGCGTCGGCCGGCGAGCGCCTTGGTGGGGAAGTGGCCTCGGTACCAGGCATCGTCGCGGTCGTATTCCACGTCGAAATAGTTGACGCCCTTGTTCAGCGTCGGACGGATGAACTGGCGATGTTGTTCCAATGCACGAAACAGCGATGTGGTCCCGCCCCGTTGCGTCCCGATGACCATGAAGTCGGGATGGGGGCGCAGCGCGGCAGATCGCCGGCCCATTTCCACGTAGGCGGCGCGTGCGGTGCGTCGCAGTCCAGGGGGGATCGAGCTTCGAAATGCCATGCAGTCGTCGGGCCTGGAGCGGTTGCCGTGTGTGGCATGCGGTG
>JBGCFW010000153.1:0-3390 GCA_045107155.1 Ilumatobacter sp. | reverse complement strand
CGCTGCGGCCCGGCGACTCCGACAGCCGGACGAGCATCGCGTAGTCAGCTGCATTGAGCCCGGTGACCTCCAGCATCGGCCGCTCGACCGAGCGCACGAGGTGCCAGTACCCGTCGACGACGCCGCGCCACGCCCGCTGCTCGTCGTCATCGAGCCATCGCACCTCGGGCATGGGTCACACGATACCCGCTTGTCTTCTCGAATTCGAGCAATTACTCTCGAATTCGAGATACACATCGGCTCCGTGAAGGGAGGCCGACCCGAAACGAGAACCGAGGTCCCCGTGTCCACCGCCGTCCAACACACGATCCAACCCATTCCGGGAAGCGTCGGGAACTTCCCGATCGGCCGCTACCTCCCGAGCCACATCCGCCAGATGGTCGGCCCGTTCATCTTCATGGACCTCGGCGGGCCACTCGAGATCCCCGCCGCCCTCGAAGGAGGCACACCCGAGCACCCGCATGCCGGGCTGTCGACCTTCACGTATCTCATGCAGGGCTCCGTTCAGCACACCGACAGCGCCGGGCACCGCGCAGTGGTCGAACAGGGCGACGTCGCTCTCATGACCTCCGGGTCAGGCATCACCCACGAAGAACTGCCCCCGGGCGGCCTCGATCCGGCGCAACTCCGGCGAGTGGAGTTCGCTCAGATGTGGCTGGCGCTGCCCGACGAGGTCGAAGACATGGACCCCACGTTCCAACACGTGAAGGCAGCCGAGCTGCCGGTCGTCGATCTCGCCGGTGGTTCGGCGCGGATCGGCATCGGAACCGGCTGGGATGCCACCGCCCCCACCCACATCCACACCGACACCCTGTTCGCCGAGGTCAAGGTCGCGCCGGGCGGGACGATCACGATCGAGCCGAACTGGGAAGAGCGAGCCGTCATCCTCCTCAACGGCGACGCCTCGATCGACGATCGGCCGATGAAACCACTCGACCTCCCCGTGCTCGAGCCGTCGACGACCGCGCGCATCTCGTCATCGAGCGGCGCCCGTCTCCTCGTGTTCGGAGGCGAGCGTTTTGCGTCGACCCGGCACATCGCAGGCAGCTTCGTGGCGTCGTCCCCCGACAAGATCCACCAGTGGATGACCGACTACTCGATCGGTCGCTTCCCACGGATCGACCGCGCCCGCACCAGCTGAGCGAGCGGCCTTCGGTTCACCAACGCACAGGGATTCGAACAGCAGTGCTCGGGCGCCCGGAGTCCTTGGTGGGGCCAGGTGTACGACCGTTCGGCTTCGTGGGCTCGAACGAGTCAGATACCGAACTGGGCGCGCATGCCGGCGACGAACTGCTCGTCCTGATCAGCCGAGTAGCGACTCGCTAGCAGCTCATGTGCACCCTCGCCGGAGATGTATCGCAGCCGCGACGTACCGTCGGTCGCGGCGGTGAAGATGACCTTGGCGACTTCCTCGGGCTGCTGGTTGCCGCTCTGCTCGGCATCGTCGATCGCGGCGGTGGCCATGTCGACGAGCGGCTGATAGTCGGTCAGCTCGGGGTCGTGGGTGAACACGAACGACCGACCGCCGAAGTCGGTGTCGACTCCACCGGGCTCGACGAGCTTCACGCGGATGCCGAGAGTCGACAGCTCGAAGTGGACCGCCTCGGACAGGCCCTCCACCGCCCACTTCGACCCGTGATACAGCGAACCCAGCGGGTACGCCATACGCCCGCCGATCGACGAGATGTTGATGATGACTCCGCTGCGCTGTGACCGCATCGCAGGCAGGACCGCCTGGATGGTCTCGACGAGCCCGAACACATTCACGTCGAACTGGCGGCGCAGCGTTTCCATCGGTGTGGCCTCGAGCGGGCCGTAGGCGCCGTACCCGGCGTTGTTCACCAGTACGTCGATGCTTCCGAAGCGCTCCAGCGCCGAGGCGACCGCCGATCGGATGCTTCCGGCATCGAGCACGTCGAGTGCGGCCCACAACATCACTTGATGCTGCACGAACTCCGTGCGCATCAGCTCCAGGCGGAGGCAGCCGTCCACCGCGAAATCAGCCGTGCGTCGCGACGGGGCCGACGTCTTGCTAGGCGTCGGCAACTGATGACCGTTGGTCGCTCCGACGACGTCGCAGCGCTCGCCATGTCCGACCTCGCTCGACCGCATATGAGTCGGTCGGCTCGCCGTATCGCCCTGGAGATCCCGGCCGGGGCCGCTCGAGACTCGCGAACCTGCACGCCCAATGCCGACGGCGACGCTCCCGCGGCGGTCCTCGGGGCAGCGTCGGGCTCATAACCCGAAGGTCGCAGGTTCAAATCCTGCCCCCGCCACCAACGAGAAGGCCCGGAACTTCGGTTCCGGGCTTTCGTCGTTTCCCGAGGCCCTGCGCTCCAAGACTCGCCGCCCTACCATCGTTGTCGTGCTCGATGATCAGCAGTTGACCGACGTCCTCGAAGCTCACCTCTGGTCGATGTGGGGTCCGCTCGGCTCATGTCGAGGCGGCAAGACGACCGACATGCCTGCTCGGTTGCTGGTCGAGACGCCGATCCCTCGGCCGCCCTACAACACCGTGCTGCGGTTCCTCGACGATGGCAGCCCACTCGACGCCCAGGTCGACGAGGTACTCGCGCGCTACGTCGATCGGCCCGTGACGCTGGCATGGATCGTGCATCCATCGAGCCCCGACGGACTCGGTGACCTGCTCGCGGCTCGCGGTCTGGAGATGGCTGAAGAGTTGTTCGGCATGGCGGTCGATCTCACCGAGATCGCGGAGCCGCTTGCGTTCGGCCCCGACGTGGAGGTGTTCGAGGCGTCACTCGCGCATGCCGCGGAGTGGATGGAGATGGTCGGCGTCCGCTACGAGCTCGACCCCGCTGACTCGGATCTGGTGCGCCAGCTGATGGAGGACCAGATCGACCATGCTCGCTGGTTCGTCGCTCGGGTCGACGGGGTCGCGGTGTCGAAGGTCGTGCTGCACGAGCACGACGGCGTGGCCGGCATCTATGGCGTCGCCACGACCGAGGCTGGGCGAGGCCGGGGCTTGGCCGGTGGGCTGACCGCCCATGCGCTCGGGGTGGCCCGGGAGTCGGGGATGGAGCTGGGGGTGTTGCACTCGACACCGATGGCGCAGTCGCTCTACCGCTCGATCGGCTTCCGTGACGTTGCGACGTTCGAGGTGTGGGCGCTGCCCGGCAGCGTCCAACTCTGAGCGGCCGGGCGACACGAGAGCGCGACGTGAGCGAGATGTTGTTCGGCGAGTTCGTCGGGGCCGGCGCTCGGCGTTGGGTCAACCGGTGAGTACGGCGAAGGCGAGGCGTGCGTGGGCGGGAACCACTTCGGGGTCCTCGCCCTCCGAGAAGCGGGTGAGCATCGTCGTGAGCTGGGTGTCGACGCGGGTGGCCGCGATCCCGATGGGCGCGGGCTAGACGAGCCCGCGTCTGCCGG
>JBGCFW010000152.1:0-10285 GCA_045107155.1 Ilumatobacter sp. | reverse complement strand
CGACCGAACGAGACAACTGGCGGCGCACCGCGCGCGGCGGCGATTTCGGGGCGGCCTGGAGGACCAGTGATTCCAGCCGGAGGAGGGCATCGAGCGGACCGTTGGCGTGGCACGTCGAGAACGAGCCGTCATGGCCCGTGTTCATCGCTTGCATCAGGGCGAGGCACTCGGTCGAGCGCACCTCGCCGAGGACCAATCGGTCGGGACGCAGCCGCAGCGCAGTGACCACGAGGTCGGCCACCGAGACCTCTTCGAGGCCATCCGCGTTCCCAGGACGCGCCTCCAACCGGACCAAGTGTTCGGCATCGCACGGGAGTTCGGCGGTGTCCTCCAGCAGGAGGAGACGGTCCCCGCTCTCGACCTTGGTCAGCAGCGAAGCCAGCAGCGATGTCTTGCCCGACGAGGTGGCGCCGCACACGATCACGTTGCAGCGGCCAGCCACCACCTCGTCGAGCAGGTCGATACCCGTCGCGTCGGTGAAGTGCCGCAGAGGACGGACGGACCCGGCGAATCGACGGATCGAGAGCGCCGCGCCGTCGACCGCGACGGGCGGTACCACCGCGCACACGCGGGCGCCGTCGGCGAGGCGCGCGTCGACGATGGGTGAGGTCCGATCGACTCGACGCCCGATGGGCGCCAGAATCCGCTCGATCAACTGCTCGACGCTCGCGCCGGTGAGGTACCCGACCGGCTCCACGCGGCCCTGCCGATCGACCCAGACCGAGGGTCCGTTGACCAGGACTTCGTCGACACTCGGGTCCGCGAGCAGTGGCTCGAGCTCGCCGAGCCCGGCAAGCCGAGCGTGGGCCGATTGTCGGACCGCTGCTCGTTGCACGCGGGTGGCGAGTGGTGCGAGGTCGCGAACGGCGGCATCGAGCAGGTCGCCCAGATCGCCGGTTCGATCGCGCACCGCAGCACACACAGCATCGATGATCGTGTCGTCGACTGCGTCGCTCATGCCGCACGCGCCAGGTCGCGACGCAGCGCTCGCGGAAGGCGCCGGGTCTCGAGCAGCCCGGCGTCGACCGCACGAGCGACCTTCGGATCCCATGCGACGCGAACGATGACCTTCGCGCCCGTGGAGAGCTCGACGTCGCGCTCACGGAGCGCTCGACCTGGTTCCTCGATGAGAATCACGTCGGTCGGACGGTGATCACCGCGTCCGGCGTGACGAAGTGCGAGGAAGCAGGCACGGGTGACGATCCAACGCCGCGAGCAACCGTCGACGAACACGGCAGGGAGCGGTGTCGTGCCGGCGTCGATCACGACGTGGCCGCCGGTGTCGTGGGCCCAGCGCTGCATCCAACTCAGCAGGAGCTCCCAGCGCTCATCGTCGACGGTGGCGGGCGAACACCGCACCGGACGGTCTGTCGGGTGTGCCGGGAGCAGTGTCAGGTCGGCAGCGGCCTCGATGACCAGGTCTGCGAGGTGCGCTGCGGGAGCGTTGCTCCCGAGCCAGTCGACGACGCCCGGTTTCGACGTCGCGGCCAGGCCGAGCATCGCCGCGGAATCGCCGGCAAGGTCGACGAGCAGGCTCGGCCCCGGCGAGTGGATCGCTCGTGCACAGGCGACCGTCGTCGTCCCGCTTCCGCCCTTCGCTGCGAACAACAGCGTGATCATTGTTGCCTCCGAGATGTTCGGGCCGGTCTGGCCGTCGCGCTCAGGAGGGAGTCGGTGACGTGAACGTATCGGTTGCGCCGCCCGGCGCCAACGGTTTGCGGCGAACGACGGTCAGCTCAGCAGCCAGCGTCCGATACGGGCGCGAGCCGCGGAGTCGTCGGCGGTCACGATGCGAAGGTCGGCGAGGCGTTCGAGCACGGCGGTCGTGAACACGTCGGCGATTTCGTCGGCGAGCATGGGTTGACCGTCCACATCGGTGCCGAGGACCGTGCGCGCCACGTGGTCGAGGTGCCGGCGCGAGAGTGAGTCGCCACTCGCGCGAGCGCTGTCGCGTGCGTTGCGGCTGAGTCGGTTGATCGTCTGATTCGAGGCCGTTGCGTGTCCGATCGTCGACCATGCTTCGGCGAGGTGCTCGAAGATCCGCCGCCACTCTTCGGTTTCCACCAGCGGGAAGCCGCGGTCGATGCGTCGGAGCTGTCTTGCCTCCTCGGGAACCCCGACGGCTTCTTCGTCTGTCGACTCGATGTCGAGGTCGCGAGCGGTGACCGGGGGTTCCGTCGCTCCGCTCGCGGGAAGCAGGTATGCCTGACGCCCTGTGCTGATCTCGGCGTCCGGCAGCGCTGCGAGGACGAACCGTTTGAACGCGCCGAAACCGAACCAGTCGTCGCTCACCTCGGCGCCGAACTCCTGCTGCAGCGCCCACGCCAACGACGAGAGCTCGAGTGGGCGATCGAGGTCGTGCCAGCGATGGCGCAAGATGTCGGCTGCGTCGGCGCCTGGTCCCGAGTCGATCGAGACGTGGCCGTCGGTGTCGTCCGGGCCTCGGGCGTCCTCGACGACGGCCTCATCGATGCGGTCGAGCTCGGTACGGACATCTTCGGCGATGTCGTCGAGCGTCGCGAGGAGATCCGCCATCCTCGCGCTCAGCACTTCGACCAACGGTGGGAGCTCGCCTGCCTTGCTGTAGGTGTCCTCGTGGGTCAATTCGCCCCACGAGTCCTGCAGGAGCGTCCTGACCTGGAGCTCACATGTGACTTCTCGGCCGTCGAGGTGGACTCCGAGGTTCACGTGCCAGCCGCGATATCCGGAGGGCTTGGGGCGCTCGACATAGTCGCGCTCGGAGGTGGGATCGAGACCGAGGATGCGTTTGCGTCCGGCCTGGCGCGGCAGGTTCTCGAGCGCGGTCTGCACCATTTCGAGGTCTCGGATGTTCGTGCAGGTGAGTCGGATGCCGATGAGATCGTCGATGACTTCGGCGATGTCGTCCACGCGGCTGATCCGGCTGCGGTACTGCGGTTGGTTCACCTTGCGCCACGTACGCCGTTTCGACTTCACCCGACTCGACATCGAACGGACTCGTGCCAGGTCGCGATCCGAGAGTGCATCGGCGAGCTCGCGGCCGAGCGCGTCGACGGCGAGGTCGAGTGCAGGGTCCAGCACGTCGGCGGCGTAGGCGTCGTACCAGTCGCCGAACTCGCCGTAGCCCAGGTCGGTGTTGGCGTGCTCGGACATCGAGCCGTGACACTAGGTGGTCGCGGGGGAGCCCGGCTCGTACCTCAGCAGGTGGGCGGTGTCCGAGCGTTGCACGGGATCGTCGTTGTCGTGGTCGTGGTCGTTGTGGTCGTTGTTGTTGTTGTCGTTGTGGTGGTGGTCGTCGTTGTCGTGGTGGTGGTCGCGCGGACCGTTGTCGTGGTGGTGGTCGGGGGGACCGTGGTGGTCGGTGACGCGGTCGTCGACGGCGCAGGGGCCTCGGTCGTCGTGGTCGTCGTCGCGCCCGGCGAGGCCGTCACGGTGGTGGTGGGCCGGCGCGCGAGCGTGGTGGTCGTGGTGCCTGCTCCCGTTGGCCCGATCGGAATCAGCGACCCGAGCCCGGGCGCGCCGCCGGCACCGATTCCTCCACCTCCGGACGCCCCGTTGCCGAGTTCGTCAAGTGTGCTGTCGACGCTGATCGGCTCGGTCGTCGGCGGGGTCGACGTGGTCACGTCCGGGTCGGTGGTCGAGTTGGTCACGACGTCGTCGTCGCCCGGACGCCCGCTGGTCGTCGGTGCGTTCACCGTGATCGTCGGCGATCCGGACGTCGTCGGGCTGTCGGCGGGTTGGGGCAGGTCGGCCTCCACTGCCGCCACGACATTCGACACTGCCGGGTTCGGCGAGTCGGTGGCGAACGTGGTGGCCACACCGATGGTCACGGCGACGACGGCTGCTGCTGATCCGGCCGCCACCGACGGGCGCGAGGCGAGCGAGCGTGTGCGTCGAAGCACTCCGCTCCATCCTCCGCCGACGGCCGATCCGGTGATGCCAATCGCCCGACGCGGTCTGCGGACACCGCCCAGTAGCAGCGCCACGCCGACCAAGCCGAGCGCCCGTTGCGGCTCGCGTTCGGGAAGGAGTGCGGCACAGCCAGCACAGTCTTCGAGGTGGAAGTCGACGACCATCCGCAGCTCGACAGAGAGCATCGACGAAGCGTGGGCCTCGATGCGGCGTTCGACCCACTCGTGGATGTCGGCGCCCGATGTCATTTCGGCGATGTAGCCATCGCGCAGTGTCTTGCGGGCACGCATCGTGAGCGCGGCGACGGCGTTGGCCGTGATGTCGAGTGCGTCGCCGATCTCGTGGTTCGATGCCTCGTCGACCTCGGCCGACCAGAGCGCTGCGCGCTGGCGCTCGGGGAGAGCATCGAAGGCTCGTTGCATCGCTGCGCCCATCCGCGACTCGGCCGTGGCGTCGAGCGATGCATCGACGGCATCGTCGAAGTCGTCGGATGGCACCTCTGTCGAAGACAGCGACCGGGCCTGGCTGACGACGTTGTTGCGGACCGACGTGAGCAAGTACGAGCGAAAGTGTTCGATCGGGCGGCCTCGGCGGGCAGCGGTGAACACCGACTGGAACGCGGCGGCGACCGCGTCCTCGGCGGCGTCGGTGTTGCGGGCCTTCGATCGTGCCTCGCGAAGCGCTCGCTCGTGATGGCGGCGGAACAGGACGGTGCAGGCGCGGTCATCGCCGCTCGCGATGCGCGCGAGCAGGTCGTGGTCGTCGTCTCTGAGGTGTGTCATCCGCCGTCGTCCTCGCACTGCAGTCTGTCTCGTCAACCGTGCCGAGAGACGTTGGGTGCGCCGTGATGATGACGGAGGATGACGAACTTTCTTCGGGAATTTTCCGAGTCGACGTCATCGATCGGCCGCCGGTGGCGTCTCAGGGACATGGCCGTCGAAGTTGATCCCGCCGACATCGAGTTGACCGCAGACGAACGCGTCGTCGCGCACCTCGTCGGCGTGGATGCTGGGCGTCTCGGCGATGTGTTCCACGCACTGCTCGACCAGAGGAGCCCGGCGGTCTGCGACGCGGAACGAGCGGTGCTCTTCGGGTTGGTGTCGGTGGCGACGTGGCGCATCGCGTCCGCCGGTGGAGTCGGAGCGTTGGGACTCGAGGAGCGCGGTGCGCTCGAGCCGATTCGAGCGTGGGAGCGGTCGCCGGTCGGCGAGGTCTTCGTGAGCCAGGGCCTACGCCCGGTGTCGCTGCTTCCCGATGTCGTGTCGTTGCTGACGATGGCGCTCGAGGTGTCCGGACAAGCAGTCGGGATCGAGCAGGTACGCCGCGCGATCTGAACCACGCCGGTATCCGAGCCGTGCGGGATAGCGTCGCGGTTGCGCTACCGGGAGGTGTCTGGGTACCTGGTGGGCTCCGCCGCCTTCAAAGCGGTCGGGACGGGCGATCCCCGTCCGGCGGGTTCGATTCCCGTCCACCTCCGCCATGCACTCGTCAGAGCGTTGCTTCAACGACGTGACGTGATGCTTCTGAGCCCTGGCACGAACCGTGGCGTGCGCGCCGCGTACGCCGAATAGTCCGGGTAGCGCTCGGTCAATCGTCGCTCTTCCCAGGCCGCTTTCGCATGGAAGAAGCCGATCGTCGCGGCCCCCCACGCAAGCGCCAGCCAACTCTCACGGCCGATGGCCAGCCCGGCGACGATCAGTACGACACCGGTGTAGATCGGATGGCGAACGAAGCGATACGGGCCTGTTGTCTTCAACGCGGCACGTTCCAGCGGAACCGGGGTGGCGGTGAGCGATCGACCGAGCACGAGCCCCGCAGCGACGCCGAGCACCAGGCCAACCCAGAAGCACACGCTCGCGGCGCCGTCGAGCCACCCAGGGTTCGCGAGGTGGCGTGGCCACGGGATCACCACCAGGCCGACGAGGAGCACCGCTTGGGCACCGACGAACATCCAGCCGATGGTGGACTCGGAGGTCGTGCTCGACACGCGCCAAGCGTACGGGGCGAGCCAGTCGTCGAGATCGACGCGGAGCATCGGCGACCGTGTCACTGCAGCAGCCGATCGACGATCCACAGCACGGGGAGCCCGACCGTGAGCGCGTGCACGACGTTGCCGGTCCGACGGACGACTGCGAACCCGGCAGTCAAGGCAGCGAGGGCACCGACCCTCGGCATCGTCGGTGACTGCTGTGCAACGAACATCATCGAGGCGAGCAGCGCTCCGATCGCTGCCGGGCCGAGATGCGTCAACGGTCGCTCGGCCCATCCCGGAACCGCTCGGTCGCGGAGCACCATGAACATGGTGCTGCGCAGCGCGTAGGTGCCGAACCCCACGCCCAAGATGGCGATCCACGCGTTCATGTCTCACGCCTCGCCGTGACCGCAACGCCAGCGATGATCGCGATCAGCGTCGCGCTGCTGAGGGGAAGCCCGACGCCGAGCACCGCGACGGTGCCCGAGACGCCGGACGCGATCACCGTCGACCGGTTCACCGCGGACTTCGCGAGGAGACCGACGAGCGCGAGCGGTGCGGCGATGTCGAGCCCGAGCTCTGCGGGAATCTGGTGGGCGAAGAACACACCGATCGCCTGGGTCAGTGTCCACGCCACGGCCATCCACACGGCGGCGCCGGTGTAGTAGGCGAGGCGCTCGGACACATCGAGGTCGCGGCGTTGAAAGCGCGGCGTGCACGTGAAGTGGAGCTGGTCGATGACCGGGGCAGCGATGAGCAGCCGACGGCGCAACGGCTGCCCGGGAAACCAGGGTGCCAACGATGCGCTGTACAGCAGGACACGGGCGTTGATCACCAGTGCCGAAGCGATGATCACTGCCGGCGACACGGCATCGTCGATCATCTGGACGGTCGCGATCTGCGCGGCACCGGCGAGAAACAGCGGGCCGGTGATCAATCCCTGCACGGTCGTCAACGACGACGAACTGATCGCGGCGCCGATCGCGAGCGCGAACGGGATCGCGCCGATCACCATCGGCGTGATGTCGCGGGCGCCTTGAATCCTCAACGATGCGGTGCCGCGCCGATTCGCAGCCGTGTGGGCGGAGTCGATCAGCGTGCCCATGCCACGGCCTGACGCACATCGGTGTTCGTGATCCGAGTCGCATGTTCGAGCTCGGCGGTCGATGGCGCCCGGAAGCACTCCGAGCGCCACCAGGTGCGATAGGTGACCTCACCGACTGCTGCTGCGAGAGCAGGAGTTTGAGATGCATGTGCTGCGAGCGCCTGTCGCTTCCGGTCCAGTTCTGCGTCGTTCAGTTCTGCCCTGAGGGCCAACTCGTCGTCGGGAACCGAGACACCGAAGCCCCCCGGGTGGTCGTTGAACAGTCCGATGCGGTCGTGGAGTTCGCGGTGCACGGCCAAGAATTCGTCGGTCATCGTCGCGTAGAGCAACGGAGTCCGTGTCGCATGACATGCAGCGGTGGTCCACGCGGACACCGCGAGGTGATCGACATGATTCGTAACGCCGTCGGGACCGAAGGTGATCACGAGATCAGGTTGTACCGAAGCGATTGTCGCGGTGATCCGAGCGACGGCTGAGGCATCGCCAATGTGGCACCCGCCGTCGGTGCGCCCGATGAATCGAATGTCGTGCACGCCGACGATTTGGGTGGCGGCGATGAGTTCTCGCTCACGTGTCGCGCCGAACTCGCTGGTTCCACGCAGTTCGCGATCATCGGTTCCGTGCTCGCCTCGCGTTGCCGTCAGCAGCGTCACCGAGCCCCCTGCATCGCAGACTCGGCCCATCAGACCAGCCGACAAATAGGCCTCGTCGTCGGGGTGGGCCCACACCCCGAGGAGTCGCTTGGGGAGCGGGAAGGGCGTGGTGATCGCGCTGGTGACCAGCTCGTGGTTGCGCCCAGTGGGGTCATGTGGCGACGTAACGTCGCGGCTCTTCTCGGAGCGCTTCGAATGCTTGCGACCCGACGTCGACCAGATCGCAGTCGCGGTGGCGCACGGTCGCCCATGCAGGTCGAGGACCGTCGCTGAGGTGCAGGTCTGCTCGCCGTCGACAGTTGTCTGTCGGGCCGTGACCCGGTAGCTGGCACCCGGCGTGACGTCTGCGAGGACGTCGACGGACAGTTCGGCGAGGACGACCTGCCGGTCCACGCTGCTCGTGACCGGCGCGCCACTCAGCCATTCGAGAACCTCCCACGTCAGCTGAGTGGTGGGGGCCCCGTCATCGGGGACGTGCCACAGCCCGACGAGCTCGTCGGCGCCCACCATCGAGGCATCCTGGAGGCGATCAGCTGCCACGTCGAGCCCGGTCGACTCGAGTGCGCCGCACGGCGTGAACTCGGCGACCGGTCGAGACGAGTCAGAGTCGATGATCTGGATGACGCCAGGTCGGTCGAACACGTGGGACACGTGCAGCGTCGTTCCGGGTGCGACCTCGCGGTGGACGCGGACGGTCGCCGGCCCGTCGACGAACGCTGCGTAACGCCCGGCCGAGAACCCCGCCGGTTGCTCGTCGACGTCGCGTCGCGGGGCGGACTCGTCGGTCCACCCGATCTGCGCGGCGACAGATGTCGTGGTCGTCGCCTCGCGGGCGGCGATCAGCGTGTCGGGATCGATGTCGGTGTCGGCGACGTCGAGAGTGCTGGTCATGGTTCGTGCTCCTTGTGGATGGCTGTTCTGCCGGTGGGTTCCACGGTCGTGGATCGGGGCCACCCGGTCTTGGAGGCCACGTCGAGGATTTGTGGAGATCGGTCGTGGTGACACCTCCACAACTCAGAGGTGGGCGTGGTGGGCTGATGCCCTCCGGAGTTCGTCGCTCGCCGCCGACCCGATCAGGGACTACCGTTCGGTCCACCAGGAGTCGAGGGAGCGACGAGATGCCACTGTTTGTGATCGAGCGCGAGTTCGCTGAGTCGTTCGACCCGTCCGAGGACGTGCTGCGCGTCGTCGAGGACTACAACGACGATCACGACCTGAAGTGGATCACCTCGTTCCTCTCGGCCGACAAGAAGAAGACGTACTGCGTCTACGAGGCCGAGAGCGCTGACGTGCTGCGACAGGCTGCTGCAGATCTCGGGCTTCCCGCGGACGTGGTCACCGAAGTCGATCAACTCAACGCCTGACGTCGACTGACGGTCAGGAAGTGGTTCGGTGACGCGCTACGAGATCGGCGACTTCACGGTCGACACCGAATCGATCGAGGTGGGGGGGCCCGACGGTGAGCGATCGTTCGAGCCGCAGGTATTCGACGTCTTGCTCTACCTCATCGAGCAGCGCGGCCGGCTCGTCACGAAGGAGGAGCTGCTCGACAACGTGTGGGGCGACCGATTCGTCTCTGAGTCGGCGATGACGACGCGGATCAAGCAGGCACGTCGACTCCTCGATGACGACGGTCGAAACCAGTGGGCGATCAAGACGGTCCACGGCCGTGGCTACCGATTCGTTCCCGATGTCAGGGTCGATACCCCGAAGGTGCCGTCCTCGCCAGCGCTTGAGACGGCCGCGCTGCCCGCGGAACTGCGCGTCGACGCGCGCCATCTGTTCTGCGGTCGAGTCGCAGAGCTCGCCCAGGCGCTGAGCGTCGTCGGTGACGATGCGGGTTCTTCCGAGGAAGTGACCCGAGCCGGCGACGATCACCCGATCGGGTGGGTCTGGGTGCTCGGCGAGCCCGGGATCGGGAAGACGCGTCTGGCCGCGGAAATCGCAGCGGCTGTCCGCGAGATCGGACACCTCGTCTTCTTCGGTCGCAACAACGAAGACCTCCGCGTCCCCTACAAACCGTTCATCGAGGTCATCAGAGCATCTGCGCCTCACGTCGATTCGGAGCGGCGAGCGGCGTTGGCCGCGGCGCTGCCGGTCGAGTTGGCTCGCCTGCTCCCCGAGCTCGAAGCCGCCGAGGATCCGCACGGCGGAGCTCGTCCCCGGGCGTCGACCGCCAACGACGCAGGACGCCGCTACGAGCTCTTCGAGGCGATGTCCGAGTGGCTGGCCGCGTGCGCGACCGACCGACCCGTGACCGTCGTGATCGACGATGTGCACTGGGCATCGGACTCGACGCTCCACCTGATCGGCCACCTCCAGCAGCGCCGGCAGCTGCGTGGGTGCGTGAACGTCGTGGTGACCTCGCGAGACACCGCACCCGACATCAACGCCGTCGTGGCCGACTTGTTCGCGAAGGCCCAGGGCGTAGAACGCAGCACGGTGATTCGACTCGCTGGCCTCTCAGCCGACGACGCGCGCCGGCTGGTCGGTGCAGACGTCTCGCTCGACGAGGTCCTCAGACAGACCGCAGGGAACCCGTTGCTGCTCCAGGCGGTCAACCCGGTCGACGGAGCGGTGGACCTGCAGGGCGCAGTCCGTCGACGTCTGTCGCGTCTCGACGAAGACGTCCGCGCCACGTTGGCGATGGCGTCGGTGGTCGGC
>JBGCFW010000151.1:0-3079 GCA_045107155.1 Ilumatobacter sp. | reverse complement strand
GTATCGGACTGATGGGTATCGCCTGCGGCTTCCTGCGCCGCTCCACGGCTGCTGGAATCGGCACACTCGTCGGCGGCGTGCTCATCGGACCGAACCTGCTGAACCTGCTCCCCGACAGCGTCACCGACGTGTTCATGAAGTACCTGCCCTCCGAGGCAGGCGCGGCGATGATGACCCGTGTCTCCGACCCCGACCTGCTCGGCACCGGCCCGGCGTACGCCGTGTTCGCTGCCTGGGTCGTCGGCCTGCTCGCCCTCGCCGGCGTGATGGTCCGGCGTCGGGACGCATGAGCGAGTCGGCCGTTCACAGGCCCCTCATGGCCCGCCGACACCCACAGTGTTGCTCACAAGAACCCCTCCCTGTTCAGCCACCGAAGCGAGAAGAAGCCGAACACGGGTGGCAGGTACGACGTGATCACCCGATGCGTGATCGCGATCGTGACCGCTTGCGATGGTGCGAGGCCGACCGCTGTGAGCAGCGCGGTCATCGTGGCCTCGGCGACGCCGATCCCTCCGGGAACCGGTGCGAGCCCGGCGAGCAGACCCGTTCCGACACTCACGAACACGAGGGCTGCGAACGGAACGCTCTCGCCGAACGCCGCGATTGTCGCTCCCAGAGCCAGCGCCCCCACGACTCGGTCGAGCGCCTCGCTCGCGAAGATCGACGAGAGCGTTCGTGGCGACGTGACGATCATCCGCACCGCTTTGACGGCCTCCTTGATCGCGGGCAGAACGATCGAGCGGAGCTTGGGGACTGCGAACACCACGACGCAGCCGACCACCGACACGCCGATCGCAAGGAGAATGAGCCCTCCAACGTCGACGTCGAACAGCGAGTCCGCGGCGACTTCTTGCCCGATCGCCCATGAGCACAGCAGGAGCAGCACGACTTCGGCAATGAAGCCGATGAACCCGATCACGGGCCCCTGCGTCGACGCGATCGCCAATGGGACTCCCAGGTTCTGGAGGAACCGGATGTTCATGCTGACCGAGCCGACCAGCGACGGGACGACCAGGCCCACGAAGCTCTTCGCGCTCTGCAGCAGCGTCGTCGGTAGGAACGGCAGTGGTTGACTGACGACGGCTCGCAGCCCGATATAGGCCGTCGCGTAGGCCGACATGCGGACCAGGAACGACGTCACCATCCATCCGGGCGAGGCGCCGCTCACCTCGTCGACGAGCGTGTCGACGCCGACATCGCTGATCTGCGTGATCAGCGCGTTGGCCGCGACGATCGCTGCGATCGCGATGACGACGTCGGACACCTTGACGCGGCGAACCGATGCAAGGGGCTTGGTGTCGATGTCGAGGTGTTCGGCCAGCGCAGCGTGAAGGTCCTTCGCGACCGTTCCGGTCGCCTTCAGATCGCTTCGGAGCGCCGGTTCGAGCACGGCGTCCTGCACGTATGGCAACGACATCTCGAGGACGTCGCGCGGCACGGTCGCGACGGCCGTTGCCAGCGCCCGCTCTTCGCCGATTCCGATCGTCAGCATCGCCAACATCGACACCAGGTCGGTGGCGAGCTGCTGCTCGGTCGGGAACATGGAAGCTTTCGAGAAGTCGACGAACTCTGCTCGCCCGTCGAGGATCCGCACAGCGTCGAAACCGATGTTTCCGTGCGTGAGATGTGCTCGCTCGTGCAGGTCGACGAGCGCGCGCCAGATCTCACACACCGTGTCGTCGTCGAGGTCCTCGACCTCGTCGAGCGCCGATCCGGTGGCGCCGCCGGACACCATCAGCACGTCGCCGTCGGGGGTCTGGCCGGCACCGATCAGCGGCGGCACGGGTGCGCCCGCTTCGCGTGCGAGGAGCACGGCGAGCGCTTCGTGTTGGGCTTGCTCGATACGTCCGGCTCGTGGGGACGGGCCGGCGGTGCGATACCACAGCGCCTTCCAGACCCGTTCGGCGCGCTGGCTGTTCGCCGCGTCGATCCCGTACAGCTTGATGTCGATCGGAGTGCCGTCGCCGGCCCGTGCCGTCGCCAGCGCGACCGTGCCCGGCTGGGCGGGCAGATAGGCCACCTCGGTCGCCGCGATACCGAGGCCGTCGAGGGTGGCACTGAGCCGATCGACCGCCGGGAGGCCCTCCGGGGATCCGAAGATCAGGCGAACCGCCGCCACACAACCGACGCTCAACGTCACCGCCCCGAACACGCTGGTGACTGTTGCCAGTCCGAGCGTGATCGGAGCGGTGACCGCGATGATCAGCGTCCAGCGCATCCATCTCTGCACTTGAGCATTGACGTACGGACCGAGCACGGAGGCAACGAGCACCACGAGCGCGGTGCGCAGCATCGGAAACGAGATCGTCGTCGGCGCGCCGGACACTTCGGGGACGAGGTCGGGCGAGACACCCTGTGTCCAATGTGACGCGACGGTCGCGACCACCACCGTTGCGGTGCCGGCTGCGAGCACGTCACGGGCCAAACCGCGTCCGACGCCCCCGGCGACCACGCCGACGAGGGCGACGCCGAATGCGACGAGTCCACTCGCTGCGAAGCCAAACCAGGCGATTGTGCGAATCCAGTCCGGCATCTCATCGAAGAACTCGATGACACGCCGGTCGAGTGGTGGATCACCGGACGACGCCCACCCGACGAGTACGAAGCCGACCGTGCTCACCACGAGTCGTGCTGCGTCCGATGGTCGTCGGCGACGAGGTGCGACGCGATCGGTGACGAACAGCGGTGTCCGAGTCGTCGAGCGGTCCGACATCGGCGCCAAGAAGGAGCGTGGCGCGTCGAGGCGTGCTCGATGTGGTCCCTCCGAGTCGGTCACGACCCGACGGTAGCGGACCGCTGTTCAACGCCGTGTCGTGGCCGATCGTCGGTGTCGCGAGCGCTCTCGATCGATGCGCGCTTCGACGGCCCAGCGTCAGGGGGCGCGCTGGGCGTCGACGATCCAGGACTTGAAGAGATCGTGGATCGAGCGGGCGCCGATGAGCGGTTCGGTCGGTTGGCTGAGGTTCGCCGGAGCGAGCACGAAGGGGTGGGACTGTGCGCCGCCAAGCCCCCCGTGAAATCCGATCAGGCCCTCGTAGGCGGCGCCCTCCTCGGACTCCGGATCGTAGAAGCTGTTGAT
>JBGCFW010000150.1:0-4409 GCA_045107155.1 Ilumatobacter sp. | reverse complement strand
GTGTCGTTCTACACGTCGGTGACCATCGACCAACCCGCCAAGGGTCTGGCCGGGTTCCGTCTGGGAGGTTGGGAAGCCGGATACAACAGCTTCACCGACTCAGACGTCCACATGGCGATCGGATACAACTCGCCGGTGTCGTCGTACGCACCCCTCGGGGGGCTGCAGGGGACGAACCCCTTCGTCGTCATGCGCCGCCGCAAGGCCGAAGGAATGAAGCTGGTCGTCGTCGATCCGCGCCGGACCGAGCTCGCCAGCTTCGCCGACGTCCACCTCCAGATCCGCCCTGGCCAGGACGCCGTCCTCCTCGCCGGCATGATCCGCATCGTGCTGGACGAAGGCCTCCAGGACCATGAGTTCTGCGAGCGGTGGATGAGCCAGATGGCAGAACTCGCCGCCTCGGTGGAGCCCTTCACGCTCGATGTCGTCGCCGAGAGATGCCAGCTCGACCCTGACGACATCGTCGCCGCGACACGACTCTTCGCAGCGGGCGATCGTGGCACCGCCGGGACCGGAACCGGGCCGAACATGGCCGCTCACTCGAGCCTGACCGAACACCTCACGGTCGTGCTCAACACGATTCTCGGACGGGTCAACCGCGAAGGCGACCTGCTCGAGAACGGGTTGCTGCTCTACCCCGAAGCGCCCCACCGAGCTCAAGTCGTGCCGCCTCGGGCGCCGGCGCAAGGTCCGCCCGCACGCATCCGCAATCTGCGGGGCTACCGCGGCGAGATGCCGGCCGCCACGCTCTGCGAAGAGATCATCGAGCCCGGCGACGGTCGAATTCGGGCGTTGATCGTCAGCGGCGGCAACCCGGTGGTCGCGTTCCCCAATCAGGCGCTCACGATCGAAGCGCTCAAAGACCTCGAGCTACTCGTCGTCATCGACTACCGCATGACCGCCACCGCCGAGTTCGCCGACTACGTCATCGCCCCGACCGTTCCGTTGGAGCGTGCTGATGTGCCGCATCTCATGGACCGATGGTTCCGTGCGCCGTACACGAACTACACCGAACCGGTGGTCGAGAGAACGGGCGACGTGCTCAACGAATGGGAGGTGTTCTGGGAGTTGGCGTCACGCCTCGAGAGCACGCTGCCGTTCCCGGGCGGCTCGCCGGACATGACCACACGGCCCGACACCGATGAGATCATCGACCGCGCGTACTTCGGCTCACGTATGCCCCTCGACGAGGTGCGCTCGAACCGTCGCACGTTGCACCTCGACAAGAAGTTGGTCGTCGACCCGCCCGACGAAGGAGCCACCGCGAAGTTCACACCGGCACCGGACGATTTCGTCGCCGAACTCGCCGACGTGTTGGCCGAGGGCGCCGACGGTTTTGGTGGCGCCGATGTCGCCGCGTATCCCTTCCGCCTCGTGAGTCGCCGCCTGAAGCACGTCCTGAACTCGACCGGCACCGAGCTCCCGAGCTTGGCGCGCAAGGGCATCACCAACCCCGCATACATGCATCCGGGCGACGTCGTCGACCTCGGTTGCGGCGCGGGCGACCTCATCGAGATCACCTCACCACAGGCATCGATCTGGGGAGTCGTGGAACCGTCAGACGATGTGAAGCGCGGGGTGATCTCGATGGCGCACTCCTGGGGCGGCTCGTCGCTCACCGACGAGAAGGTCCGCGACATCGGTTCACCTACGAGTCGGTTGGTGTCCGAGCACGCCGCACACGACCCCGTGACCGGGATGATCGTGTCCAGCGCCATCCCAGTTGCCGTCTCACGCATCGAGGAAGACGAATGACCGCCACCGACGACAAGGTCACCGACCTGGAGACCACCGGCGCGGCCTACACCCGGTACGGCCAACCTCTCGAGCACGATCACGCCGGGAAGCCCTGGAAGGACGACTGGCACGAGGTCGCCGGCCGTCTCCTCACGCATCTCGACGAGAACACGACCGATTCACTCGACGACACGATGACGGTGGAGGTCACCGACTACCTGGACGAGGAGCGGTGGGAACGCGAGGTCGAGACGATCTTCCGGGCGAGCCCGGTGGTGGTCGCACTGAGCGCCCACCTCCCCGCTGCCGGGGCGTATCGCTCGCTCGACATCGCCGGCGTGCCCGTCCTGACCGTGCGACAAGCCGATGGCTCGGCGAAGGCCTTCATCAATGCGTGCCGCCACCGCGGCGCACAGATCGTCGAGCACGGGTGCGGCACCGCTCGTCGGTTCACCTGCCCGTATCACGCCTGGAGCTACGACAACGCGGGTGCGCTCGTCGGCATCTCCGGCCGCGGCAAGTTCGGCGACATCGATGTCGACACCCGCGGCCTGACCGAGCTGGTCTGCGAAGAGCGCAGTGGGATGATCTTCGCAGTCCTCACACCCGGCCTCGAGTTCGACCTGGACGGCTGGCTCGGCGGGTACGACGCCGCACTCGACGCCCTCGGTCTCGCCGACATGGACCTCCTCGACGAACGCCGACTCGTCGGCCCGAACTGGAAGCTCGCGTACGACGGCTACATCGACGGATACCACCTGGACATCTTGCACAAGGACACGCTGGGCGTCGACACGATGGGCAACGTGATGACGTGGGACACGTGGGGCCCGCATCAGCGCGTCGCGTTCGCCCGACACGTCACCCATGAGCTACGCGACATCCCCGAAGCGGATTGGCAGCCGCGCAAGCACGTCGGGTTCGTGCACACGGTCTTTCCTCACGTGTCGGTCGCCGGCAATGGGGGAAGCGGCGCGATGGTCAGCCAGTTGATCCCGGGGCCCACACCGGATCGCTCGATGACCATCCAGACACATGTGATCGCGAAGACGGCGACCGAGGACGAGCGTGCCACCACCATGAAGCGCGCCGACTTCCTCGAATGGGTCGTGAACGAAGAGGACTACAAGACCGGTTTGGGCATTCAGGCTGCGCTGGGGTCGGGCGCGAACCGCGACTTCGTCTTCGGCCGCAACGAACCGGGTAACCAGACCTTTCACCGCTGGGTCGACGCACTCCTGGACGCCACCCCCGTCTCCAACCCAGCGAGCGCACCGCCTCCGAATCGATCAGAAAAGAGCTCCTGATGGCCCGAATCGACATTCCTGACGGCGAGGGGCGAGAAGCGTCACGCGTGTGGCAGCTAGCGCCCCACATGGGCGAGGGCCTCCACGCGATGAGCGCCGCGGTGTATGAGAGGTCGAGCTTGTCGATCCGCGAGCGCGAGGTGGCGCGGATGCGCATCGCTCAGCTCAACGAGTGCCACGTTTGAATGAACACACGCGCTGCATCGGCGATGCAGCAAGGCCTCACCGATGAGATGTATCAACACGTCCACGAGTTCCGCGACAACCCGGAGTACTCGACACGTGAGAAGTTGGCAGCGGAGTTCGCCGAGCAGTACGCGATCGACCACCTGGCCATCACCGACGAGATGTGGGCTCGCATGGCCGAGCACTATTCGGACACGGAGTTGCTCGAGCTCACGATCACCTGCGGATTCTGCCTCGGTATCGGCCGGGCGTTCCAGGTGCTCGACATCGCCCGCGACTTCGACGTCCTCTGGAGCCGCGAGCCGCCTTCGGACAGCTGAGCATCGTGGGCTGTTCTCGTGATCGCCAGCTCGCCGGACGGGCGTCAACGCTGCGCGAGCCACCAGTCGGCGACGTCGGCTGCGAACCGGTCGGTGTATCGCGACGTGAGGTCGTCGGCATCGTCGGCTGCCGACTGCATCTCGGTCGCCACGAGGTCGGACGCGTCGGCGATGGGGTCGACCCATTCGAGTCGGATCGCGGTCACGCAGTCACCGATCTGCGGCGACGCATCCTCGTGATGGTCGCTCGTCTGGTGCGTGATGAACGCTCGATGGTCGGTGAAGCTGAGCAGGGTGTAGTAGCTGGACGGGTCGGCGCCACGCCAGTACTCGTAGCGCACCACGCCCGCCTCCGACGAGTGTGTCCGTTCGTACAGCGTTCGAGCGATCGACTCGAACCGTGCTTCGTGGCCCGGTTCCACGGTGATGTGCGCCAGCAGGGTTGCCATCGTCCGATGGTAGGTGTGCGTTGAGTTCCCCTGATCAGCCGGCGATCGACCTGTTCGACCCTGCGGTCCAGGAGGATTGGTTCCCGACCTACCGACGACTGCAGGAGGAAGCCCCGATCTTTCAGATTCCCGGCACGGGCACCTACGTCGTGAGCAGGTACGCCGATGTGATGCACGTCCTGCGCCATCAGACCACCTTCCCGAGTGGAACGGGCCTGACGAGCCGTCACGCTGGCGCCGTCGAGGTGTACGCGCGGCGCGGCTGGGACCGGATGGCGCCACTGTCCACGAACCCGCCCGAGCACAGGTCGTATCGCCGCCTCGTCGACGGCCACTTCAATGCGGCGGGCAGTCAGCGGTACACCGAGCTGATTCAGACGGTCCTCGACGATCTGATCGACGACTTCGTC
>JBGCFW010000015.1:0-4592 GCA_045107155.1 Ilumatobacter sp. | reverse complement strand
CGACGACTCCTTGTCGCCGTCGTTCGCCGCATCGACGAACTTCGACCGACGAGAAGCCACGTACGCGAACTCTGCGGCAACGAAGTACCCGTTGGCAGCGATCAACACGACGACGGCGACGAGGCCCAGCGCAGTCAGCATCGCGTCAGCAACTCGGAGGGTGTCGGACCGCGAGGAGCTCGCGGTCCGTGGGAGATCGGGAGTCGTCGGACATGCTCGCCGAGATGATATCCCCGCTCCGCGACCCGACCATGCCTCGCTGAAGCGGCGACGAAGAACCGGCGACGCTGCCACCACGGCGAGGACGACGCCCGGGCACTACGGTCGAGAGGATGAAGTTCCACGACATCACAATGACCTCGATCACCGGCGACCAGGTCGACTTCGCCGACTACGAGGGCAAGCTCGCCCTCGTGGTGAACGTCGCCAGCGCTTGAGGCCTCACGCCACAGTACGCAGGTCTGCGTACCCTCCACGATGACAACGACGACTTGGTGGTGCTCGGCGTGCCGTGCAACCAGTTCGCCAACCAGGAACCCGGCACCGATGCGGAGATCCTCGAGTTCGCCACATCGAAGTTCGGTGTGACCTTTCCGATGTTCTCCAAGGTCGACGTGAACGGAGCCGACGAATCCCCGCTCTACACCGTGCTCAAGTCGGAGCAACCCGGTGACGGTGAGTCGTCGGACATCACCTGGAACTTCGAGAAGTTCCTCGTGGACAAGGGTGGCAACGTCGTGAAGCGATATGCACCGCCCGTCACCCCCGACGAGGTCGCTGCCGACCTCGACACCTACCGCTAGCACGACGCGGCCGCGGATGCCATCGCCCCGATGAGCCGAGCCTCGGCATCGATGACGAACGACATTCGCGGCGGCGAGATCCCGCCCGCACCATGATCGACTTCACCCCGAACGACCGTCCGACCATGGGCGTCGAGATGGAGCTCCATCTCGTCGACACCCGTACGGGTGACCTCGCGTCGGTCGCCAACGACGTGCTCGAGCAGATGGGTGCCGGCCACGCGGGCGGCGAACATCCCAAGGCCAAGCACGAGCTGTTTCAGAGCACCGTCGAGGTGATCACCGGCGTGTGCGACACGCCGTCGGAGGCGTACGTCGACCTCTCGGCCACGATCGCTGAACTCCGCGCGGCCTGCGAGCCCCGGGGCGTGTCGTTGATGAGCAGCGCGACGCATCCGTTCGCATTGGCCGCCGACCAACTCGTGAGCCCAGACCCTCGCTACCACCGGCTCATCGAGACGATGCAGTGGCCGGCGCGCCGACTGCTCATCTGCGGCATGCACGTTCACGTCGGTGTGCCCGACGGTTCGAGCGCGATCGCGGTCATCAACGAACTCACTCGGCATCTCCCGCTCTTCCTCGCACTGTCGACCTCCAGCCCGTTCTTCGAGGGAACCGACTCGGGGATGTCATCGGCCCGATCCCTCGTCTTCGAGTCGCTCCCGACCGCGGGACTGCCGCCACAGATCTCGGCGTGGAGCGATTTCGAGGCCTTCATGGCCGAGCTGATTCACACCGGATGCATCGACACGGTCCGCGAAGTGTGGTGGGACATCCGGCCGCACCCGTCGTTCGGCACCGTCGAGCTGCGCATGTGCGATGCGATGCCGACACTGCACGAATCGATCTCGCTCGCCGCACTGGCCCAGGCGCTCGTGGCGTGGTGCCTCGATCGCATCGCCGCGGGCGACCTGCCACCGCCACCCACCGAGTGGTCGATCAGGCAGAACCGGTGGCTGGCGGCCCGGTTCGGCCTCGACGCTCGCCTGATCACCGAACGGACCGGGAACGCCGACCGGATCGTTTCGGCCGACGAGATCGAGCACGGAGCCGTCGATCGAGCGCCAGCTCGCCAACTCCTCGCCGACCTCGTCGACCAGTTGCGTCCGACCGCACGTCGCCTCGGCACCGAACACCACCTCGACGATGTTCTCGAGATCGCTCGGATCGGTTCCGGAACCGAACGGCAACGGGCGGTCGTGGACGGTGGCGGTACCCTGCACGACGTGGTGAACCACCTCGTGGACGAGTTCCGTAGCGACCGCCCTCATCGTCGATGACCAGCACCGATTCGACGATCGACGACCGCATCGAGGTCGTGCTCGGGCGATGGCTCGCTGAGCACTCCGATGCGCTGATCGCCCTTCGGCGCGACCTGCACGCCAACCCCGAGCTGAGCGGCGAAGAGCACCGAACGACAGAAACCGTGCGACGCCTCGTCGCGGCGGCCGGCTACACGGTTCGACCCATGTCGATCGGCACCGGCCTCTTCGCCGAGCAGCCCGGCACGACGGCGCGGCTCGCGTTCCGCGCCGACCTCGATGCCCTGGCGATGCACGATCTCAAGGACGTCTCCTACCGGAGCCGGGTCGACGGGGTCTGCCACGCGTGCGGCCACGACGTCCACACCACCATCGGCGTCGGCGTCGCACAGTTCTTCGCCGACCATCCCGAGTTGATCAGCACCTCGGTGCGGTTCATCTTTCAACCTGCCGAGGAGCGCGTACCCGGCGGCGCCCTCGAGGTCGTTCGCGACGGCGGACTCGACGGGATCGACGCGGTCGTGGGCGTGCACTGCGAGCCGAAGCTCCCGAGCGGCGCGATCGGTCTGCGAGCCGGAAGCATCACGTCAGCGGCCGACATGGTCACCATCGAGCTTCGGGGACCGGGCGGTCACACCGCTCGCCCAGAGCTCACGGTCGACACGATCGCACTCGCTGCCGAACTGGTCCAACGCGTGCCGTCGATCGTCGACGATGCCACCGCCGACGATCAGGTGAAGCTGGTGTTCGGCGCGATCCACGGCGGCGATGCCGCGAACGTGATTCCGACCTCGGTTGAGTTGCGGGCGTCGGTTCGGACCCCTTCACTCGACACCTGGGAGATCCTCGAATCCGCTGTCCGTGCTGCGGTCGCGGAGGTGATCAGCGGGACGGGCGCCGAGGTGACGATCGACTACGTCCGTGGCGTCCCTCCCACGGTGAACGATCCAAGAGTGATCGAAGCAATGCGAGACGCTGGAGAACGCGTCCTCGGCCTCGGCGGCGTGACCGAAGCACACCAGAGCTGGGGTGGCGATGACTTCGCGTGGCTCACCCGTGAGGTCCCCGGCGCGTACCTGCGGCTCGGCGTCCACGAAGAGGGCGGCCCACTGCTCGATCTGCACGCCGGCCGGTTCGATGTCGATGAGCACTCGATCGAGATCGGAATCCGGCTCATTGCAACCACGCTTGCGACCCTCGCGTCAGGTCTTCCGGCATGACGACCTGGATCTTCGCCTACGGATCGCTCGTGTCACCGGAGTCGCTCGCGTCGACGATCGGACGTGTCGTGACGCCCGGCAGCGGCATGCACGTCGCTGAGCTGTCGGGGTTCGGGCGCCGATGGAACTACGGATCGAAGGTGCTTCGCGGCGACTGGACGAGGTCCGACGGGACGCCCGTGAAGGGCGGGCTCGTCGTGTCGCTCGGTGTCGCTGCTGCCGACGACGAGTCGATCAACGGCGTCATCGTCGGCGTCGACCACACGGAGCTCGCCGATCTCGACTGGCGCGAGCGGGCGTACGACCGAGTCGACGTGACTGCGCAGATCCGACTGCTCGACAGCGAATCGGCGCTGCCCGACGACGCATCGTCGGTTCAGCTCTACGTGCCGCAGCCGAGCGCTGTGGAGCGCTACGAACGCCACCGCGATGCCGGAACCGCCGCGATCCGGGCGTCGTACCACCGGCTCGTCGACGACGCATTCGCAGCGCTCGGCGATACCCACCTCGCCTGGTATCGGCGCACGCCTGCACCCGATGTGCCGGTGGCCGACATCCACCTCGACCCGCTGCCCTCGATCCGACCCACGCCCGACTGACGAGTCAGGCAGGCTCTGCGACGTCGCCGACCGGCGTCGCCGGGAGCTGACGGAGCTCGAGCCAGACCTCGTCAACCGCCGCGGTGAGATCCGCGAGGTCCCCCGAGTTGTCGATCACGTGGGTTGCGACATCGAGGCGCTTCTCCCGACTGATCTGGCTGTTGATCCGGTTGCGCACGTCGTCGGCGTCCATTCCGCGACCCACCGCCCGCTCGACCGCGACGTCGACCGGAATGTCGACCACGACCGTCGCGGCAAGACCCTTGCGAGGGTTCTCGGCGAGCAACGGAAAGTCGAGAACCACCACGCGGTCGGTGTCCTCGTGGGCGGCGATCTGCGATGCGATCTCGGCCTGCATGGCTGGATGAACGATGCCGTTCAGATCCTTCAGTGCCTGCTCGTCGGAGAAGACGATCTTGGCGACCTCGGATCGGATCAGCCCACCGTCATCGTCGAGGATCTGCTCGCCGAAACGTTCCGCCATCGCGCGCACGACCGGTGTTCCCGGAGCCTGCAGATCCCGCGCGATCTGATCGGCGTCGACGATCACTGCGCCCCGCTCGGCGAGCAGCACCGACACCGTCGACTTGCCTGCTCCGATTCCACCTGTCACCCCGACGACGATCACAGGTCGGAGCGTAGAACGCACGATGCCCGGTTCACGAAGAACCGGGCATCGCATCGATGACTCATTGCGTCCGGCACTGC
>JBGCFW010000149.1:0-5517 GCA_045107155.1 Ilumatobacter sp. | reverse complement strand
CTGAAGGGTCGGATTCAGGCCGGAGCGATCGGTGAGGTCGTCAGTGTCGACGCGAATTTCTGTCTGCGACTGCTCGATCTCGAGGGACGACACCGCCGTCGCGATCTCGGTGGCGGCCGGCTCCTCGAAATCGGGATCTATCCCCTGTCGCTCGGACGCTTCCTGCTCGGAGAGCCGGTGGAGATCAAGGCACTCGGCCGCCTCACCACCGATGGAGTCGACGCTGTGCTCGGCGGCGTGATGACCCACGAGTCAGGAGGCATCACGACCTTCCGAAGCGGTCTCGAAGCGTTGTCGGATCTCACTGCGTCGATCGTCGGAACGTCTGGTCGAGCGACCGTCGAGGTGCCGTTCTGGGCGCCTGAGGCGTTCACGCTCGAGCGCTCGGACGGTTCCGAACTCGAACGTGTGCATCTCCCGCATCGTGGTCTGGCGCACGAAGCAGAGCACGCGATGGCTCGCATCCGCGCCGGCGAGAACGAGAGCGACGTCCAAACTTGGGCGGCCACCGTCGCCAACATGGAACTGATGGACGAGGTCCGCCGTCAGCTTGGTGTTACCTACGACGTCGACTGACCGAGCGAATCGGGACCGATTCAGGCGGGATACTCGGCGTAGGAGGCCTTGAACACTCCCTGGTGGAGCAGCACGGTCGCAGCGTGCACGCCGGACTCCGCATCGGTGAGCGTCGATTCGGTCCAGTACGACTCGACGCTTCGGCTCTGCCCGATGCCCACCAGCGTGTGGGCGACCTCGTAGGGCCGCCCGACGAACACGGGACCCTCGACATAGCGAACTTCGAGATCGATGAAGAGTCCGATCGCAGGACCGCGGACGGGGAACTCGGCGCCGTTCTGGTGCGCGAGCACGCTGAGCATCTCCGTCGGGACGATCGGGCCACCCCACGGGGACTCGGTGTCGTACCACGCCGAGTGTTCGGTGATCCGCTCGAGCTTGTCACGCAAGGTGAATGGGTACAGCGCCCCGTTGTGCGTGTCGGCTCCCATCGTGGCGGTCACCGGGCCGCCGGTCATCCCGATCTCGAGTCGGTCGACGATGAACAACTCTCCCGGATCGCCGAGGCCTCGCTTTCGGCGCTCGTCGAGTTCGGTGGCGGCGTCGGATCCGACAGACGCGGTTCCGGCCAGCACGGGTGTGCCGTCGGCCTTGCGAGCGTTGATGATCGCGGACGTACCGAGCGCAGATGACCCGTCCGGGCCGAGCGATGCTTGGACCTCCTCGCCTTCGACCACCATGTTGAGGAAGTGCGATGACAGGCAACCTGACTCGAACCACGTGGTGCCCCATTGCGCGACGCACAACGGATCGAACTGACTGAAGTGCGTCGGTCCCTCGATGGGCGCACCAGCCAGGCCGAGCTTCGCGGCCTCGGCGTCGTCGTGCACGCTCGCATGCCCGCCGTACTCCTGGTCGTGAAGCATCTGCGCAGGTGCACGAAACGGACCGACCAGGGTGTCGTGATCGCGGTCGATGGGCGTCGAGAACGTCATGTTCGGATGGTCGCAGGTTCCGTCGGCGATCGCCGTGTCGCGCCCGGTCGACGAATTCGCTCGAGATGGTGGCGCAGCGAGCGCAGATCCGGACGGTTACTCCGGAGGACCGAGAATTGACGGGAGAACGAGATGGTGAAGGTATCGGCTGAACTACAGGCGAAGATCAGCTCGACGCGCGCCTTCCCCTCGCCCCCTGTCGTGACCGCGCGCCTCATCGAGCTGTGCGAAGACCCCGATGCCAGCATCGTGGCCGTCACCGAAGTCGTGAACTCTGATCCGGCTCTCGCGGCGCGCCTGATGCGCCTTGCCAATTCTCCGATCTACGCACGACGGCGCCGCACGGAGAACATCCGTCAGGCAGTGATGTCGTTGGGCTTCGAGGTGGTGTTGACCGCTTCGCTGAGCCTCAGCCTCGCGGCGAGCCGCTCGAGTGACGACAGTCGCTCGCTGACGTTCCGCAAGCGCCGTTGGGCACGCTCGGTGTACACCGCGACCAGCGCGCAGTTGCTCGCAGAGGTGTGCGCGGTCAATCCCACCGACGCCTTCCTCGCGGGCTTGCTGCAGGACATCGGCATTCAGGTCGTCGATCGAATCGACCCGACCGTGTACGACGGCTGCGACCCAGACGGAGCTCATGACGACCTCGTTGCCGCCGAACTCGAGCACCTCGGCGCCGATCACGCTGTCTTGGGCGCAGAGCTGCTCGGTGGATGGAACCTGCCCGATGTCATCGTCGAAGCCGTGAGAGACAGCCACGTCGGCCAGGCCTCGCAATTGTCGACGGTGGTTGCCGTGGCCGCGATCATGGCCGACGCCTGTGGCGGCGACTCCGAAGCGTTCTCGACCGCGTTCCAACGTGCTGAGGCATCGCTCGCGTTCGACGGCGAGTCGTTCTCGAACGTGGTGGATCGCCTGGCGGAGATGCTGCCGGACCTCGCTGCCCTGCTCGATGCCGAGGCGCCCGATCACCGAACGCTGGCGGAGATGGCCGAGGAGGCGCTCGTGCTTCGCCAGATGATGGCGCAGACCGAGACGCTGGATCTGCAGGCTGAGGTGTCATCGCTGCGAAGCGTTGCCGACGAGCTCCGCGCGCAGAACGGACTCGATTCGCTCACGGGCCTCGCAAACCGTGGTCGCCTCGACCAGGTGCTGGACGACGAGTTCGCTGCGGCGAAACGCCACGAGTTCCCTCTCTCGGTGCTCTTCGTCGACCTCGACGACTTCAAGACGGTCAACGACCGCTTCGGTCACAAGGTGGGCGACGAACTGCTCACTCACGCAGCTCGTCGCCTCAGCGCATCGGTTCGCGACGGCGACGTGGTCGGCCGTTTCGGCGGCGAGGAGTTCGTGGTGGTGCTTCCGGGGACACCGGGCAAGGCGTCGAACGTGGTGGCCCAACGCGTGGTCGACTCCTTCTCGATGCGAACCTTCCACTTCGCCGACGAAGTCCAGATCGCGCAGACGGTGTCCGTCGGCGTCGCGACGCTCGATGAACACCACGACTTCCGGTCGGTATCGGAGCTCATTCACGCCGCCGACCTCGCGTTGTACGTCGCCAAGCGCAACGGCAAGAACCAGTTCCAACGCAGCCAGCACGTACCCAGCGAGAGCCACGCCGTCACTTCCTGAGCCCGTCACAGCGACGCGACGGCGAACGAGCTGCTCGCAGTGGCGAGCCCGCGCTTCAGCGTTCGGGAGGAAGTGCGACGTCCGGATCGCGGCGATGCAGCTCCCAGAAGTCGTTGGCCGCAACGAGTTCGAATGCCGGCTGCACGACTGCCCAGTCGACTTCGGGGAACTGTGTCGGTCCGGCGCCCGGAATCGGCAGGAGGACGTACTCGACGCCCTCCGCTCGGTCGGGGATCCTCGGCCCGTCCACGTTGCCGTCAGGGCCGTACAGCACCGCCCTGAACGGTGTCGGGAACTGATAGATCTCGTCGCGGTACGCCAGGTGCGGTGTGATGCGGTAGTGGGCCGACACCGACGCGCCATCCGGCACGAGCGCCATGATCTCGCGCGCCTGGACGGCCCAGGGATTGTCCGGGTTGCCGTAGAACTGGCCGGTCCGACCCCACGGGACGGGTGACCACAGGAACGACGTCACCAGTGCTGCGATGGCGACCAGTCCAACGGCCATCGTCTGTATCGGCAGCCGGAACGGCAACGACCGCACCTCGCGTCGCCGCTTGAGCGCTCCGATCGCGTGCACGGTGCCGATGCTCAACGCCGGAACCGCCACCAGGCTGTAGTGGTAGCGGATCTGGTACTGGTACCAGAAGGTGCTCAAGATGTTGGTGCACAGCACGAGCCCGCTGATCGCTGCGACCCACGGCAATCGCGCGAACAACCATGCGAACGGTGCGGTCATCTGGACGAGATACCACGGCCGATCATCGCTGCGCAGGTATCGGAAGAGTGCGGTCGGTTCGGTGATCGCAGTATCGACCACGCCGGTCGGTCCGCCGAACGGGATCCGCCACGCGTTGCGCGTCGGCACACCGATCAGGCCGCGCATCACGACGAACATCGCGAACGCCATGAAGGCGAGTGAGCCGAAGATCGTCGCCAAGCCGATGCGTCGGTCACGGCGCAAGGCGACCCAGATGCCGAGCGGAACGAGGACGAGCGAGGCGTCCTCTTTCACCGAGAGCGCCAACACGATGAAGACCGCGTAGGTCTTCCAGCGTCGGTCGAGGGCCGCCCAGAGCGCTCCTCCGACGAAGACGCCGAGGAACGAATCAGGATGGAAGTTCTCGAGATTGGTCCAGCCGATCGCCGGGTGGACCAGGTAGCAGGAGGCGAGCACGAGCGCCGGCCACTCGCCGCTGAGCCTGGTCCTGGCGTACAAGAACACGGGGACGGAGCCGAGCGCGATCACCGCGGACTGGCTGAAGAACAAGATCCCAGCGCCAGGGAACAGCCAGTACGCCGGGACGAGGAGCAGGAGCACGAACGACGAGTGATCGCCGAACATGTTCCGTCCCATCAACGTGACGAACGGCGCTCGCCCTTCGGACAGCAGCCAGACGCCCTGGTCGTACAGCGCCGAGTCGTACGACGAGGTGCCGAGCGCGTGATGGATGTCGAGCGACCGGACCGTGTAGTACGTCGTGTAGGTGGCCACGACCACCGCAAGCAGCGCCCGCGGCCATGTGACCTGGCGGGCGCAGGCGTCGAGGCCACGACCGAACGCTGTGGATCCGTCGTCGACGGGCGCATCATCGCCGTCTGAACCGGGGCGCGACTCGACGCCGGCGTCAGGTGCCTGGGCGTCGACCACGTCGGCCATGGTGACGATTCTGGCGGATCCGACCCGCCTCAGTCGCGCAGATCGGGCACCATCGCAGCGAGAACACCGTTCACGAAACGGCCGCTGTCGTCGGTGGAGAACTGTTTGACCAGCTTGACGGCCTCGTCGAGCACGACCGCTGTCGGCACGTCGTTGCGCTCAGCGAGTTCGAACGCACCGATCCGCAAGACGTTGAGGTCGATCACGGGCATGCGCTTCAGCGTCCAACCCGTGGCGCGCTGCTCGATCACCGCGTCGAGGCGATCGCGTTGGTCAGCGACACCACGAACGAGGGTTTGGGTGAGTTCGTCCGGTTCGAACACCTGCAGCTCGAGAGCCTCGACCGGCGTGATGCCCTTCGAGTGAGCTTCGTAGAGCAGGTAGAGCGCTCGCTCACGACCCTCGGACCGTTCGTCCGGACGGGGAATCGACGCCATCAGACGCGCGTCATGTAGTCGCCGGTGCGCGTGTCGACGCGGACCTTGTCACCGATCTCGATGAACAGTGGGACCTTGATCTCCTTGCCCGTCTCGAGCGTCGCCGGCTTCGTGCCGCCGCTGGAGCGGTCGCCTTGGAGACCCGGCTCGGTCTGAGCAATCGTCAGCTCGACCGAGGCGGCGATCTCGACACCGATGATCTCGCCCTGGTAGGTCGCGATCTGGGCCATCATCTGCTCGATGAGGTAGTCCTTCGCGCTTCCGAGCGCGGCCTCGG
>JBGCFW010000148.1:0-10727 GCA_045107155.1 Ilumatobacter sp. | reverse complement strand
CGTCGAGCGTTCCGTGTCGTGTCGGTAGCCGAGCTCGGAGAACTCACTGAACGCCTTGATGGTGGTGATGCGCTCGCGCACGATCCAGCCGGCCATTGCACCGCGGGCCTGCTTCGCGAAGAAGCTCACGACCTTGAAGTCGCCGTCATCCTTGGCGTCCAAGAAGCGCGGCGAGATGATCGAACCCTCGAAGCGTTCGGGCTGAACGACGCCGAAGTACTCGTTCGATGCGAGGTTCACGAGCACTTTGGGTCCGGGCGAGTTCGCCAGGTCGGCGTTCAGCTGATCGGTGACGGTGCCGCCCCAGAACGAGTAGAGGTCATTGCCCGACGAGTGTTCGACCTTCGAACCCATCTCGAGACGGTACGGCTGGATCAGGTCGAGCGGCCGCAGCACGCCATGCAGCCCCGAAAGGATCCGGAGCACCTTCTGTGCGTGCGTGAAGTCTCGTGCGTCGAACGAACCCGGAGCATTCAAGCCCGTGTAGGTGTCGCCATCGAACGCGAGCACGGCGGGCCGGGCGTTGTCAGGTGTGAACGGTGCCGACCAGTCCTGGAAGCGCTCGAAGTTGAGCTCGGCGAGCGAGGGCGAGATCGACATCATGGAGGCCAGGTCGTCGGGTGATTTGTGCGCCATGATGCCGGCGAGCTCCTCGGAGCGATCGAGGAGCGCCGGTTGACTGTGTTTGTTCGTGGCGAGCGGCGATTCGAAGTCGAGTGCTTTCGCTGGGGAGACGACGATGAGCATGGGCCCAGGTCTATCGGCCACAACTCGGCCCCGCCAGCTTGGAGCGCGCAGCGATTCCACTCTGGGTGGCTGATGTGGCACCGTTGGAAGTGTCCGTGTCAATGCATGCGTGATATTGTGCTTTGCGTGGGGAGTTCCTCACTCAGGGAGGGCGATGGCGATGGGCGAGAGCGGCAGGGCAACCAAGCGCCGCGTCGACGCGCTCGGCGGAGTCTTTCGCGATGACGCACACATCGCGGAGGTCGCTGCTGCCGCCTCGCGGCGCGTCGGGTTCGTCGTGCAATCCACTGACGGGACGATCGTGGGGGCGGGGAGCGGTGCCGATGACACGCTCTGTGGATGGTCGCCGTCTGCGTTGCTCTCGCAGGACGGGTCGGCGCTGGTTCATCCCGATGACGTCGCCCGGTCGATCGACGCGCGCCACGCGGTCCTTGACGGCGCTTCGAGCGAACTGGTCCAGGTCCGCGCGAGCCGCGACGGCGGAGCCTGGGTGTGGACCGAGCTCGAGCACCGCAGGTTCCGCCCTGCCGACGCCGATCTCGGCCCGCACACCGTCGCGTACCTGCGCGACGTGAGCGAGGCGCACGTCGATCACGATGCGCTTGCGCTGCTCACCGAAGTGCGTTCGGCCACTGAAGCTGCACCGACGCTCGACGACGCATGGCACCTGGGCCTGGAACGCATCGGCCAACTCGGTGGGTTCCTCGGTGGGGTCGTCTGGCAACGGCGTGATCACGTGTGGAGCGTGAGACACGCGTGGTCCGCCGATGTGGCGCGCGAGGACCTCGCTGCGGTGGTTGCCGGCCGCGGAGACCTCCCGCAGGCTCCCGTCACCGTTCCGCTCGACGGCTCGGTCGGCGCGGCGGTCTGGGCGCGGACCCACAGTGCGATTCGATTGCTCATCGGTCACCACGCGAGCCATCACCGCCTCGCTTCGTTGTCGATTCCGGTCGAGCGAAACGTCGCCGACGCCGGGATCGTGGTCGAGCTGGTGTCCGGACGAGGCCGCTGCGAGAACGAGGCGCTCGTCATCGGGGTCGCCCGACAACTTGGCGATGCGATCGGACACCGAGAGATCAAGGCCCGTCTCAGTTCCGCGGAACGCGACGTTTGGACGGCGTTCGCCGACGCCCCGGTCGGCGCGGCGGTGGTTCGACCCGACGGGACCTTGGAACACGCGAACGCTGCGCTTGCGGCGTTTCTCGGCCGCACCCGCGATGAACTCGTCGAGTCGTCGTTCGAGGCGATCACCCACCCCGACGACCGCGATCTCGGCATCCGCGGTCGCCGTGCATTGCTCGACGGTGTCGTGGAGGGCTCGGACGCGGACCGCCGATGCCTGTTCGTCGACGGCTCCGAGCGGTGGGCACGCATCACCATCAAGCCGGAACGCGACGAGCGGGGAACGATCGTCAAGTTCATCGCGTTGGTGAGAGACATCGACGCTCGCAAGCGAGCGGAGTTCGATGCACAAGCAGCTCGGGCCCGCCTTCGTGCGACGTTCGACGAGTCAGGCGTCGCGATGGCGCTCGTCCAGACCGACGGTGAACGTCCCGGCGTCCTCTGCGAGACCAACCATGCGTTCCTCCGTCTGACGGGTATCGAGGCCGACGGCGTGGCATGCGTCGACGATGTGATCGTCGGTGACTTCACCGGGCAGTTCCTGGAGGGAGTCGAACTCCTCGCGGCGCCTGGCGCCGAGGTGTTTCACGCGGAGATCCAGGTCCACGGCAGAAGTGCCGGTGACGAGCGCTGGGTCCGGATCGTGGCGGCGCCGGTCCGCGAGGCCGAGCTGGCCGGCTCGTTCGCGGTCGTCCACTTCGAAGACATCACCGAGCAACGGCAGGCTCAGCAGGATCTCGCTCGGATGGCGTTGCACGATTCGCTCACGGGTCTACCGAATCGTGCACTCATCCTCGACCGCATCTGCAACGCACAGGATCGAACGGAGAGGTCCGGGCGCCACCTCGGCATGCTCTTCCTCGACCTCGACAACTTCAAAGACGTCAACGACTCGCTCGGCCATGAACACGGTGACCTCCTGCTGGTGGCGATCGCCGAGCGGCTGCAGGCAACAATCCGTCCGGCAGACACGGCCGCGCGCCTGGGCGGTGACGAGTTCCTCATCCTGTGCGACGAATTGTCGAACGATCCGATCGAGGCTGCCAGCGAGCTCGAGTCGGTCGCCAGCCGAATCCACCTCGCCCTTCACGATCCGATTCGGCTCGGAGAGATCGACGCGTACTGCACGACGAGCATCGGGATGGAGGTCGTCTCCGGCACCGCGATCCCGGTCGAGACAGCGCTGGGCAACGCCGACGCGGCGAGGTACCGAGCGAAGTCGCGGGGGCGGGCGCGAACCGAGGCCTACGGCGCCACGACTCGGCGCACGACGATCGATCGGCTGCGTATGGCCTCCGAGCTCCGCCACGCCGTGAATCGTGACGAATTGCGCGTGGCGTACCAGCCCATCGTCGACGTCGCGAGCGGCGCAGCCGTCGGGGCCGAGGCCCTCCTGCGATGGACGCACCCGGTGCTCGGCGAGGTGCCGCCGGTGCAGTTCATCGACGTCGCCGAAGACAGCGACCTCATCGTCGGTCTCGGCGAGTTCGTGCTGGAGCGCGTGTGCAGCGACATCTCGCAACGCCACCACGATGAAGACTTCTACGTGAGTGTGAACGTCTCGGCCCGGCAGCTGAGTCGGTACAACTTCGTCGAGGCGTACCGAGATCAACTCGCCCGTTTCGATCTCGATCCGGGTCGCATCGCTCTCGAACTCACGGAGAACGTCCTCATGGACGCCGCCGGTTCCTCGCTGGATCAACTCGGTGAGCTCAGGGCGATGGGAGCCCACATCGGAGTCGACGACTTCGGTACCGGCTACGCGTCGCTCACCTACCTGAAGCAGCTGCCGATCAGCTTCGTGAAAATCGACCGGTCGTTCATCGACGGGCTCGCTCACGATCGTGACGATCGAAGTATCACCGACGCCGTCATAAGCCTCGCCCGCGCGCTGGATCTGCGGGTGATCGCCGAAGGCGTCGAGACGGCCGAACAGGCGTCGATCCTCGACGAGCTCAACTGCGGGTTCGCTCAAGGCTTCCATTTCGGGCGACCGGTCGTGGAAGCGGCATGACGGCAATGGCGTGGTCGGTCCACAGCACCGTGAGAGCGGCGGGTACGCTTGGCATGGCGGAGAGGGGCCGGACGTGAACGAAGCCGATGGTGCGGTCGAGTGGTCGGCACCGGCGCGCGGTTTCCGCGAGAACCTGATCGACCGATCGCGCCCAGGGCCGTTGATGATCCAGAGTGCCGACGGCGCCGTGCTCGCGGCTGAACACGGCCGCGACAGCTTCCTCGGATGGGACTCGACCACCTTCCAGGAGCTCGACGCGGATGCGCTTCTGCACCCCGATGATCGGACCTCGCTTCGTGCCGTCCGACAGGCCGTGATCGACGATGGGGTCGTCCGCTACGCCCAGGTGCGCCTGCGATCGAAGCACGGGCGGTGGGTCTGGGCCGAAGCCGAGATCCATCGCTATGAGTTCCTCGATTCCGAACTCGGGTGGTGCACGATCTCGTACCTCACCGACGTGTCGGCCGAGCACCTCGATCACGAGGTCATGGCGCTCTCGACCGAAGTGCGCGCACTGATTTCGTCCGCGTTCACGGTGGAGGACGCGTGGCGTGACGCACTCGCGTCGCTCGTCACGATCGGTGGTGCCGACGCCGGGCTCGTCTGGGAGGCGCGGGGCGACGGCTTCCGGGTGCGCGATGCGTGGATGCCGCACGGCGACCGCCGACGCACCGAGATCGCACTCGCGATGTCGCGGCGCTACATCGACGACTTCGGCGCATCGAGCGGCGAGTGGAGCGCGGCTTCGGCGCGCTGGCAGCGCACGGGCCGGGTCACCACCGACGTCATCGAGGCCCAGGACGGAAGAACGCCCGCTGGGACCTCGTGGTCGCTCGTGATACCGGTGATGCATCAACTGGCCCGAGTCACCGCGATGATCGAGTTGGTGACCCCGGAGCGCTTCTGTGAGAACGAAGCGCTCATCGTCGGCGTCGCCGGCTCGCTCGGTGACGCCTTCGAACAGAAGGCGGTGTCGAATCGACTCGAAGCCGCAGAGGCGCAGTTCCGCACGGCCATCGCCAACGCTCCGGTCGGTGTCGCCACGATGCGACCCGATCGTTCGATCGAGTTCGCGAACGACGCACTGTGTCGAATCCTCGGCCGGTCGGCCGAGGAACTCGCGGGACGCACCTTCGCCGAGCTCACGCACCGCGACGACGCGCACCTCGACACCGAGGGCGCGACGGACGACGGCGACGAGCACGCATCGAGCCGCCACGTCGAGAAGCGATATCTCCGCCCGGGCGGCGACACGGTGTGGGCGCGGGTGGCGACGAGCTCCGTGTACGACGACGATGGCGTGCTCGTCCGCCTCGTCAAGCACGTCGAGGACATCACTGCACGGCGCCAAGCCGAGATCCAGGCGGGCCGCGCCGAGGCACGCCTGCGAGCGACGTTCGACGACGCCGGTGTCGCGATGGCACTCGTGCACGTCGACGCCGACCCGCCAGGTCGCCTGGTCGAGGCGAACCCGGCGTTCGAAGCACTGACGGGAATCGATGCAGCCGAGGTGGGTGACCACGGCATCCTCGATGTGTTGCATCCGGGTGAACGTGCTGACTTCGCCGAGAAGCTCCTCAACCTGGTGCAACCCAGTGCGGAGCGCTTCTCGGTGCAGGCGAAGGTGGAGTCGCCCGATGACGAGCGCTGGGCTCGGATCGTGGCAGCACCCGTCGACGAAGGCGAGCTTGCAGGAGCGTTCGCGGTGGTGCATCTCGAGGACATCACCGAACAGCACCTCGCGCAGGAGAAGCTCGCCGAGGTCGCACTGCATGATCCGCTCACCGGCCTCGCCAATCGGTCGCTGATCTTCGACCGCATCGCGAACGCACAGCTGCGCGCCGAGCGATCCGGCAAGCATCTCGGTGTGCTGTTCATGGACCTCGACACGTTCAAGGACGTGAACGATTCGTTGGGTCACCATGCCGGTGACCAGTTGCTGATCGAGATCGCCGAGCGGTTGAAGGACTCGATCCGCCCATCGGACACCGCCGCCCGTCTCGGCGGCGACGAGTTCGTGATCCTGTGTGACGAGCTCGACGAGGATCCCGCCGAAGCCCAGCGCGAGCTCGAGTCGGTTGCGAAGCGCGTCCACGGCGTGTTCGAACGGCCGATCGCTCTCGGTGCGATCGACGCCTTCTGTACAGGTTCCATCGGGATGGAGCTGGTGCAGGGCACATCGATGTCTGCGCAGACGGCGATCGGGCACGCCGATGCTGCGATGTACCGGGCCAAGGCGCGGGGTCGGTCCCGCACCGAGCCGTACGCCGTGGCGGCACAGCAGGAGGCGATGGACCGCCTCCGAATGGCGACCGAGCTGCGCCTCGCGATCCCACGGGACCAGGTCCGGGTCGCATATCAGCCGATCGTCGAGGTTCGCTCACAACGCATCGCGGCGGCCGAGGCACTGCTGCGTTGGAACCATCCCGAGCTCGGTGAGGTGCCGCCGGCCAGCTTCATCGGAGTGGCCGAAGACAGCGATCTGATCGCGACGCTCGGTGAGTTCGTCCTCGATGAGGTGTGTGCATACGTCGCGCGGCTCGAGGCGGCGCGGGTGATCGACGACGCCTTCTACGTCACGGTGAACCTCTCGGCTCGCCAGCTGAGCCGATCGAGTTTCGTCGACACGTACCGAGATCGGTTGGAGGCGCATGGGCTCGCACCAACGCGGATCGCAGTCGAGCTGACCGAGAACGTCCTGATGGACGCCGGAGGTTCGTCGCTCGGACAGCTGGCCGAGTTGCGGGACCTCGGAACGAGCGTCGGCGTCGACGATTTCGGGACGGGGTACGCGTCGTTGACCTACCTCAAGGATCTTCCGATCAACTTCGTGAAGGTCGATCAGTCGTTCATCGCAGGCCTCGAATCCGACCGCCACGATCGGACGATCACCGAGGCCGTGATCGGCCTCGGTCGCGGGCTCGACCTGAGGGTCATCGCAGAGGGCGTCGAGACGGTTGCTCAGGCCGAGATCCTCGATGAGCTCGAGTGCGGTTTCGCGCAGGGCTTCCACTACGGGCGACCTGCATTCGCTGCGCACTGACCGCTGGCGGCGGGTCCACGTGGCGTGTCAGCACGGTTTAGGGTCGTATTCGTGACCGACCAGGCTCAGGGCGACGAGGCCGAGCAACTCCGGTCCGCCATCGCGGCGCTGGAGGCGCAGCGCTCACTGCTCGGTGACGCCGTGGTCGACACGGCGGTCGCTCCGTTGTCGGAGAAGCTCGCGGCGCTCTCGGCCACCGGTCGCTCACGGCGCCGCCAGGTGACCGTGCTGTTCGCCGACATCACTGGCTACACCACGATGTCGGAGCGGCTCGACCCCGAGCGGATCGGGTCGATGCTCGGACGATTCTGGGCTGGAATCGACGCGCTGATCAGCGCGCGTCGCGGCGTGGTCTACAACCACATGGGCGACGGGATCATGGCCGTGTGGGGTGACACGACCTCGGCCGAGGACGATGCCGAGCAGGCAGTTCGAACGGGGTTGGCGATGCTCGATCTCGTTCGAGACGAGGGACTGGTGGTCGCCGGGACCCGCCTCGATGCGCAGATCCGCGTCGGGGTGAACACGGGGCTTGTCCACCTGTCGGACATGGACACGCGCACGGCGATCGGCGACACCGTCAACGTGGCGGCGCGGCTCGAAGGAGCGGCGCGACCGGGGTCGATGCTGATCAGCCGAGCCACCTTCGGTCAGGTTCGCGGGGTCTTCGAGCTCTCCGATGCCGGCGACCTCGCACTGAAGGGACGCGCCGAGCCCGTCAAGGCATACGAGGTGCTTCGGCCGCTGCCGCGGGCGTTCCCTGTTCTGCGCCACGCGATCGAGGGCATCGAGACCGAGATGGCCGGTCGCTCGGCGCAGTTCGACCGGATCGTCGCCCGGCACGCGCACGCGGTCAGGCACCGGGAGTTCTGCGTCACGACCATCACCGGTGAGCCAGGCATCGGCAAGTCGCGAATGCTGAGCGAATGCCGTGACTGGTTGGAGGCGTTCGGAACACCGATCCGCTACTTCGAGGGTCGATGTGTTCCCGACTCTGGCCTGCAGCCGTTCGCCCTCGTTCGGAGCATCTTGGCCCATCGCTTCGAGATCAGCGACGACGACGATCCGGAGCACGCCATGAACAAGCTCGACGTGGGGTTGTCCGGCTTGCTCGGCGATGCTGCCGCCGAGCTGTTCGCATCGATCGGGTGGCTTCTGGGCTTCGAGGACAACCAGTCCGGGACCGCCCGGGCCGATACGACGTTCCGTCGCAACGCAGCTGTCGCGGACCTGCTCGAAGTGTTCCGACAGCTGCCGTCCGGCGAGCTGGGCGTGATGCTCGTCATGGAGGACCTTCAGTGGGCCGACGCTGCCTCGCTCGACGTCTTCGAGACGTTGATGGCGGATCCACCGCCCGGCCTGGTGATGCTGGCGACTGCTCGAGCCGAGTTCTCGATGAGTCGCCCCGCCTGGTGTGTCGACGAGGGGCTGCATGCCGTGCACGAGGCCATCGCACTCGACGGGCTCGATGACGAGGCCGCCGGGCGCTTGCTCGACAGCATCCTTCGGTTCGCCGATGTGGTCCCATCGGAGTTCCGTCAGCGGGTCGTGTCGCAGGCATCGGGAAACCCGTTCCACCTCGAGGAACTGGTGAAGATGTTCATCGATGACGGCGTCATCGGCACGGGCGACCCGTGGACGATCGACCTCGTGCAGCTCGATGCCGACAAGGTCCCCGGGACTCTGACCGGGGTTCTGCAGAGTCGCCTCGACTACGTGCCCCCCGACGACTTTCAGATCCTGCAGGCGGCCAGCGTGCTCGGGCGAACGTTCTGGGATGATGCGGTCGGAGCAATCGCCGATCGGCCACCCGCTGCGATCTCCGCGGGGCTCGTGCGCCTCTTCGAGACCGAACTGGTCCAGCGATCCGTAGTCTCGGGACTCGCGGGTTCGGCCGAGGCCGCGTTCCGCCACGACGTCACCCGCGCGGTCACCTACGACACGATCGCACTCGACGAGCGCCCCGACCTCCACCGTCGAGCCGCCGACTGGCTCGAACGAGCTGCTGGTGAACGCGTCGGTGAGCAGGCGCTCACGATCGCACGCCACCTCGACGAGGCCGAGGACCCGCAACGGGCGGCTTCGTGGTATCTGCGCGCGGCGCACCAGGCGGTTGCCCAATCGTCGCACCGCGAGGCACTCCAGTGGTACGCGGCGGCGGCCGAGCGTTGCGGCGACGACGTGCAGCGCCGGGACCTCCAGCTCGAACAGGTCTACGCGATGATCACGGTCGGTCTCCATCAGGAGGCGAAGGCGTTGGTGGAACCGATGATCGATGACGACGCCGGCGCGACGCTGAGCCAGCGGCTCCTCGCCCGCGGCGAGTACGCGCGCATCCTGACACTTCGCGACGGTGACTTCGTGGGTGCCGAGCGTGTGCTCCGCGCCGGACTCGATCTCCAGCATCTCGTGCCGGCCGATGACGTGAGCCGCCACTTCCTCGACCATCAGCTCGGAATTCTGCAGATCATGACGGGCCGCCATCAGGAAGCAGTGGAGACGCTCGGTGGTGTGGTGGATCGGACGGTCTCCGGCGACATCGATCCGCTTCGACGCGGGTGGGTGATGAACGCGTTGTCGCACGTGCACGCGCACCTCGGCAACGCCGACGAGGCGATCGCGCTGTCGATCGACACCCAGTCGATCGCTGCGGAGCACGGCGACCCGCGACTCGAGATGGCGGCGATCGCTCAGCGCGGGCTGGTCGCGCTGCACAGTCGACAGCTGGACGAAGCGCTCGCGAGATTCGATGAGGCGCAAGTGTTGAATCGGCGCAATGGCGATGTCGAGAAACTCGCGACGGTCGCGAACTATCTCGGTGAGGCGGCGGCCCACACGGGCGACCTCGTGCGGTCGCGCCACGAGTTCGAGGTCGCGTTGGAGACGAGCCGCCGCGCCGGGGTGGCGGTCGAGGAGGTGCGAGCCGTGGTCGGTTTGGTGTGGCTCGCTGCGGCGATGGGCCACGCCGGCATCGCGACCGAGGCCGCTGACGTCGCCCGACGACATCCGTCGTGCGGCGGTGAGGCAAGCCGGCTGCTCGACGACGTCGTCGAGCGCTTCGGCATCGCGATGACCGCCGTCGACGGCGAGTCGACTGCAGCCACCGGGGGCGAATCGACCGAACCGTGGCCGAACGACGTCGTCACCCGTGTGCGACGCGCAGCCGCCGATGCTGCCGAACCGAACCGATCACTCACAGGAGCGAGCCCGCCATGAACGACGACGAGACCATCACCGAAGCCCGAGCCGCCGGTCGCTACTACGACGTCGTCGTCGTCGGTGGCGGAGTGGGCGGTGCGTACGCGGCATGGCGCGCCAAGACCGGGGAGAAGGATCCCGCGTCCTCGTCACCGCTGCCGGTTGATCCGGCGTATCGGCGGGTGGTGCTGCTCGAGGCAGGCGACCGCGTCGGCGGGCGGCTCGAGTCGATGGTTGCACCGGGCACCAACGGCCTGATGGCCGAGTTCGGTGGCATGGGGTTCACCGAGCACGACACGATCTTCACGGCGCTCGTCGATCGGGTCCTCGACCTCGATCCGGTCCCGTTCGACATGCCGAATGCGCACGATCTCGTCTACGTGCGTGGCGTGCATCTCACCCACGCCGAGGCGGTGGACCCGTCGAAGATCCCGTATCGCCTCACCGCGACCGAACAGCAGGTGATCTCGCGGGGAGGGCCCGGAGCGCTGGTCGTCTGGGCTGCCGAGAAGGTGATCCCGGGCTGCGCGACGTTCACCAAGGCGCAATGGGCGGACGCGAAACAGCGCGTGATCTTCGACGGTCGGCGCCTCAACGATCTGG
>JBGCFW010000147.1:0-8224 GCA_045107155.1 Ilumatobacter sp. | reverse complement strand
CGCCGGTCTTGTCGTCATCACCGAATGCCTCCTGCCAGGCGAACCACGTCGCCATCCCCAGCGCGATCCCGGATGCGAACCGCATGACAGTCAGTACCGCGAGTGACGGAGCGAGCGCCGACGCGAGGTTCGCTGCGATCCCCAACACTCCGATCGTGAGGAAGACCCAACGCACCGGGCGCAGGAATCGACCGGCCATCCACGAGCCCAACACGAAACCTGCCAGCTGCCCGGTCGAGATCAGTCCGGCCGCGCCGACGGTGATCCCGAACTCGTCGGCGATCGGCCGCAGCAGGAACGGAGTTGCCGTGAAGATCGCCGTGCTCGCCGCGACGACAGCGAGGCTCGCCGGTGACACGGATGGCCGTGCGGCCTGCAGCAGCCGGACGGGGATCTGGAAACTCAACGCACGGCGGCGTCGTGTTCGGCGCGGAGTTCGTCGCGTGCGTCGCTGATCATCATGCGCACGCGGTCGCGGAGCTCGGGCAGGTCGTCACGGGTGAGACCGTCGACCTCGATCGGTTCGAGAACCCGCACCTCGGCGGTCGCCCGATGCATCCGCCAGTCATTGGACTGCATGCAGTCGCGTGTGCCGTGAATCGCGAGCGGGAGGAGCGGGGTTCCGGTCTCGATCGCGAGCTTGAACGCGCCAGGCTTGAATTTGTTGAGATCGCCGGTTCTCGATCGACTGCCCTCTGGGAAGATCATCACCGACGTGTTCCGACCGAGTCGCTCCTTGGAGGTCTCGATCGCCCGCGCGCCTGCTGTCTTGTCGTTGCGGTCGAGCGGGATGTCGCGTGCGAGTCGCATCATCCAACCGAGGAACGGGATCTTCATGATCTCGAGCTTCGACATCCACTTCATCTCGGTCGGCAGATGCGAGACGAGCAGCATGTCGACGAAGCTCTCGTGGTTGGCGACGACGATGTAGGGGCGGCGCATGTCCGGCAACTCACCCGAGGTCTTGAACGTCCACAGCGGATTCAACGCACAGGGAGGCACGACGGCCTTGCGGAACAGGTATCCGGCCCGATAGGCGCCGCGATCGAATGGCAGGGTGACGACTCGAGCGATCGCCACCAGTGGCGTGAACAACAGGACGAACAGCGCGATCATCAACCAGCCCCAGGCCGAGAGCACGATCGTCGACACCTTTCGCAACATGGTTGCGACTCTAGGACGCGACGCCGTGAGCGCAGTCAGTCCACGAAGAGGTTTGCGGCCTGGGTGGTGCCGGTGATGGCATCGACCGCCAGAATCACAGCGGCGGCCGTGTAGCTCGTGTGCTCCTGTTCGGGGAACAGCACGGGCTCGGTGTGCTTGCCATCGGGTCCCGGGTACACGATGCCGGTCCAGTACGAGCCGTCATCGCGGCGGTGTGTGCGCGTCCAACGGAGCAAGTCCGCTGCGGTGTCGAGGTCGCCGATGGTTGCGAACGCGATCGCACACTCGGCGGTCTCCGATGCGGTGACCCAGGGTTCGTCGTCGACGCAGCGAATCCCCTTGCCCTCCATGACGAAGCGATCCCAGCCGTCGGCCATTCGAGCTTTCGCCTCGTCACCCCTGAGGGCGCCCGTGAGCACGGGGTAATACCAGTCCATCGCCCACCGGAGCTTCGGTTCGAACGCATCGGGACGAGTTCGTACTGATTGCGTCATCTGATCGGCGGCGTCGCGCCAGTGCGGTCGGGGGTCGTTCAAGGCTTCCGCGAGGTCGGCCCCGCAGCGCAATGCGTGCTGGATGCTCGAAGTGCCGGTCATGAGCGCATAGTCCCACGGCCGCTCGTCGGCCTCGATCGCCCACACGGCCAATCCGTCATCTCGCCGAAGATCCAGCACGAACTCCAGCGCTCGCTCGACCGTTTGCCACAGGTTGTCGACGAAACCGCGGTCCCACGTGCTGCGCCAGTGGTGCCACACGCCGGTCGCGACGTAGGCGCATACGTTCGTGTCGAGCTTCGCGTCCTCCACCGAACCGTCAGCTGCGTAGTAGTTGTGCCAGCTGCCGTCGGCGCGTTGCGTGTCGTGCAGCCACTCGTAGGCAGCTTCGGCCTCCTTGTGGAGGCCTGCGACATCGAGGGCCATCGCAGACTCGACGTGGTTCCAGGGGTCGCAGTGCCCGCCGGGGAACCAGGGAATCATCCCGGTGTCGACTTGGAGCGATGCAAGATGCTCCGCGGTCCGACGGAGTTCCTCTTCGGTCACGACACCTTCGAGTGAGGGGAGCGCGGTCATGCGGCGACCGGCTTGTGTCCGTAGAAGACGATGCTCTTGCCCAGAACGGGCGACAACACCTTGTCGGCGACCTTCGTGGAGGCCGGCTGCTCGATGATGTCCCACTCGAGGAACCGGCGGTACTTCTGGACGAGCGGGTGGTCCTCGTCAGTCGGCCCGACCGCGCACTTGAGCCACCAGTACGGCGAATGGAGAGCGTGTGCTCGATGCGTGCTCTGCAGTTCGAGGCCGACCGTTCGGAGCTTCGCTGCGAGTTCGGTCTTGGAGTAGATCCGGACGTGGCCACCGGCCGACTTCGGAGCGTGGTACTCGTCGCTGAGCATCCAGTTGACCTTCTCGGGCCCCCACGCAGGCACCGTGGCGGCGAACATGCCGCCCGGCTTGAGGACTCGGTACATCTCGGAGATCGCGGTGACGTCGTCTTGGATGTGTTCGAGGACCTCGGAGGTGATCACGTGGTCGAAGCTCGCATCGGCGAACGGGAGCTTCGTGGCATCGCCGCGGAGGACTCCCTTGAACCGGTCGATGTCGATCTCGCCGGCATCGACCATCGCGCCGAGGGTCGCTCGCGTCTCGATCACTTCTTCTTCGGCATAGTCGAGCGCCACCACGTCGGCGCCGCGGCGGGCGAACTCGAACACGTGGCGACCGAACCCCGCGCCGACGTCGAGCACTCTGTCACCGGGGCGGAGGTCGAGACGATCGAAACGAATGGTCAGCATGCGAGGGTCCTGCGCAGCGTCAGAGGCGGCCGTTGGCGCGGAGCTTGGCGACGTTCTGGGGCATCGCGAGGACTTCGCGGTACTGGTCGACGGTGAGTTCGGCGCAGCGCTGCCAGGTCCAACGCTCGAGGACACGTTGGCGTCCGGCTTCGCCGATACGCGCTCTGAGCTCTGCGTCGTCCAGGCCTCGTGCGATGGTCGTTGCCAGCGCGTCAGCGTCGCCCGCGACACAGCGCAGCGTGGTCTCGCCATCGGTGCCGGTCACCTCGGGAAGGGCCCCGCCGTCGGTGGCCACGAGCGGCGTGCCGGAGCACATCGCCTCGATCGCAGGAAGGCTGAAGCCCTCGTAGAGGCTCGGCACGACGGCGAGTTCGGCCTCGGAGTAGAGCTCGACGATGCGCTCGTCGGGTACGCCCGACACGAAGTCGATGTGCGGCTTCAGGCCGAGTTCTTCGATGAGACGCATCGACTTGCCCGGCTTCGGCTTGCCGATGATCGTCAGCGTCACGTCGCGCTCGGTGCGGAGCTTGGCCATTGCTTCGAGCAGGTAGCTCAGGCCCTTCAGTGCCACGTCGGCTGAGGCCGTCGTGATCAGACGACCGGGCTGACGATTCACTCCTGGGACCGGCTTGAACAGATCGGGGTCGACGCCGACCGGGACGAGACGCATCCGGTCTTTGCTCACACCCATGTCGGTGTGGATGTCGTCGATCGAGTTCTGGCTGACCACCACGATGCGCGGCATCTTCGACGCGACTTTGCCCTGCATCTTCACGAACGAGTACCAGCGGCCGATCGACCACCGGCGATAGCGCGTCTTGGCCGCATCCATCTCGAGGGCGCGGTCACGAGTGATCGGGTGGTGGAGCGTGACGATCGTCGGGATCTTCTCTTCGATCTTCAGGATCCCGGAGCCGAGGCACTGATTGTCGTGCACCAGGTCGAAGTCGTGGATGCGCTTCGAGAGCTCGTTCGCGGCTCGTGCTGAGAACGCTCGCGGCTCGGGGAAGGTCCCGGTGAGGAACTCGGCCATCTCGAGCAGGTCGTACCGGTTCTTGATTTCCCAGTAGCCGGGCAGACGGCCCGGGTAGTGGTCGTTGAACGTGTCGAGGCTGGGGAGCCGGTGGATCTCGATGCGGTCGTCGAGGACGGGATACGGCTGTCCGCCGAACACCTCGACCGAGTGGCCGAGATCGACCAATGCCTTGGTGAGGTGGCGTGTGTACACGCCTTGCCCGCCCACGTGCGGCTTGCCGCGGTACGTGAGATACGCCAGCTTCAGCGGCGCATCAGGGTCCAGAACGTTCTGCTGACCTCTCGAACCCATTCCGGCGAGGCTACCGGTCTGGAGTTACCGACCGGTAGGACGTGACGTGACACCGGTTGCACAAGGGTCACGGACCTGCTCGTTCGAGCCCCGGATTCAGGGGCCAACCGGCCGCCGATCAGCAGTTGCGTGGGGTGGTCGTCCCGGAGGTGGACGCCGTATTGCCCCGGGAGTCGGTGACGCGGATCGTCCACGACCAAGCACCGCTGACCGTGCCCGGTTCGTTCGGCGGGTAGGTGAGGTTCACGGCGCCGAACCACGTCGGTCCGTCGGGGATCATCTGGGACGATCCCGATTGGCCGCTCGGGCCCGAGACCGACAACGTCGCGGTGACGCTCGACTCATCGACGATGTCGACTTGCGCGCCGATCGTGATGCCGTTGGCGTTCGGGTCGTTCGTCGGGAAGCACGAGGACGAGCCGCGCGCGTTGCGGAGCGAAGGTGATCGCTCCACGCTCGCCGACAGGACGATGGGAAAGGTCGCATCCCCGGCCACGACCTGGACGGTGGCACCGGGAACGTCGCCCTCGCGTCGGCCGCTGCGGTCGATCGAGGCAGTCACCTGGGTCGAGGCGCCACCGGCGAGCGTGCCCGACGTCGGCGTCACCGTGAAGGCCCCGGTCGACCCGGTTACGACGAAATCGAGCGGGAGTTCACCGAGGTTGGACAACGTCACCGAGCCGCTGGTCGACGACGCTCCGAGATCGATCGCACTGCCGGCGACGGTGAGTTCGCCCGGCGTCGGAGGCACGGTCGTCGTGGTCGTCGTGGTGGTGGTACTCGTGGTCGAGGGGGGAGGGGGTGGTGGTGCGACGACCGGCGGGTCCGTGGTCGTGGTGGTGGTCGTGGTGGTGGTCGTGGGGGCTGAGGAGGAAGGTGAGGTTGTGGTGTCGGCGACCGAACCGACGGCCACCGGTGCCGTCGTCGACGGGGAGTCGGACGTGGGTGACGGCTCCGTCGTCGGTGCCACCGTGATCGTGGCGGCGGGGCTGTCGGAGGTCGATGGCGCGGGTTCGGCGGGTGTGGAGAGGAGCGTCGTGCTGATCTCGGGCACCACGGTGGAGAACTGGTCGTCGTCTGATCCGGCGAGCGTCACGACGGCGCCGCCGGCGACGATGAGCACGGCTGCCGCGGCGGCCGGTGCTACCCATGCCGCGACGCGACGTGCGGCGCGGACCGCGGTCGGGAACCCGCCGGCGGCGTCGAACCGATATGCCGCGTGACCAGTGCTCGCTCCAGGCCCGGCGGCTGCCGCGGCTGCGGTGCCCGAGGAACCGGCCGTCGCCAGGATCTGGTCGCGCAACGCGGCTGGGGCGGCATAGGCCGGAGCGGCCGCGAACATCGCGAACGGGACGGCGGTCTTGCGACGCCGGTCGCAGCTGTCGCACTTCTCGATGTGACGCGCGACTCGCTTGCGGATGAGCACGCTGAACTCGCCGTCCCATGAGGCAAGGATCTGATCGAGATCGTCGCAGTCCCGTCGCCCGGCGCGTGCGACGACGAACGCGCCGAGGCTGCGTTCGACCCTCTCGCGCATCCGATGGACGAGCGTGTAGCTCTGGTTGGGGCTCACGCCGAGCGCATCGGCGAGGTCTTGTCCTGCGAGACCTTGGCGGACCGACAGCTCGAGGACGAGCTGATCGCGCTCGTCGAGCCCGCGTGCGGCGTTGCGGACCAACTCCGCGAGATCCTCGCCCGCGACGTCGTCGGTGGCGGCATCTCCGGGGTCTCCGATCCGCTCGTCAGCCATGTCGATCCCACCGCCGTCGTCGCTGCCGGAGAAGTCGGTGACCACGGTGCGTCGACGCGTTCGCGACCGGCGGTAGACCTCGTTGCGCAAGATCGCGAACAACCAGGGCTTGAGCCGTTCCGGATCGCGCAGCTGGTCCAGTCGCTCGGCGGCGATCAGGATCACGTCCTGCAAGACGTCGGCGGCTTCCGTGCGGTCGTTGAGCATCGCCGCAGCCGTGTCGTGCAACGAGTCGGCGTAGCGGTCGTAGATTCCCGCGAGCGCGACCGGATCGCCGGCCAGATGGCCGGCGACGAGATCTGCGTCGCTCGATGGTGTCGTCATGGGCCACGGGCCCGCCTCCTCACCCGTCCAGAGCGGCGGAAGGCGGAGATCTCGCGGTTTTCCGGCGAAGGAATCGCCGATCTACCAGGAGATGGTCATCGTACGTCGCAGCACTCGGTCAGATGAGGCGAGATCTGGGCGGACGTTCGGCGCGTTGGGCGGGCCCGACTGCGGTTCGACCGCGATGCCCGCTCGTGCGCCGTCGAAGACGACCCAGTGATCGCAATCGGGTGAAGTGACCGTGACGGTCGGGGCGACGCCGCGGTCGTAGTGCAGTCGAACGGGCCGATGATTGATGAAGCAGTCGTCCCAGGGGGGTGGCACCGGCGGCAGCAACTCGTCGGTCGTGACGCCGATCTCGTCGCGTCGGTACATCGCGAGCGGCTCGAAGTCGATCTGCTTCGGTCGAGCGAACCAGGGGTGCCAGCCGACCGTCGCCGGGAACGGTCCAGCGGTGGGCTCCACGGTGAGCTCGAAGTCGACCCCGTCGGTGCGGACCGAGATCAGTTGGCGAGCGAGGCCGGGAAACGGCCATTTCCGCGAACCGTCGATCGGACACGTCATCTCGATGCGGTCGTCCGCCGCAGAGACCACGTCCCACAGTCGGTCGTACGTGGTGCCGTGGATCGTGTGTCGCCGATCGTCTGGCGCGAGCCCGCCAGGGTTGTCGACCGGTGGCTCGATGCGGCCGCCTCCCGCATCGCCGCCGTCGGCGTGGTTGAGGTCGAGCAACACCTCGTCGCCCATGAACTCGAACCGGCCGTGTCGCAGCCGGCCCGCCCACGGGGCCATCGGATAGCAGCCCCACGTGAGCGATCCGTCGGCCTCACCCGGCGCGATCAACAGCTCGGCTCGCTCAGATCCCGACGTGACGGAAATGCTCCGCACTCGGCCGCCGTGCCGGGGCGCGACCACCACGTCGACTCGCGTGGTCGCGTCGCTCGTGGAGAGCGTGACGTCTTCGATCATGTCGTCCACCTGCGAACGACGTCAGCGGGCTCGTTCGATGGCGCGTGCCACGATGCCTTCGAGCAACTCTTGGCGGCCGCTTCGGGGCTCGGGTTCGCCGGCGGACATCTGCTGCTCGTGCAGCTCGGCGAGGCTGACGCCGCCACCCATGATCGTCGAACCGAGCTCACTGGACCATGGCCCGTAGCGAGTCTCGAGCCACTGGCCCAGCTCGCCTGTGTCGAGCAAATACTGCGCGACCAGCAGCGACTTGGCCATCACGTCCATTCCGCCGATGTGGCCGTGGAACAGATCGTCACGTTCGATCGACTGACGGCGCAGCTTGGTGTCGAACATCAACCCGCCCGTGGTGAACCCGCCACCGCGGAGGATCTCGAGCATGCCGAGGGTCATCTGCTCGACCGAGCGTGGGAAGAGATCGAGGTCCCAGCCGAGACGGTCGTCGCCGGCGTTGGCATCGATCGAACCGAAGATGCCGTGGTTCACCGCCGTGGCGACTTCGTGTTGGAAGTCGTGGCCCGAGAGCGTGGCGTGGTTGACCTCGATGTTGACCTTGACCTCGTCGGCGAGGCCGTACTTCTGGAGGAAGCCGAAGACGGTCGCCGTGTCGTAGTCGTACTGATGCTTCGTCGGCTCCATTGGCTTCGGTTCGATCAGCAGGGTGCCTGTGAATCCGATGGCGTACTTGTGCTCCACGACCATGTTCATGAATCGGCCGAGCTGGTCGAGCTCGCGCTTCATGTCGGTGTTGAGCAGCGTCTCGTACCCCTCTCGTCCACCCCACAGGACATAGTTCTGACCCCCGAGCCGGTGCGTTGCGTTCATGCAGTGCGCAACCTGCGCCGCGGCGTAGGCAAACATGTCGGGATTCGGATTGGTTGCGGCTCCGGCCATGAAC
>JBGCFW010000146.1:0-4043 GCA_045107155.1 Ilumatobacter sp. | reverse complement strand
CGGCGGTCGCCTCGATGACCAGATGAAGGTCAACGGTGTGCGCTTGGAGCCCGCCGAGGGCGAGGCAGCCCTGGTGCAGCACCCAAAGATCGCAAGCGCTCTGGTGCGGCTGTGGACGCCTGCCGATCGGGTGTCGAGTGAGCGCTGTGTGCGATGCGGTCTGGGCAACGACGTGCCGGGTGTGGAGATCGATGGGGCCGGGGTGTGTTCGGCGTGCAGATCGTTCGACGCCGTTGCACCCCAGACCGAAGCCTGGTTCCGTGACGAAGTCGACCTCGAACTCGAACGGGCAAGCGCTCGGTTGCGAAGCACCGGTGACTATGACTGCCTGCACCTCCTGTCGGGCGGCAAGGACTCGTCGTATGCGCTGTACCAACTCGTGGAACGCGGCTGGCGGGTTCACGCGCTCACGCTCGACAACGGCTTCATCTCCGACGGGGCCAAGGAGAACATCCAGCGCAGTATCGACACCCTCGGCATCACTCACGAGTTCGCCACCACCGACTCGATGAACGAGATCTTCCGGGACAGCCTGGATCGCTACTCGAACGTCTGTCAGGGCTGTTACAAGACGATCTACACGATGGCGGTGGCCCGGGCCGACGAGCTCGGAATCCCCGTCATCGTCACCGGGCTGTCACGCGGCCAGTTCTTCGAAACCCGGCTGATCCCAGCGCAGTTCGAAGCGGGACGTTTCGACCCCGATGCGATCGACGCAACGGTGCTGGAGGCGCGCAAGGTGTACCACCAGGTGCCTGACGCCGTGACCGAATTGCTCCCCGAACAGCGTGTGTTCGACGACGAGTCGGTGTTCGATCGCATTCGGTTCGTCGACTTCTATCGCTACGTCGACGTCGACCTCGAAGAGCTGTACCGCTACCTCGAAGACAACGCTCCGTGGGTTCGTCCGGCCGACACCGGTCGCTCGACGAATTGCCTCGTCAACGTCGCTGGCATCCAGGTCCACCACGCCGAGCGCGGGTATCACAACTATGCCGAGCCGTACGCGTGGGACGTGCGACTGGGACACAAGACGCGAGAAGAAGCGCTCGCCGAACTCGATGATCGCCTCGCCGGTGGCGTCGACGACCCCGAAGTGGTGCCGATGCTCAGTGCCATCGGGTACCGAGCCAAGCGCGTCGAGATCCTCACCGCCTGGTACCAGACCGTCGACGGTGCCGACCTCGACGCCGACGAACTGCGTCGCCACGTGCGCGGGCTGGTGGCGGATTCAGCGGTGCCGTCGGCGTTCGTCCGTATCGAGGAGATGCCGCTCGCGGCCAGCGCCAAGGCTGATGCTGCAGCGCTTCCGGCTCCCACCCGAATTCACCGTCAGACCGAAGCGATCGTGTTGCCTCGAACTGCGGTCGAACGAGCGCTGGCCGATGTGTGGGCCGAAGTGCTCCATCTCGAAGGGGTCGGAACGACCGACGACTTCTTCGACCTCGGTGGCGACTCGCTTGCCGCGCTCGAAGTGGTGGCCACCATCGCCGACACCATGCAGGTGTCGCTCGACGACGCCGCAGTGTTCCAGGCGCGGACCATCCGCGACCTCGCCGCACTGATCGAGGCCGACCCGCTCGGCGCCACGTCGCGCTCGGACGCACAGATCCCCGAACTCGAAGCCGGCCGGCCGGCGCCGCTGTCAGCGGGGGAGGAGGCAATGCTCTTCGAGTACCGCCGAGACCCGAGCGACACCCGCTACAACGTCACCCGCTGGTACCGGCTGCCCGCCGACACCGATCTCGATCGGCTCGAGACAGCGATCCGATCGGTTGCGATGCAGCACGGCCCGCTGCGCCGTTCGTTCGATGCGGCACGCAGCGAGTTGGACACCGCAGCAGCGGTGAGCTTCGAGCGACTCGAACCCCGATCGCACGACGAGTTCCGATCGTTCGCCATGCAGCAACGCTCGGTGCCGTTCGACCTGGACGTTGGACCGCTTCTGCGAGTGCATGCGGCAACGACGACCGACCAGGGCGAAAATGTGCGTGGGGATGCCGGTGTGTCGCTGCTGATCGGCGTGCACCACATCTGTATCGACGCCGGTTCCTTCGACGTGTTCTGGACGCAGGTCGCTGCTGCCTATGACGCAGTTTCCTCGATGTCGCTGAGCGTCGACTACGCCCAGCACGCCGCGTGGCAGCGCACCGACGTCCATCCTCTGCACCGCGATCACTGGCTCGACGAGCGCCGTCGAGCAACGGAGGTCGGCGCCCCCGTTGCGCTCGCCGTGGCAGCGCCCGCCACCCCTCAAGCCGACGGCTACCTGTCCAAACAGCTTGAACTGAGTACCTCGGCGCTCCGTCGCGGCGCCGCTCGAACCCCGTTCGTGTCGGCGCTGTCGGCAGCCGCAGTGGCGATCGACCGCCATGCGGTGGCATCCCCGGGTGGTGCTCGATCCGTGGAGGTCGGCATCACCGCATCGGTGAAAGACCATCCGTCGACCGGTCCAATGGTTGGCTACTTCCTGAACACGTTGCCCGTCCGGATCGACCTGTCGCCCGGCATGCGCACTCAGCAACTCGTCGAGCAGGTCGGAGCATCGGTGGCTGGAGCGGTCGAGCACCGCACGTATCCGTTCGCCTCGATCGTGCGCGATGCCCGCTCGGCAGGGCTCGTCGTACCTGAAGTGTCGGTGATGCTCGCCTACGAACGTCTGGCTCCGGCGACGCTCGGCGGTGAACAGGTCGAGCACGAGATCCTCGCATCGGGCACGTCGGTCGCCGACCTGACGCTGTTCGTTCAAGAGCGCGACGACCGACTCTCGATCGGTATCGAGTACTCCGGTCGAGTGGTATCGACATCGGATGCGCAGCAGATCCTCGACGTGTTCGGTGCAGTACTGGGCGAGCTCGCTGCCGGTGGTGACGTCGCGGTCGCCGAACTCGCCGCCGGACTGCCGCCCAGCGAACTCGTGGGCGATCCCTGTGATCCGTTCCCCGCGACCGTGTTGCATGCAATCGTCGAGCACGCCGAGCGGTCGCCCGACGCCATCGCAGCGCTCGATGCGTCAGGACGATCGATCAGCTACATCGAGCTGCTCGCCGCCGCGCTCGACACGGCAGTAGTGCTCGCCGACGAGTCTGATGGAGCGGTGCGCGGCGGCCTCATCGGTGTGTGTATGCACCGGTCGGTCGACATGGTCGTCGCGCTACTGGCAGCGCAATTGGCTGGTGGCGCATACGTGCCGCTCGACCCGACATCGCCCGATGAGCGACTCGACGCCATCGCTGGCAGTGTCGACCTGGCAGCGGTGCTCTTCGACCACGCGACCAAGGGCCGGGTCGCAGCAGCAGCGTCGGTGGGCATCTCTTCGGTCAGCGGGAGCGATGGTCAGTCCGGTGTGATCGAGCGAGGGCGCGCTGCACTCGACCGCATCGATCGCGATGCTGTTGCGTACGTCATCTTCACGTCGGGCTCCACCGGGCAGCCACGAGGCGTGGCGGTGACACACCGCAACCTGGCCGCCAGTACCTTCGCTCGTCCTCAGGCATATGGCGAGGACCCGGAGCGGTTCCTGCTCACGTCGAGCATCGGGTTCGATTCATCGATGGTCGGCCTGTTCTGGCCGCTGGTCACCGGTGGCGCAGTCGTGATCCCGACCGACGATGACGTGCACGACGTCGATCGACTCGCCACACTCATCGAGCAATCAGCGGTGACCCACCTGCTCATGGTGCCGAGCCTGTACCGGGCGCTGCTGGTTCGAGGTGAGTCCAAACTCGGCTCGCTGCGAGTGGCCATCGTGGCGGGCGAAGCATGTTCGACCGACGTGGTCGACCTACACCGAGCAGCGTTCGGCACCGGCGAACGACACGCCGATACCGGGGCGGCCGGCGTTGCACTGGTGAACGAGTACGGCCCGACCGAGGCCACAGTCTGGTCGAGTGTGCATCGTCTCGACGTCGACGCATCTGGTGTGGTGCCCGTCGGGTCGCCCATTGCGGGGGTGACGTTGCGTGTGGCTGATGGCGCTGGTGGGGTTGTTCCCATTGGGGTGGCGGGCGAGTTGCTCGTGAGTGGCGACACCGTCACCGCGG
>JBGCFW010000145.1:0-7734 GCA_045107155.1 Ilumatobacter sp. | reverse complement strand
GAAAGACAACTTCCTCCCGCTCAAGGTGATCAAGGACCGGCTCGACACCGGCCAGATCGACCCGACCGGCGAGATGCCACGCCCTGCCGTGTTCGATGTCGATCCGACGGCGCCGATCAGTGTTCCCATCGACGGCTCGCTCGGCGCATCGCGTCATCCCTCGGGGCATGGCAGCCCCAGCCCGGCCGCAACACCGCTGGTCGACGAGACCGGCGGCCTGCAGCTGACACCCGGCGTCGTGCTCGACGGCGCCGAGCTGTGCTCGATGTCGGGCCTCACGCCTGCCCAGCTCGAGCAGGTCCAGTCCTACGGAGTGATCATCCCGGCGCCGAGCGGGAACTACGACGAGGACGCTCTCGAGATCGCTCGGATCGCGAAGCGCTTCCTCGACATGGGTGTCGATGCTCGCCACCTGCGCGGCTGGCGCGTCGCCGCTGATCGTGAAGCCGGACTCTTCGAGCAGGTCATCCAGCCGTTGCTCCGTCAGCGCAACCCGCAGTCACGCGAGCACGCGGTCGCGCAGCTCACCGAGTTGGCGTCCTACGGCAGCCAACTCCGGGCCGCGCTGATGCGCACGCTGCTGCGCCAGCATCTCGAAGACTGAACCTCCGCCGCGCCAGGCTCCGCGCCGATCTCAACCGCTACCATCGGCTGAGTGATCCCGGTCGAACTCATGGGCGTCAACGTCGAGGTCCCCGCCAACACACCGATGGTGCTGTTGCGCGAGCAGGAGGGCCGCCACCGCCTGCTCCCGATCTACATCGGGAGCCCCGAAGCATCGGCGATCCACTATGCGCTCGAAGGCATCGAGCCCCCGCGGCCATTCACCCACGACCTGATGGTCAACGTCGTCGATGAACTCGGCGCATCGATGAAGCACGTCGTGATCACCGAGATGCGCGACCGCACGTTCTTCGCCGAGATCCACCTCACGACCGGTGATGGCGAGAAGGTCATCTCGTCGCGGCCATCGGATGGGGTCGCGCTCGCCGTGCGTTGTGACGCACCCCTGTTCGTCGCCGACGAGGTCCTCGATGAACACGGCCAGGAGCCTCCGGAGGAGCCTGAGGAGGACGCCGCCGAGATCATCGACGAGTTCAAAGACTTCCTCGACAGCGTCGACCCCGAAGACTTCGGCGCCTGATCAAACCCTCGACCAGAGGTTGACGGATGCTCGCCGAGTGCGTACGGTGCGAGTCCTCACACGGGCGAAACTACGCGCGTGTGTCCTTCGAGCGACGGGATCCACCATGCAGCACGACACCTCCTTCTCATCGAACGAGCTCGGTGATCTCGGCTTCAGCGGGACGCGTGCAGCCAAGGTGGTCGGCATCACCTATCGCCAGCTCGACTACTGGGCACGTACCGATCTGATCCGCCCGTCCCTCAGCGATGCGGCCGGCTCGGGCAGCCGCCGCCGCTACTCGTACAACGACCTGCTCGAGCTGAAGGCGATCAAGAAGCTGCTCGATGCGGGCATCAAGCTCGAGCAGGTGCGCAAGGTGTTCGAGTACCTGCGCGAACACGTGTCCGGCGACATCGCATCGGCGCACATCGTCATCGACGGCAGCAGCGTCAACCTGTATGACGACGGCCAGTTGATCGACGTCCTCAAGGGCGGCCAGAGCGTGCTCAACGTGTTGTCCATGGGTGGCGTGAAGAGCGAACTCGAAGCCGAACTCACGACCGACGAGCACGCCGCAGTGCCCGCGAACGACATCCGCCGAATCGGGTGACGCTCAAGCATTCGCCCATCGATGGGCGACACCGCGAGCTGGGTGCCAACCTCGTCGACTTCGGCGGATGGGAGATGCCGGTCGCCTACCCAACGGGCACCATCGCCGAGCACATGGCGTGTCGCGAATCGGCCGCCGTGTTCGACGTGTCCCACCTCGGAACCGTCCGGGTCTCCGGGCCAGCGGCATTCGATCGGTTGCAGCGCACCCTCACGAACGACCTCGACAAGGTGGCGCCGGGCCGCGCCCAGTACACCCATCTCCTCGACCCCGAGACCGCATCGGTCCTCGACGACATCATCGTCTGGTGGCGCGACGACGAACTGTTCGATGTGATGCCGAACGCCTCGAACACCGACCGGGTGATCGCGGCGGTGGGCGGCACCGACGTCACCCACGAGCGTGCGGTGTTCGCTGTCCAGGGGCCTGACGCTCGGACATCGATCGCTGGCGTGTTCCCCGGCGCGGCCGAGGTCGGGCGCTTCCGCGTGTCGACCGCCGAGTGGCGAGGTGTCGAGTGCACCGTCGCGGGCACCGGCTACACCGGCGAACCCGGCCTCGAGATCGCCGTTCCGGTCGAGGCCGCACCGGCGTTGTGGGACGCAATCGTCGCGGCGGGCGTGATGCCCGCAGGACTCGGGGCTCGTGACACGCTGCGGCTCGAAGCGGCTCTCCCGCTGCACGGTCAAGAACTCGGCCAGGGCATCACGTCGCTGCAGGCGGGTCTCGGCTGGGTCGTCGCGTGGGACAAGCCGGAGTTCGCAGGTCGTGAAGCGGCGCTGGCCGAACGCGAGGCCGGCGTCGATCGGATTCTCATCGGTCTCCACACCGACGGCCGCCGGCCGGCCCGGACAGGGTGCGCCGTCGAGCTCGACGGTCGCCAGGTCGGTGAGGTCACGAGCGGCAACTTCTCGCCGTGTCTGGGACACGGCGTGGCGCTTGCGTTCCTCGAGCCCGGCCTTGCCATCGGCACAGCGGTCTCGGTTGACGTGCGCGGCCGTGCGCTGGGCGCCGAGGTCGTCAGCACCCCGTTCGTCAGCTGACCGGCTCAGCCGCCGTGCGACAGCGGCTGGTGCCGTGCGACAGCGGCTGGTGTGGCGCACAGCGAGACAATGACCCGCGAGACGTGCCAACGTCTTTGCATGAGCGGCGACCAGACCAACGACTGGTTCTGGGACGTTCGCCGACAAGTCGCTGTACGCCTGGACAACGCGGGCCGGCACGACGTGTTGATCGGGCCCTACGCGTCACGCGCCGAGGCCGAGGTATGGCTCCCGTCGAGCGAGTGGAGAGATCGCCGCGACGAAGACGTCACCGACTGGGTCGACATCAACTCCGCCTACGACTGACCGGCGACGATTCGCGCTGAACGACGTCGCAGCGCTACTTCGACGTCGATGCGGCCTTCTTCTTCGCGCTGCTCGACGGAGCTGCCGCCTTCTTCTTCGCGCCGCCCGTCCTCGCTGCGGTCTTCTTCTTCGCCGACCGCTTGCGGGCTGCGGTCTTCTTGATCTTGGTGGCCTCGGATCCGCTCATCACCTCGACCTCGGGATCGGGTTGTGATGGTTGAGGAGGCGCCGGACGGGACCCGCCCGACGGGAAGCCGGGGATCTTGAGTCCGAACAGACCGCCTGCCGACTCGGCAACCTGCCCGAGCGGAGCGAGCCGAGAGCTGACGTCGCTCATGACCTCGTTCATCTGAGCGAGCTGCACCGGCAACTGCTTGAGCGCCGGGGTGTTGAGCGTCTCGGCCAGCACCTGGAGCCCCGGTGCGACCGCGATCGCTGGACCCGCAACGACGTTCATCATCTCGTCGGCAGCCTTGATGGTTCGCGTCATCTGCGGCACCGCAGCGCGCAACGGCTCTTCGACCTCGGCGAGCAGGACGTTGATCCGCTCGGCGGTCTCGTTGAGGTTCTCCATCGTGCGGTTGAAGTTCTCGACGCCCTTCTGGAACTGGTCGACGCCTTTGCGGAACTGGTCGAACGACTGCACGGTCGCCGAGAGCGGCGCTGCGAACAGCTGGAACATCTGCGACAACGGATCGGTCTCGGCCATGGCGCCAACCTAGTTCCGACACCCGGGCCGCTCGACGACCGGCGCGATGGCTGAAGACGCGTCGCGGTTCAGGACATGGCGAGCGCTTCGAGCGGTTCGCAGCTGCACACCAGATTTCGGTCGCCGGCGACTCCGTCGATCCGCGAGACCGGCGGGAAGTACTTCGCTGCCCGGAGCTCGCGAGTCGGGTAGGCGCCGGTCTCTCGGTCATACGGTCGATCCCAGTCGCCGAGCAGGTCTTCGGCCGTGTGCGGAGCGTGACGCAACGGTGAGTTCTCGACGGCCCACTCGCCGGACTCCACGCGAGCGATTTCGCCGCGGATCGCAACCATCGCATCGACGAAACGGTCGAGTTCGCGGAGGGTCTCGGACTCGGTGGGCTCGATCATCAGCGTCCCCGCCACCGGGAAACTCATCGTGGGGGCGTGGAAGCCGTAGTCCATCAGCCGCTTCGCGACGTCGTCGATCGACACCCCCGTGGCCTTCGTGATCGGTCGGATGTCGATGATGCACTCGTGTCCGACACGCCCGTCGGCACCGCGGTAGAGCACCGGGAAGTGCGGGTCGAGACGCTCGGCGAGGTAGTTCGCCGAGAGAATGGCCACCGTCGTCGCGTCGGTGAGCCCGACGCCTCCCATCATCTCGAGATACATCCACGGAATCGGCAGGATCCCGGCCGACCCGAACGGGGCCGCCGACACCGCACCAACCGGCGCATCGTCGTCGAGCGGGTGCCCTGGGAGGAACGGTGCGAGGTGTTCGCCGACCCCGATCGGCCCAACGCCCGGTCCGCCCCCGCCGTGCGGGATGCAGAACGTCTTGTGCAGATTGAGGTGGCTCACGTCAGCCCCGAAACGACCGGGACGCGCCAGGCCGACGAGGGCATTCAAGTTGGCACCGTCGACATAGACCTGACCACCGGCGTCGTGCACCATCGCACACAGCTGCGAGACCGCTGTCTCGAACACACCGTGCGTCGAGGGGTAGGTGATCATGAGCGCCGCCAAGGCGGATCGATGCAGGTCGATCTTGGCTGCCACGTCCGAGAGGTCGACGTTGCCCGCCTCGTCGCACGCCACCACGACCACGTCCATGCCAGCCATCACTGCGCTCGCCGCATTGGTTCCGTGCGCGCTCTCCGGGATCAAGCAGATCGTCCTGCCGTCATCGCCGTTGGCCCGGTGATAGGCGCGGATCGCGAGCAGCCCCGCGAACTCGCCTTGGCTCCCGGCGTTGGGTTGCAGGCTGACGGCCGCGTAGCCGGTGATCTCGGCGAGACGCTCCTCGAGGTCCTCGATCATTCGTCGGTAGCCGGCGACCTGATCGGCCGGAGCAAACGGGTGCAGCTGGCTGAACTCCGGCCAGGTGATCGGGAGCATCTCGCTCGTGGCGTTGAGTTTCATGGTGCACGACCCGAGCGGGATCATCGTGCGGTCGAGCGCGAGGTCCTTGTCGCTCAGTCGGCGCAGATAACGGAGCATCTCGTGTTCGCTGTGGTAGCGGTCGAACACCGACTGGGTGAGGAACTCGTCGCGGCGCCGCATCGACGTCGGGAGCCCGTCATCGGCCGCGTCGACCTCGGCGGGAGCGAGCGCGATTCCGCCGAGCGCCGTGACGATGGCTTCGACCTGGTCGAGTGTCGTCGTCTCGTCGAAGCTGAGTCCGATCGTGGCATCATCGATCTGTCGAACATTGAACCCGGCCGCGAGCGCCTCGCCGACGAGGTCGTGACTCGAGCGCCCATCGGCGCGAACGGTCAACGTGTCGAACCACGTGTTGTTCACGACCGCCAGACCGCCGGCCCGCAACCCTGCAGCTGCGACCGACGTGAGCCGTTGGACCCGCTCGGCGATGCGCTGCAACCCATCGCGACCGTGCCAGGCGGCGTAGAAGCCAGCGATGTTCGCGAGCAGCACCTGTGCGGTGCAGATGTTCGACGTGGCCTTCTCGCGTCGGATGTGTTGCTCGCGCGTCTGGAGCGCAAGGCGCATCGCCGGGCGACCTGCGGTGTCGACGCTCACACCGACGATCCGGCCCGGCATCGAGCGAGCGGCGCTCTCGGCCGCGGCGACGAATGCGGCGTGCGGCCCGCCGAACCCCATCGGCACACCGAACCGCTGTGCTGATCCCACGGCGATGTCGGCGCCCATCTGACCGGGGGAGGTGGCAAGCACGCAGGCGAGCGGATCGGTCGTGACGATCGCGACCCCGCCCAGCTCGTGGACACGCTCGATCGAGGCGGTCCAGTCACGCACTTCGCCGCTCGAGCCCGGGTGGCCGAAGACCGCACCGAACACGGCGACCTCGTCGGGTTCGCCGACGAGTGCGTCGACGTCACCGATCACGAGCTCGACACCGACCGGCTCGGAACGAGTACGCAAGACGGCGAGGGTCTGAGGGTGCACATCGTGGTGTACGAAGAATCGCGGCGCCTTCACCTTGGACTTGCGCCGCGCCATGGTCATCGCCTCGGCCACCGCCGTGGCTTCATCGAGCAGCGAAGCATTGGCGACCTCGAGTCCCGTCAGTTCGGTGACGAGCGTCTGGAAGTTGAGCAAAGCCTCGAGGCGACCCTGGCTGATCTCGGGCTGATACGGCGTGTAGGCCGTGTACCACGCCGGGTTCTCGAGCACGTTGCGCTGCACGACGGGCGGCGTGATCGTGCCGTGATATCCCATCCCGATCAGTGACGTGACGACCGTGTTCGCCGATGCGATCGCCCGAAGCCGATCCACCGCTTCGTGTTCGGGCACCGGCGCGCCGAGCGCGAGCGGCGCGTCGGATCGAATCGATGCCGGCACGGTCTGGTCGAGCAGTTCGTCGAGGTTCGCCAGACCCAACTCGGCGAGCATGTGTGCACGTTCGGTGTCGGACGGGCCGACATGGCGGCGAACGAAGGCATCGTGGTCGAATAGTTCGGCAAGGGGGGTGCGCACAGGAACTCCTGGGTTGGGACCCCCGCTGTCGACTGTGCCTGAGAGTTTGAATCCCCGTCGGCGGACCGATGACCGGTCACTTTCCAGCGTGCCTGCTCCGACCGGTCCGGGTGCCTGAGAGATTCCGGGGCGGTTGCTCCTTCGGCGCCGGCTCCAGGCCGACTCTCCCGATCAGAGGCAATGGCGTTTCGGTTGTGAGATCAACCTAGTCGCGAACACACCGGTTGGGCCCGACCGATCCCGGTCGTTCGCGAACGCGGAGGCCGGGAGCACGGGAGAGGTCGCGACGGTGCCCGTCCCGAAGCGATGCCCGAAACTACGCTTGTCGTGATGTCGACCTCGCCGACCCTGTCCGAACGCGCCTCAAAAGAACTCCTTGCTCAGTTCGGCGTCCCGATCGCACCTGAGCGGTTCGTCGCAGATGCTGCTGCAGCCGGCGATGCGGCCGATGAAATGGGCTATCCGGTCGTCGCAAAACTCAACGGCGATGCGATCGCCCACAAGACCGAACGTGGCCTGGTGAAACTCCGGCTCGGCGACCGCAGCGCGGTCGTGGCAGCTGCACAGGAGCTGCTCGACGCTGCCCGACCCGACGACGGCGATGTCGACATCCTCGTGGCACCGATGATCAGCGGCAACCGCGAACTGATCGCAGGAGTCGTGCGCGACCAGCAGTTCGGAGCAATGGTGATGCTCGGCGTCGGCGGCATCCTCGCCGAAGCGGTCGCCGACGTCGTGTTCCGACCCGCGCCGCTCGGTGAGGCTGATGCCGACGACATGATCGACGGCCTCGCGACCCAGCAGCTGCTCGGCGAGTTCCGCGGCGAGCGTGCGATCGATCGCAGCGAGTTGCGCGACCTCTTGGTCGGGCTCGGGCGTCTCGCCACCGAGCGGCCCGACGTCGCGAGCGTCGACATCAATCCGTTGATCGTCGACTCGTCCGGATCGCTCGTCGCAGTCGACGGGCTGGTCGAAATCGGCGATGCCGCAAACGCGGTGCACTC
>JBGCFW010000144.1:0-7514 GCA_045107155.1 Ilumatobacter sp. | reverse complement strand
CTCACCCCCGGCGCGGAGGGCTCCAACGGCGCCGTCGCGCGAGCCAAGGTGCTCGCTGCCGAGAACCCCGAGTGGTTCTTCCCGTACCAGTACGCCAACGACTCCAACCCCCGGGCGCACTACGAGGGCACGGGGCCCGAGATCGTGCGTGACGTGCCCGAGATCACCCACTTCGTCGCCGGACTCGGCACGAGTGGGACGCTGATGGGCACCGGCACGTTCCTGAAGGAGTACGACCCGTCGATCCAGATCGTGGCGGTCGAGCCACCGCTCGGTGAGCGGGTCGAGGGGTTGCGCAACATCGGAGAGGGCTACATCCCGCCGGTGTTCGAGAACTGGAACGGCTACGACCTCCTCGATCGCAAACGAGTGGTGCGACCCCGCGAGTCGATCGAGTGGACCCGGCGCCTCGTCGCCGAGTGCGGCATCTTCGCCGGGATCTCAGCAGGGGCGGCGCTCGCCGGTGCAGCCAAGGTCGCATCGCAGATCGAGACAGGCACGATCGTGTTCATCGTGTGCGACGGCGGATGGAAGTACCTTTCCACCGGTGCGTACACCGATGATCTCGACGTGGCCGAGGCCAACGCCGAGCAGATCATCTACTTCTGATCGGTTGCTGTTCCTGGCGGCTCGCCCGTGAACGGCCCGATCGGCATGTTCGATTCCGGGTTCGGTGGACTCACCGTGGCACGAGCGCTGATCGATCTGCTGCCCGCCGAGGACCTGGTCTACATCGGCGACACGGGTCGATACCCGTACGGTTCGAAGCCGCTCGACGACGTGCGTGGCTACGCGACCGAGCTCGCCCGCAGCCTGGTCGGCGATCACGCCGCGAAAGCGATCGTCGTTGCGTGCAACACGGCGACGGCCGCGGGGCTCGACGATCTCCGAGATGAACTCGACGTCCCCGTGATCGACGTGATCACGCCCGGGGCGCGAGCGCTCGTCGAGGCGACCACGACCGGGCGGGTGGGCGTGATCGGCACTGTCGGCACCGTGAGCTCGGGTGCCTACGTGCGCACCATCGCCGCCACCGGCGTCCCCGTGAGCTTGACCAGTGCGGCGTGTCCGGGATTCGTCGAGTTCGTCGAGCGCGGCCAGACCACCGGCGACGAGGTCACCGTGCTCGCTGAGCGACTGCTCGCCCCCGTGGTCGCCGCCGAGGTCGACACGCTCCTGCTCGGATGCACGCACTATCCGTTCCTCGCTCGCACCATCGGTGACGTGATGGGTCCGAACGTCACGCTGGTGAGCTCGGCCGACGAGACCGCATTCGCCGTTCGTCGCCGCCTCGGAGAGGCCGGACTCCTCGCATCGCCCGAACGAGGCGCAGGAGCACACCGATTCCTGTCGAGCGGTGACGTCGAGGTGTTCCGCGAGCTCGGAAGCCGTCTGCTCGGCCCGGAACTCGACCACACGGGTCTCTGGCCGAGCTGAGCGAGGGCTGATCCGTCGCCGCCGTCGAGCGGGCAGCTACGTTGTCGCGCCATGACCAGACCCGACGGACGCAGTGTCGATCAACTCCGCCCGCTGAGCTTTCAGCGCGACTTCACGGAGATGGCCGACGGATCGGTCCTCGTGGCGTTCGGCGACACGAGGGTCCTCTGCACGGCCAGCATCGACGACGACGTCCCACGATGGATGCGGAACTCCGGCAAGGGGTGGGTCACCGCCGAGTACTCGATGCTGCCCGGTGCCTCTCCCGAGCGAATCAACCGAGAGGCGGCTCGGGGCAAGCAGTCGGGACGAACGGTCGAGATCCAGCGGCTCATCGGTCGATCGCTGCGCGCAGCATGCGACATGAAGGCGCTGGGGGAGCGGCAGGTCACTGTCGACTGTGATGTCCTCCAGGCCGATGGTGGAACCCGCACGGCAAGCATCTGTGGCGGCTTCGTGGCGCTGCACGACGCACCGCAGCGGCTCGTCGACCGGGGCGAGATCAGCGCGAATCCGCTCCGGTCCTTCTGCGCGGCGATCAGCGTCGGCATCGTGGACGGCGCGCCGGTCCTCGATCTGCCGTACGTCGAGGACTCCGCCGCGGAAGTCGACATGAACGTGGTCATGCTCCAAGACTCCAGCGGCGGCGTGCCGAGCGGCGAAGCTCGCTTCGTCGAGGTACAGGGCACCGCCGAAGGCATGGCCTTCAGCCGCTCTCAGCTCGACGAGTTGCTCGGGCTGGCCGAAGGGGGTCTCTCCGAGATCATCGCGGCGCAGGCCGAACTGTTGGCCGTCGCGCCGCCCGCCCGCCCCGCACGCCGATGAACCCGACCGACACCGCAGACGGAGGCCTCCCGAAGTTCGTGTGCGCCTCGGCCAACCCGGGAAAGGTCGCCGAGATGCAGGCGATTCTGGAAGGGGTCGTCGACCTCCTCCCTCGACCGCCCGACGTGCCCGATGTCGATGAGACCTCACCGACGTTGCTGGGCAACGCTCGGCTCAAGGCGAGGGCGATCACGCGGGCGACCGGACTTCCCGCGATCGCGGACGACACCGGCCTCGGCGTCTCCGCGCTGGACGGTGCACCCGGTGTGCGCACGGCGCGCTACGCCGGTGAGAACTGCACCGATGCAGACAACCGAGCCAAGCTCCTCAACGAACTCAGTACGCACGGGGATCGAAGCGCCGCCTTCACCACCGTGGCGATGATCTGTTGGCCCGACGGCCGTGAGCTGTCTGTCGAGGGCGTGTGTGAAGGGCAGATCGCCACCGACGAGCGGGGCGAAGGTGGCTTCGGCTACGACTCGGTCTTCCAACCGGCGGAAGGCGATGGCGCGACGTTTGCCGAGATGCCAGCCGCCGAGAAGCACGCGATCTCGCATCGCGGCCGAGCGTTGAGCGCGCTGACCGAAGCGCTCGGCCTCGCCGACCTCAGCTGACGCTGGCAGGCGCCACCGTCACCACGAACCCTCGGTGATCGCTGCCCGGCGGTTGGAAGTCGACGAGGTCGATCACCGCCAGACGGTCGTCGACGAGCGCGTGGTCGAGCCGGACGAACGGCGGAATCAGCCGGTCGGTCGGCCATGACGTCGACCAAGGGTCGCGGGTCGCGATGTGCGCATCGACGAGCCCGTTGTCCAGGATCTCGCGGTACGCCGGATGCCAATACGACGCATTGAAGTCGCCGACCACGAGCGTCGGGCTGTCGTCATCGGCGGCCAGTCGGGCGATCTCGCCGAGCGTCTCGATCCACAGCGCGAAGTCGTGAATCGGCGTTCGGGGATGGACGGACAGAAGCCGGAATACGCCGTCGGGGCCGTCGATCGTGGCGTCGACGATCCGGCCATTCGGGTCGGCGACCTCCCAGTCGACGATGGGATATTTCGACCAGATCGACATGCCCGACCCCAGTTGCGGATCGACGTCGATGCGATGCGGATACTGCGCTCGGAGCCCGTTGACCCGCAGCGTCCGACGATGCCACTGAATGAACTCGCTGAACGCGATCACGTCCGGTGAGCGTTCGGCGAGGTCGGCACCGAGTTCGATCACCTGCCGGTTGTCGAAGAGGATGTTGACCGACGCCACCGACACGCCCACGGCACCGTCGCCCGGTTCGAGCCGGTCGGCGGGGAACGCCAGCGGGATGCTGAGAACCAGGAGTCCGACCACCACCGCCCCCGAGCCGAGCGCGAGAAGGTGCGATCGGGACAGCGCGGCGATCGCGGCGACGGCGATCGCTGCGACGAGTCCGATCGGTGTGAGGGCCTGCAGCACAGCGATGAGGGTGCCTCCCTCCCATCCAAGCGTCTGGGTCAACAGGACGAGTCCGACCGACGCCGTGACCAGCCAGCCGGTCGCTTCGAACACGCGCCGCCGCGTCGCCGGACTCACCACGACGAACCTAGGCCGGGGGCGGGGTCGACGTGCTGTCATTCAGCGCCCGTCACACCCGACCGATCATCGGGGTAGGTTCGAACGCGACGTCGGCCGACGTAGCCCAATTGGCAGAGGCACAGGCTTTAGGTGCCTGTCAGTGTGGGTTCGAGTCCCACCGTCGGCACAGGGTCAATCGACGGGAATCCAGGTGAGCGAGAGCTGCGTGACCTTGACGTCGCTGGCCTCGAGGCCGACCTCGAGCGTGGTCACGTCTTTCGCGGTGTCCATCCACTTCGCGTCGATCTCGGTGACGTCCTCGGCAAGGTCGATCTCGAGTTCGTTCAGGTCCTCGATCAGCCGACCGAGCTTGTTCTCGGCGGCATCGACTCGCTCGCCCGCAGCGTTCGTCGACCCCCGGCGCCGCGCCGCGGTCCCCGCCTTGCCGAGCAGTCCACCCAGGAGCCCGCCCTTCGACTTGCGTCCGCCGAGCAGACCCCCGAGGACGCTTCCGGCCGTCGACAGCAGTTCGGAGTTCCGCTTCGACTTCTCCTGTTCCTCGAGGAGCTCGATCTTGTCCTCGGCGGCGGCGATCTGGTCCTGCAGCCGCTTCACCTTGGTCTCGTACTTGTCACGGAGCTTTGCGATCTCCTCGTCCGCCTGCTCGTCGGCCACTCTCAAGCAGCGTGTCGTGAAGTCGTCGAGGCTCTCACCGGGCCGGCCGTAGAGCTTGAGGGCCCTGTTCGCACCGATCTCGACGGTCGACGTGCGGACCAACTCGTCGCGGATCGCCTTGTTCACGCTCGTCCAGAACGTCTTGTTCGCGAGCTTCGCCTCGGTCAGGCGGTAGACCGCTCCGTCAGGCGCATTCGTGCGCAGGTCGCGGTCGTCGTAGTCGACCTTCACCATCCGGGTCGCGTCGATCTGCTCGCCGAGCTCGGGGAGCACGCACTCGAACTCGTCGTCGTGGACCAGGTCGGCCTTGGTCTCGTCGTAGCGCAGCGCGACACGTGCAACCGCCGCGGCCGCGTGTCGAGTGCCGCGGGAGTCGCCGCCGGCATCTGCGAGCCAGGGCGATGCGACGTCGGCCCAACGCACCGGGGTGCCTTCGGCGACGTCGGGCATCACGGTGCTCTCGTCGTCGTCGAGTTCGGGCGCTGGCGCTGCCGCACCCGGAACCGGTGTCGGCTGGTTGGCGACACCGCTCGATGCCGGGGGCGCAGCAGCGGTCTCGGCCTGCACCTTCGCGCCGTCCATCATCTGCTCGATCTGATCGCGGGTCATGGGTCCGCGGAGGTACGACATCGCCCACCGGGTGGTGAACACTTCGGGTTGATCCTTGCCGGCGCGGCGGAGCATGAACTCACGCTTGCCGAGCCCGGAGATCGTGTCGCCGACGGCCGCGATGTCGACGCCGCCCGCTGCCGACGACATGCCGTCGAGCAGACGCGCCTTGTCTCGGTCGGTCTGCAGGCGACCGATCATCCACGTGCCAGCGTTCGAGAGCGCCTTGTAGTCGACGTCGACCGGGTTCTGCGTCGACAACACGACCCCGACACCGAACGCGCGGGCCTGCTTCATCAGCAGCATGATCGGCTTCTTGGTGGGCGGGTTCGCCGTCGGCGGCAGGTACCCGGCGACCTCGTCCATGTAGAGCATCGCCCGGAGGTCTGTGGTCCCCGACTGGCGACGCATCCACGTGACCAGTTTCGACAAGATCAGCGACGTGACGAACTGACGCTCTTCGTCGGACAGGTGCGCAGTCGTGACGATCGCGCAGCGGGGCTTGCCGTCACGGAACAGCATCGAGTCGATGTCGAGGGGTGGACCGGCGGCCCACGCAGCGAATGCGGGTGAGGCGAGCAGCCCGTTGAGCTTCATCGCGAACTTCATGCGATCGGCGGGCGGGAAGAACTGGTCGAGTTCGAACACGCCGAGCTTGCGGATCGGTGGCGTCGCGATCTGGCCGACGAGCGTCATGAGATCGAGCGGCTTGCCGTCGCCCCACGAATGGTTGATCAGGTTGGCGAGCAGGATGTGTTCGCGGCTCGACAGCGGATCGGACTCGATGCCCACGAGTGCGAGAAGCCCCGACACGTAGCCGTCGATCTCGTCAGCGACCACCTCGGCGTCACTCATGTCCGCGGGGACCTGGAGTGAGCCGACGATGTTCATCGGCACACCCGAGTTCGAACCGGGTGTGTAGATCGTGAAGTCGGTGTTCGCTCGGAGCTCGCCGATGTCGGCGCCGCCGAGGCCCCAACCGGCGAGGCCCTTGGTCCACAGCGCGGCCTGGTCGGCGGCGAACTGGTCGGGGGTCTTGTCGGCGTTCTTCGCCTGCGCTTCGTCGATCCATGGGCGGAAGTCGGCGGCGGCGAGATCAGGGAACGTGAGGCACAGGTTCGTCAGGTCGCCCTTCGGGTCGATCGCGATGACCGGGAGTCCGGACTTCAGCGCTTCCTCGATGACGATCACGCCGAGACCGGTCTTGCCCGAGCCGGTCATGCCGACGATCACGCCGTGGGTCGTCAGCTTCTCGGTCGCGACCGAGACGTGGCTGGAGCCATCGTCGGTGGTGCGTGCATGGGTGGCGGGGTCGATCGACCCGCCCAGGAAGAGATCGGCCATGGCGGCGAGAGTAGTGGTGGGCGACGCGGACCGCCCACGTCCAGGTCGGCTGCGCTCAGTTCGCCTCGTATGACGCGACGATCCAGCCACCGATCGAGTCGTCCACGTCGTCGATCGACATGAGCACCACCTGTTGCCGGCACATCCCGCTGCTCGCGGTGATGCGATCCGCATCGGGGGTGTCGGGCAGGTTGAGGCCGAGCGTCACTCGCTTCGACGACGGTGCCTGCACGAGCGCGAACTGCTTTCGACGCCGAAAGCTCACGCCGGTCTTCTGGACGACGCGCTCCACGTCCGGGCCACACCCGCTCGCGATCTCGGCGAGTCGGTCATGGATCGGTCGAAGGTGACCCTTCGAGCCCGCGTACTGTGCGTCGAGCAGGTCGTCGGCCGCCGCGGGCCCGCCGCCGATGAGTTCTCGGATGCGGTGCGCGAGCAGGTTGGCGTTGCCATGGGTGAGTCCGTGTTCGGCCTTGAGGTACGCCACGATGGCGCCGTGCTTCGCGGTTCCGATGGATTCGACCTCGGCGGCGAAGTCGGCGAGGCGGCGACCGGTCGCTGCCTCGACATTGCGGAGTTGCGTGGCTGCCTGATCCTGTGGAGTACTCATGGACCGAGCGTGCTCCGCTGGTGGCGGCGGGTCTTGAACGGAATCAATCTCGGTCGGGGGTCGTGCCTCGGCGGGGTTCGTGATCGGGGACGAAGCCAGCGACTTCGCCGGGTTCGGGGTGGGGTTCGAACCGACGTTGCCGGGCCAGGTAGTCGGTCGGAGTGACGCCGGTGTGCCGCTTGAAGTCTCTGATCAGGTGCGGCTGATCGGCCCACCCCAGCTCGGCGGCGACTACCGCCCATTGCGTGGCGCCGTGCGCGTCGACGGATTCGAGCAGCCTGCGCATCCGCAGGTCGCGCGCGAGGATCCGGGGCGTCAGGCCGACGATCCTGCCGAACTCACGATCGAGGTGCGCATGACTCACGCCGGCGCGGTCTGCGATCTCGGAGATCGGGACCGTGGGGTCGGCCTCCAGCTGGGCGACGGCGGCTTCGCAGCGCTCGAGGCCCGCCAGATCGGGTCG
>JBGCFW010000143.1:0-5217 GCA_045107155.1 Ilumatobacter sp. | reverse complement strand
GTCGTAGCCGCGCGCCTGCCAGACGCCATCGGCCACCTCGAACAGGCCGTGGTTCGAGTTGAGCGTGCCCTGACGCCACAGGCCGGGGTGCACAGTGTCGGGAGCGGGATCGCCGGTTCGGAGGAAGTCGTGGTTGGCGATGTCCCACACGGGTCGACCGTTCTTCTCGATTCGTCCTGTCGCGTGCTGTGCGATCAGCCCGCGGCTGGCGGCCTCCATGTCGACCGCATCGTCGAACGAGACCATTGCTGCCGATTGACGCTCGCGTGTGAACGAGGTGGCGGGTTTTGGCAGGTCGCGCTCGGCGGTCATCGTGACAGTTGAGCAGACACGTCGGTCGACGTCGACAGCGGACGCGATCTGTTCGTCACGCTGGCGAGTCCGTAGCGTCACCCGGGTGCGTGCGATGTACTACGAGCAGTTCCGCGAGCGCCCGGTGATCGCGGTGGTTCCCGACCCCTCACCGTCACCGACGAGTGTCGTCGTGCGAGTCGAGGCGTCGGGGATCTGTCGGAGCGATTGGCATGGGTGGCGGGGCACCGATCCCGACATCGTGCTTCCCCACGTGCCGGGGCACGAGTTGGCCGGCGAAGTCGTGGCGGTCGGCGCAGACGTGCAGCGGCTCCAGATCGGCGATCGCGTGACCGTGCCGTTCGTCGGTGGCTGCGGAGACTGCGGGGTCTGCGACGCCGGCGATCATCAGGTGTGTCCCGAGCAGTTCCAGCCGGGTTTCACGCACTGGGGATCGTTCGCCGAGCTGGTCGCGATCGAACACGCCGACACGAACGTCGTGCTCCTGCCCGATGCGATCGCGTCGGTCACCGCAGCGGCGCTCGGTTGTCGGGTCGCGACGTCGTTCCGGGCGGTGGTCGATCGAGCACGCATCAAGCCGGGAGAGTGGCTTGCCGTGCACGGTTGTGGCGGGGTCGGCCTGTCGGCGGTGATGATCGGGCGGGCCCTGGGCGCTCACGTCATCGCGGTCGACATCGCGCAGGCTGCGCTCGTGGCCGCAGCCGACGCGGGTTGTGCGGCCACGGTCGACGCCAACGGACTCACCGCTGAAGAGATCGGACGAGCGGTCGCGGCAGCGACCGGCGGTGGCGCGCACGCATCGATCGATGCGATCGGTGGCGCAGATTCGTCGTTTGCATCGGTGATGGGGCTCCGTCGACGCGGCCGACACGTGCAGGTCGGGCTGATGGCCGGCCAAGCGGCTCGCGCGCCGTTGCCGTACGACCGCGTCATCGCCTGGGAGCTCGACGTGCTGGGTTCGCACGGCATGTCGGCGACTCGATACCCGGCCATGCTCGACATGGTCGCCGACGGCCGTATCGATCTCGCGGCGCTCGTGACGCGGACCGTCGATCTCGAGACCGCGATCGACGTTCTCGTCGACCCGGCTGCTGCCGGCCCCGGTATCACCGTGATCGATCGCTTCGGCTAAGCCGGCCGAGAATCATCCCGTCCTCGACGCGTGTCGTGCGCGATGTCGACGTTCGGTCGTGCAGACGGTCGCAGCCTCAGCCCGGCATCTTGAAGACGCTGACGAGCGTGCACCCGCCAACCGTGCGGAACTCCGTGTGATCGGTGCCGGCTTGGGCGCCATAGGCGTGTCCGGCGGCCATCTCGACGCCGTTCGACACGAGGTCGCCCTCGAGGATGTAGCTGAACTCGGCTTCTTCGTGGTGGTGTGTGCCGCCCGAATAGCCCGCCTCGAAGCGGAACATCGCGATCACCTTGCCATCGGCGCCAGCGAGCATCTTCATCTCGACCTTCTCGCCCATCGAAACCCAATCGAGGGCCGCACCATCGGCGAAGGTCCAGCCAGTAGTGTCGTGTGTGGTGGTCTCGGTCGTGCTCATCCGAGCAACCCTGTCACGCGGCGCGAGCCCGCCACGATGCGAGCGAGGACGACCGGTCGGCCGCGGCGCTCAGTTCGCGTCCGCGACCGTGAACTCGGCGATCTGACCGAGCGTGCGGTGATCGTCGATGTCGCAGATGACCCGGTAGACGCCCGGCTCGGCGAACGTGACGGTGACGGTGTCGCTGCGGCCGGGTGCGATCCGTTCGGTCATGCCGAGGCGACGGTTGGCGTCGGTGAGTACTTCCATCTGGTGATCAACGGAACCTTCGTTCTCCACGATGAACTCGATGGTCTCGCCGGCGGAGATCGTGATCGCTGCGTCGGAACGGAACGCGAAATCGACCGCTGCGATCTCGACCGATCGAGCGGGTCCGTCGGCGCCCGAGGTGTTGTCGTCGGACCCGCACCCGAGGAGTGCCACCGAGGCGAGGGTCATTCCGAATGCGAAGCGCGGTCCCATCGGCCGAACGATACGCGGATGCGGCTGTTGCGGCCTGGGTAGCTGCGATGATGGTTCGATGCGCTCTGCACGTTCCGCTTTCGCCGCATCCGTTCTGCTCGTGGTGGCTGCCTGCTCTGGCGGCAGCGACGATGCGAGCGACGCCGATGTCGCGATCGAAACCGCCGTCGAGGCGGATGTCGATGACGACACCGCGGACGAGCCCGGCGACGCCGAGGTCGAGACCGAACCGGCTGAGACGGAACCCGAACCCGTCCTCGGAGACGCTCAGAGCGACGAGGGTGCAGCGATGGACGACGCGGACGAGGGCGTGGCGGACGACGAGTCAGTCGACGAAGACGCAGACCCTGGCTTCACGATCGAAGGGCCGGCGCGGGTTCGTCCGGCCTGCGACAGCTTGGTGCGCGGGGTGAACGATCTGGTGCTCGATGCCGGAGGCTTCGAACACGACGTTCGGATCTACGTACCGGAGGTGACGTCGTCCGATCCCGCCCCCGTCGTGCTCAACTGGCACGGGCTCGGTTCGAACGGACCCGAGCAGGCTGCGTTCAGCGGCTACGAGTCGCTTGCGGAGCGGGAGGGTTTCGTCGTCGTCCATGCGACCGGCGTTGACGTCGGGACCGGCCCGTCGTGGGAACTCCAACAGTTCGACACGCCCGAGCGCGATGACATCGCCTTCGCCGACGCATTGATCGACCTCGTCGTCGATGACTGGTGCGGCGACCCATTCCGCGTGTACTCGACGGGTATGTCGAACGGCGGCTTGTTCACCTCTGAGTTGGTGTGCAATCTCGCCGGGAAGATTGCAGCGGCGGCGTCCGTCGCGGGAGTGACCCACGTCGATGAGTGCTTCCCCGACCGACCGGTTCCATACGTCGCCTACCACGGCACAGCCGACACGGTGGTCCCGTTCGGCGGAGGTGAACCCTCGGTGCTGCTGCCGCCCGACGCGGTCGACGCGTTGATCGACGAAGGAACGCTCGGTGAGTTCGACGACTTCGCCGAGGACTTCGAATGTGACCCGGAGCCGGTGCGAACCGAAGAGACCGCTGAAGTCGTGCGCTACGACTTCACCGGCTGCCTCAATGGCGTGCCGCTCACCTTCTACGAGATCGTCGACGGTGGCCATACATGGCCGTCATCGCCGCTGGCCGATCCCACACTCGGACTCGACGTGTCGGGCTTCACCTTCGACGTCGACGCCACCGCGGACGCATGGGCGTTCATGTCGCAGCACTCGCTCTGACGACGAACCACCTACCGCCTCAGACCTGTTCGGCACACCACTCCTCGCGGGCGCACGAGGCGACGCCTAGGGTTTCGACCATGGCCAGCATCCTGATTCTCAACGGGCCGAACCTGAATCTCCTCGGCACCCGCGAGCCGGAGGTGTACGGGGCGCACACGCTCGACCAGATCGTCGCGGAGTGTCGCTCGATCGCAGGGGTGCACGGCTTCGACATCACCGACGTCCAGTCGAACGTGGAAGGCGAACTCGTCGACGCGTTGCATGCGGCTCGGGACACCGCCGTCGGCGTCGTCTTCAACGCTGGTGCCTACACCCACACGTCGGTGGCCTTGCGCGATGCGATCACGGCGATCGAGTTGCCCGTCGTCGAGACCCACCTGTCGAACGTGCATGCCCGCGACGAGTTCCGCCACACGACGATGATCGGCGCGGTGTGCCTGGGCGTGGTCGCAGGGTTCGGGCGCGACAGCTATCGCTTGGCCCTCGAGGGCCTCATCGCGCACCTTGCCTGAGGCGAGGTCCTCAGGCACGGCCCTCACATCGGCATCAGGCCCTTGCGGCGGAACTCGACCTGGCCCATGAACGGACGGGCGGGAACGTCGGTGGGTGCCTGGCTCGGGTCGAAGTAGGGCGCATCGCCGATGATCGTCGCCCGCTCGACCTTGCGAACCTGCGGCCAGTAGTCGGAACATGCGTAGTGCTGCACCGAGCGGTTGTCCCAGAACGCGATGGTGTTGGGTTCCCACCGCAGCCGCACCTGGTATTCCGGGTACATCGCCTGCTTGAAGAGGATCGAGAGCAGCTCATCGCTCTCTTCGGAGGGGAGCCCGTCGATCTCCTTCGTGAACGCCGCGTTCACATAGATCCCCTTGCGGCCCGTTTCGGGGTGCGTCCGGATGACCGGATGATGCGGGTTCGGGTACTGCTTCTGCATCTCGGCGATCTCGTCGTCGCTCGCGCCGCGCTTGCGCATCGCGAGCTTGAATCGGGTGAAGTCGTGGCGCGCCGTGAGCCCGTCGACGCGCTCCTTGATCTCGTCCGGGAGCCCGTCGTAGGCGGCGTACATGTCGGCGAAGAGGGTGTCGCCACCCATGCTCGGTCCCTCGATCAGACGGAGCACTGAGCCGAGTGACGGCTCGAGGCGCCACGTGACATCGGAGTGCCAGCCGTTCTCCTGGCCGGGCGCGGCCTCGTCGTGTGTGATGGCCAGGATCTCGGGGTTGTTCGGAGCGGACGGCGCGAACGGGTGGACCTCCAGCTCGCCGAACCGACGCGAGAAGGCGAGGTGCTGTGCTGTCGTGATGTCCTGGTCACGGAAGAACAACACCTTCCAGTCGAGCAGAGCGCGGCGGATCTCGGCGACCTGATCGTCGGACAGATCCTGTGAAAGGTCGATGCCGCTGATCTCGGCGCCGATCGTCGGTGCCTGTGGTTCGACGGTGATGGTCGTCTGGACCGTTGGTTCGGTGATGGTCATGGGTCTCCTCTCGTGGCGGTGCCCCCGCACCGCCGAGACGAAGAGTCTCGCAGAGGAAGCGGCGCCGAACCAAGGTGTGAACGCGGACGTCGCGTGCAACACTATTCCTATGGCAACAGACGACGGCGTGCAGCACCCTCCGGTCTTCGGGGCGAGCCATGACGGCG
>JBGCFW010000142.1:0-9847 GCA_045107155.1 Ilumatobacter sp. | reverse complement strand
CGTGTTCTTCATCGGGTTCGGGTTCTTCGGCATCACGTCGGCGACCTCGATGGGTTGGACGGGGCTCGCGGAACTGAACGTGCTGTTCGACGCCGGCTTCGGTGGTCGCACCCTCGTCCTGACGGAGCCGCTGATCCGGGTGTCGGTGTTCCTCGGGGCGTTCTCTGGGATGTACTTCACCGTGGTGCTCACCACCGACGCCACCTATCGCACGGAGATCAGCGACGACGTCGGACCAGAGATCCGCCAGGCGCTCGCTGTGCGGACTGCGTACCGCGTCGAGCGCGGGACCTATCGTGTCGAACGGATGCGGGACGAGGAGCACACGGAATGAGGACGATCCGATGAGCAGTACCGAACCAGGCGAGGCGCAGAATCTCCTCGACGGTGTCGAGATCCGCACACTGCACACCGCGGACGAGATGCTCGGAATCGCCGAGGTGTTCACGCAGGTCTGGGGTTCGGCGACGCCTCTGGTCACGATCGAGGTCCTGATGGCCGTCGCCCACTCCGGCGGCTACGTCAGCGCGGCCTACGAGACCGGCACCGGTCAGGAGCGAATGCTTGGCGCGTCGGTCGCGATTCTCGCTCGCCATCGCGACCGACCCGCGCTGCACAGCCACATCACCGGGCTCCTGCCCGGTGCCCGACACTCCGGGCTCGGCCGGGCGATGAAGCTCCATCAGCGCACGTGGTCGGCACAGCAGGACATCGACTGGATCGTCTGGACCTACGACCCGCTCGTTCGACGCAACGCGTGGTTCAACCTCGCCGTGCTCGACGCCGAGGTGCACGAGTTCCTTCCGTCCTTCTACGGGACGATGAGCGACTCGATCAACGCCGGCGGCCACTCCGATCGCCTCCTCGTCGCATGGGCCGTCGGCCCCGACTCCGAGGAACCCGTCACCAAGGCCGCCGACCCAGCGGGTCGTCTGACCATCCCCACGCCAGAGGACGTCGTCATGCTCCGCCGTACCGATCCCGCGGCCGTCGCCGACTGGCGGACGCGAACGAGTGAGCCGCTGCGCGAGGCACTCGAACGCGGTGACCACGTCGTCGGATTCACCGCCGAGGGCGACTACGTCATCGAGCAGGCGTCATGAGCGAAGGCCTCAGCGGATCGCTCCCGAGCGGACGGCTCGTCGGCGTCGAGCTCCGCCGTATCGCGATGCCGCTCGTGTCGCCGTTTCGCACCAGTTTCGGAGTCGAGCGAGATCGCGACATTCTGCTCGTTCGCGTCGCACTCGACATCGCCGGCACACGCGTCGAAGGGTGGGGCGAGTGTGTGGCGCTCGGTGAACCCACCTACTCGCCAGAGTATGTGGCGGGCGCCCAGCACGTGCTCGTCGAGCAGTTTCTCCCCCATCTCCTCGGCCACGTTGCCGACGCGCCGATCGACGCCGCGGCTGCGACCGCAATGCTGGCTCGATTCCACGGACACCCGATGGCGAAAGGCGCCGTCGAGATGGCCGTCCTCGACGCGCAGCTCCGTGCAGCCGGCCGCTCGTTCGCCCAGTATCTCGGCGCCACCGCCACCCGGATCCCGAGCGGCGTGAGCGTCGGTATCCACGACGAGATCAGCGACCTGCTCGACACGGTGCAGGGATACGTCGACGAGGGGTACGTCCGGATCAAACTGAAGATCGAGCCCGGCGCCGACATCGACCACGTGGCCGCGGTTCGCGACCTCATCGGTCCCGACATGGGCCTCCAGGTCGATGCGAACACCGCGTACCAGCGCACCGACGGCGCTCACCTTGCACGGCTCGACGAGTTCGACATGTTGCTGATCGAGCAACCGTTGCCCGAGGCGGACATCATCGGCCACGCCCGGCTCGCTGACGAGGTGCGCACGCCGATCTGTCTCGACGAGTCGCTCGTCTCTGCTGCGGGCACCGCCGACGCCATCGACCTCGGAGCCTGCGAGATCGCGAACATCAAGCCGGGCCGCGTCGGCGGGTACCTCGAAGCGGTGCGGATCCACGACCTGTGCCTGGCACGCGGCGTACCGGTGTGGTGCGGCGGGATGGTCGAGACCGGGATCGGTCGAGCAGCGAACGCGGGGCTCGCCGCGCTCCCCGGCTTCACGCTCCCTGGCGACGTGAGTGCATCGAACCGTTTCTACGCTCGCGACATCGTGACCGACCCGATCGAGATCGTCGACGGCCACGTGCACGTCCCGACCACGCCAGGACTCGGCTACGAGATCGACCACGACATCCTCGACGCCGTCACCACCTCGGTCATCACGATTCTCGGCTGACGACATCCGGCCTTCGGGTCTGTGGTCGCCTCGCGACCGGGATCAGCCGCAGCCTTCGAACGCTGCTTCCGTCCCGGCGAGCCCCTCGGCGCGGGCGTTCTCGCGCACTTCGACGAACTCCGGGTAGCGCTCGAAGAACTCGAGCTTCGACGCGAGCGCCGAGTCGACCTCGACGTCGAACACGAACGCCGAGAACGTTTCCGCGAAGTCCTCCTCGGGGTGGACCGCCGCATAGGAGCCCGTGAACGCCGGGTCGAGGTTGCATCGAGCCTCCGCCTCGGCATCGGTCGCGACCGACCCGTCGTCGGGCAACGTGTCGAGTACGTCGGCAGGCCAGAATGCCTCGATCCACGCCCACATGTACGACGTCTCGGTGAAGCAGCCGATGCCGTTGAAGTAGGTCGGGCAGGGCACATCGACGTCTTGGACCAGCAGCTGATCGCCCGGGCGCTGCGTGAACACATGCGCCAACTCATGCAGCATGGTGAGTCTGAGTTCGTCGAGATTTTCGGCGGCGGCGACCACATCGACCGCGATCACGAAGAACTCGGCGTCGACGTCGAGCGTGGTCACATACGCCAAGGTGTCGCACGTCGAACAGCTCTCGTACCCGGCGAGCAGGCTGATGTCGTCGACCAGCCCGACGGGCGTCACCCGGAGCAGCTCGTTCCACGCGGCGATCAACCTGGGATCATCGTCGAACACCACGTCATCGACGTCACCCGGCTGCGCGACGAAGCACGGGTTCTGGATGACCCCGTCGAGCACGAAGTGGATCGCCGTCACCTCGCCGTCGTCGTCGAAGTCCTGCGCATCACAGAACCCGGCCGCGATCAGCTCGTCGACGATCTGCGCAGTCTCCTCGTCGGACGGAGGCAGCGGCTCGGGGATTGTCGACGGCGGCGAGCTCACCGGGTCGCGTGATGCTTCGTCATTCGCCGTCTCGGTCGTCGACGGTGATTGCTCAGACTCGCCGGGGCCCAGGTCGTCAGGGTCGGGGTCGGGGTCGGAGCCACTCGGCGCAGACGGCTCGATCGGCGTCGGTACCGAGGCCACAACCGCAGCGTCGGCGCGAACCGCGCGAACGGCGGGATCGACCGAGGTGATCGAGCATGCTGCGAGGCCGGCAACGAGCACGGCTGCACCCAGTGCCCGCCGACACGGAAACGCCGGCCGCGAGCCCCACTTGCGTTGCCGAATCGCCATCATCGCCGACCACCCAGCGTCCCGGGCGCGGCCGAGTCTTCTCGAACCGACACAACTACAGTCCAGGCCACTATGGCTCACCCTTTCCTGTCCGACGAGTGGATGGACGCCGCCCGCGCGATCCGTGAGAAGTACGCCGATGAGGTGCCCGAGGTCGAAGTCGATCTCCGCATCAACCAGGTGATCACCGACATGCCGTTCGGCGATGACACCGTACACAGCTACCTCGACACCTCGTCGGGCGCGGTCGTGATGGAACTCGGTGCGCTCGTGGAACCGGACGTCACCGTCACGACCGACTACGCAACGGCGCAGGCCATCTTCGTCGACCAGGACCCAGCGATGGCGATGCAAGCGTTCATGAACGGGCGCGTCAAGGTGCAGGGCGACATGATGAAGCTGATGGCGATGCAGACCTCGCTGCCCTCGAACGAGTTCTCGGAGAAGATCGCCCAGGAGATCAAGGACATCACCGAGCCGGCGCCGCCGGTCGACGGCGACGCCGAGTAGGCCCGCCCAAGCCACCTGACCGATCAGCCGGCCGGATCGCTCCTGGCGGGCGCCTGAGGTGCAAGGGCGTCGGCGAGCGCATCGACGGTCCATCGCTCCTGTTGTTGCACCGAGTCACCGAACGCGTAGGTGTCGACCCGCTTCACGATGCCGCCCTGGATGAAGAACGTCTCACCGCTGAACTCGCAGCGTTCGCTGCTGAGGTACGCCACGAGCGGCGACACGTTGGCGGGATCCCACTCGTCGAAGCCCTGAGAGTTCGTCGCCATGATGTCCTCGAGGCCAGGCGACGCCAGCGTCAGCCGGGTTCGGGCGGCGGGAGCGATGCAGTTGCTCGTCACGTCATAGCGGGCGAGTTCTTTCGAGGCGATCTGACTGAAGGTCACCACGCCCGACTTCGCAGCGCCATAGTTGGCCTGCCCAGGGTTCGCGAACAGCCCAGAAGTGCTCGAGGTGTGCACGAGGAACCGACGCTTCGACGTACCGGCCTTGTGCGCGTTACGCCAGTGGACCGCAGCGTGATGCGTCGGGACGAAGTGACCCTTGAGGTGCACGTTGACGACGTCGTCCCACTCCGCCTCGGTCATGTTGACGATCGTGCGGTCACGCAAGATGCCGGCATTGTTGACGAGAATGTCGAGATCGCCGTAGGCCTCGATCGCCGTCGCAATCATCCGCTCGGCCCCCGCCCAGTCCGTCACGTCGTCGGTGTTGGCAATCGCCTCACCGCCGACCGCACGAATCTCCGACGCGACCTCCTCGGCGGGGTCGCCGTCCGAGGCGGATCCGGAACCGTCGTGATCGCCACCGTGGTCGTTCACGACGACTCGGGCCCCTTGCTCGGCGAAGTATCGGGCGTGCTCGCGACCGATGCCGCGACCCGCACCCGTGATGATGGCGACCTGGCCGTCGAACGACGTCATGGGCTCGCACCGTAGTGAAGTGACCCTCGACCGGCTCAAATCCCGGGCGACCCGTTCGCGCCTCGACCCCGATCAGAGGAAGATGAGATCGATCGCCTGACCGCGTCGGAATTCGGCGCCAGCAACCACATCGACGCCCTCGACCGACGCTTCGACGAAGACTCCGTCGGTGCTGCCGAGCAAGTTGCCGACGACGAATCCCGCTTCGGCGAGCACGGTCTGTGCGTCGGTGAACGAGAGCCCCTCGAGGTCGGGGAACTCGACGATGTCGGGGCCGAGCGACACCTGCACGGTGATCGCTCCTTCACGTTCGATGCTCGCACCGGAACTGGGGGTCTGGCTGACGATCTGCCCCTCGGGCACCGTCTCACTGAAGACCGAATCACCCTCGATCACCTCGAGCTGGAGCGCATCGGCGATGGCTATGGCATCGGTGAGCGTCGTCTTCGACAGGTCGGGCACCGACCGTGGTTCTGGCCCCATCGAGACCGTGAGCACGACGACTTCGCCGGGAAGGATCTGCGCCCCCGCCTGCATGTCTCCGTTGGCATCGCCGCTGACCCGCCAGGACACGACGTTGCCGTCGACGACGGTCTCGGAGAAGACCCGTTGGGGTTCCTCGGTCGCTTCGAGTCGGAGGTCTGCAAGCCGCTGGACCGCCGCCGCGACCGGCAGGTCCGCCAGCTCGGGCAGCGTTCGGAACTCGGGGCCTTCACTCAGCACGAGCAAGAATGGCGAGCCCTCGTCGAGGACGGCGCCAGGCCCGGGCGACGTACGAATGACGGTGTCGGGCTCGGGGAACGAATCGCTGCGTTCTCCACGCGTCGAGACCTCCCAGTCGTTTCCGACGATCTGGTTCATCGCCTCGTCCTCTGGTGTGCCGGCGAGCACCGGCACCTCGAACGACTTGGTCTGCAGGAGCAGTGAGCCGGCATACGCGAGCGCTCCGAGGCCGAGCAGCAACAGCAGCACCAGGATCGCGATCGGTCCGCGACGCCGGCGCGCCGGTGCATCGTCGTAGAGCGGCGACGAATCGACAACCGGCGAGGAGGCGACCGCTGGAATCACCGGCTGTACTGCGGTTGCCGAGACCGCCCGCGGCGCGGTGTCGGCGACCACACGATCGACGCCCTCCTCGGGCGAGGCTGACGGACCGGCGCCAACGCGAGCGAGCGCCGTGTCGGGGTCGTTCTCGGTGTCGAGGTCGGGGTCGGGGTCGGGGTCGGGCTGGTCCTCGTCGACGGCCACGATGTCCGCCTCGGGGACATCGACGTCACGATCGGTCTCGCCGCCGCTTGTCGCCGTCACATGCGCGGTGTCCGCTGCATCGGCGGTCACCACATCATCGTCGACTGCGTCGGCGGTGACAGCCTCGCGGTCTTCAGGGCCCGCTCCAGCGGCGACGATGGCCCCGGCCAGCAGCGGGTCGGCAGCGACGTTGATCGCACGCTCCGATGTCGGCGACGGGTCACCGGCGGACGCGACACCCTCCTCGTCGACGTGCGCCAACGCCGGCGCTGGCGCCGGCCGCTCCACCCCGCCGGTGGGGTCGGTCGGTCGGCGCATCGCCGTCGTGTCGAACATGCCCGACGACAGCACCGGAATCGGGTCGGGCTTCGGGAGCTTGGGGGCCGCCTGCACCAGTGCCCGACCGAACTCCGCCGCGGTGAAGCGATCGCTCGACTCCGGCCGTCCGGCACGCTCGAGGACCGACGCGAGGGGGCCGAGGTCGGCGGAGACGGGCATCAGCTTGTCGACTCGCCCCGACAACGTCGCAACGGTCGAGTCGGCCGAGAACGGCACCTCCCCGGTGACCGCCTCGAGCATCACGAGCGCGAGTGCGTACACGTCGGTTTTGGCATCGATGGGGAGCCCGAGTGCCTGCTCCGGCGAGGCGTAGCGCGCGACGTGGGTCGGGACGGACGCTGACGCAGCCCACGCTGGCTCCGCCAACAGGCGAGCCATACCGAAGTCGACCACGCGTAGGCGCCGGTCGGCGCCAAACACCATCTTCGAGGGCGTGAGCTCGGTGTGGAACAGACCACGCTGATGGGCGGCATCGAGTGCTCGACATGCCTCGAGGCCCACGACGAGGGCCTGACCCGGCTCGAGCATGCGCCCGCGGTCGAGCAGATCGCGCAAGCTGCCGCCGCCGAGCGCGTCAACGGTCCAGAACACGGTGGATTCGCCGCGGAGGTCGATCTCGCCCCAGTCCTGGACCGACGCGATGTTCGGATGCGTGAGGGCTTGGGAGATCTCGGCCAGCCGTCGGAATTTCCGTCGGAACTCCTCGTCGCCGGCGTGCTCGGGCCGGACGACCTTGAGCGTGACGGCGCCGTCGCGCTCGAGATCGACCGCATCGAGAATGACCGTGTTGGCCCCCGTCGAGGCCACGCGGGCCACTCGATACCGCCCTGCCAGGACCGCACCGACGAGGCCGCCGCCGTCCGTCGCTGACTCCTTTTCGTCGTCGTTTTCCACCGGTTCGGACGCTACCGCCTGCACGTTCGCGCAAGCAGCCAGGCAGACTGAACGCGTGCGCGACTCGAACGTGGATCTCGACGACACCGACGACACCGACGACACCGACAACCTCGACGCCACTGCTGCCCACGACGATTCGGGCGACGCGTCGGTGGATGACGAAGCCGAGAACGACGACGATGAGCCGGGCGAGGGGGCGCCATCCGACGTCGCCGCTGCGCCATCCGACATCGCCACAGCGCCATCCGACATGGCCACGGGCGACGAAGTCCGACGCCTCCGACCCCCGGTCGACAAGGGTCTGCTGGCGGCCTGCTTCGTGATTGCGTGCGGCCTGTTCGCGATCATCTGGGGCGTCGGTTCGGCCATCACGGGCGACGAAGGCATCGATCGCCCTGATGCGATCGAGAACCTCTCCCCCGTCGAGAACGCGCAGCAGGTGTTCCAGCAACAACAGGTCCGCGTCGACCTCCAAGCCGGCTTCGAGGCGGTCCTCGTCATCGATGGCATCGAGTTGGAGACGACGAGCATCGGTCAGGTCGTGGTGAACCCGGAGAACGACGGTCAGCAGCTGTCGATCCCGCCCACTGCCGTTTTCGACCCGGGCAACAACGTCATCACGTTCCGCCCGAGCGACGATGCTGTGATCACATCGTTCTCGGAGGGGCGGCACAACGTTCAGGTCATCTTCTGGATGATCGAAGAGGGCCGGGAGAGTGCCCGCAGCTACCGCTGGAGCTTCGACGTCGTCTGAGCGCGACGTCAGATCCCGATTCGTCACCAGTCGCAGGCATCCACCACCTGGTGGATGGGCGGACACGCCCCTGGTCCGATGCCGCCAGCGGAGCGCTCCACGACGATGGAGCCCATGACGAAAAGCGTGATCGGGGCCCACGGCCTCACGAAGACGTACGGCGACCGCGTCGTCGTCGACGTCGAGCACCTCGAAGTTCACGAGGGCGAGGTGTTCGGCCTCCTTGGCCCGAACGGGGCCGGCAAGACCACCTTCGTCGAGATGTGTGAGGGACACCGGTCTGCGACGGCAGGCGACCTCCACGTGCTCGGCGCCGACCCGATGTCGGGTGGTTCGACCTGGCGAGCACAGATCGGTGTCGTCACCCAGGAGACCGGAGCGTTCGATCGGCTGACAGTCTCCGAGGCCGTCTCCCACCTCGGCGGCTTCTACCCCTCGCCACGTCGGCTCGACGAGGTCCTCGCGATGACCGATCTCACCGCGGTGGCCGACCGATTCGTCGACGAACTGTCGGGCGGCCAACGACGCCGCCTCGATCTCGCATGCGGGATCGTGGGACGTCCGAGCCTGCTGTTCCTCGACGAGCCGACCACGGGGCTCGACCCCGAAGTGCGTCGCCGACTGTGGTCGACGATCGAAGGTCTCCGCGACGAAGGCACCACGATCGTGCTCACCACCCACTACCTCGACGAAGCCCAACATCTCGCCGATCGCATCGGCGTCCTCGCGGACGGTGCACTGATCGCGATCGACACACCCGACCGACTCGGCGGCCGCGATCCACACGAGACGACGGTGGTGTTCAGACCCTCGGGCGCGGAGGATCCACGACTCGCGCTCTGCGACTGGGAACCCGCCACTGACGGCCGCGTGAGTACCCGAACGATGAAGCCGAGTGCACTGGTGACCCGATTGCACGAGCTGGTGGGTGACGTGGACGACCTGGAGGTCACACGCCCCTCGCTGGAAGAGGTGTACCTCGAACTGATCGGCGACCATGCCGTGGCACGGACGGCGGTGGCATCATGACCCTCGCGATCGCATCGGTGCAGCGCACGAGGATCGAACTGCTGCGTTTCCGCCGGACACGCGAGCAGGTCTTGTTCTCGTTCGCGCTGCCGCTCGTACTGATGACCCTGCTCGCCGGCATCCTCGGCGGGGAGATCGGCGAGACCGGTGTCGACTTCAGCCAGTACATCGTGGCGGGCATGATCGCGAGCGTCGCGTTGAACGTCGGCGTGAACGACCTCGCCCCGCAGCTGGCGCTCGACCGCTCGGACGGCACGATCAAACGTCTCGGCGGCACACCGATGCCGCCAGCGGCCTACCTGTTCGGCAAGCTCGGTGCGGTCCTCGTGACCGCGACACTCCAGACGGCGCTGCTCCTCACGGTCGGCGTCGCCCTCTTCGGCGTCGACCTCCCCACGGGCACGGCCTGGTTCACCTTCGCCTGGGTGTTCCTGCTCGGGCTGACCGCAGCAGTGCTGATGGGCATGGCGATCTCGACGATCGCCACGAACCCACGGTCTGCGTCGGCAGTGGTGACGCTGCCGTTCGTGGTGCTCCAGTTCATCTCGGGCATCTGGTTTCAGTTCGACCAACTCCCGGAGTGGCTCCAGAACGTCGCATCGGTGTTTCCACTGCGATGGATGGCTCTCGGGATGCGGTCGGTGTTCTTCCCCGACTCGTTTGCCGCCGTGGAACCAG
>JBGCFW010000141.1:0-6291 GCA_045107155.1 Ilumatobacter sp. | reverse complement strand
GTCCGGATGATCGGCGACTCGGGGCCGTACGCATCGGTCGGCATGAAGGTCCTCGAACGCGCCGCCGGTCATGCGACCGGTCCGTACCTGGTGGCCAACGTCGACGTTCACGCCGTCGCTGCTCGGACCAACAACTCGGTGTGCGGCGCGTTCCGCGGCTTCGGCGCCAACCAGGCGCAATTCGCGATGGAAGGCGTCCTCGACCGCCTTGCAGAACAGGCGGGGATCTCCGGCTGGGAGATGCGGTCGCGCAACGTGGTGGTGCCCGGCGAGGTGTGGGGTCCTGGCCAGCGGATGGACGACGGCTGTATCGGCGCTCGCAGCTGCCTCGACGCGGTGAAGCCCGCGTACGACGCGGCGGTGGCGGCCGGCAAGGCCGTCGGAATCGGTCTCGGGCTGAAGAACTCCGGTCTCGGCAACGGCTTCAACGAGATCGCACGGGCGGTCGTCCACTTCACCGAATCGGGCCGTGTCGAAGTCCGGCACTGCTGGACCGAGATGGGACAGGGCGTGCACACCGTCGCGCTCCAGGTCGCGGTCGAAGAGCTGGGGATCGACCCGGAGCGCATCGACGTCATCGTCGATTCGACCCGCGAGCTCGGCGCAGGTCAGACCACCGGATCGCGAGGAACGCTGATGGGCGCGGGTTCCGTCCAGGCTGCATGTCGCGCCGCGATCGAGGGCGGCTGCGAAGTCGGGGTCGACTACGAAGGCGACTACCGCGTCGACTGGACCTCATCGCTCGGCGAGATCGAAGCTGCCAAGGCAGCCGGCACACCGATCGAGGATCCGATCATCCACTCCACCTTCGGGTACGCGTCGCAGGTCGTCATCATGGACTCCGAGACCGGCGACATCGAGCAGGTGGTCGCCGCTCACGACGTCGGTCGGGCAGTGAACCCGATGCTGTGCGAAGGGCAGATCGAAGGCGCGGTCCACATGGGCCTCGGGTACGCGATGAGCGAAGGGTTCCCATGCGACGAGGTCGGCTTCCCGACGAACACGACGCTGCGCAGCCTCGACATCATCCGACCGAAGGACATGCCGCCGGTCGAAGTGATCCTCGTCGAGGCGGCTCAGCCGGACTCGCCATACGGCATCAAAGGTGTCGGCGAGATCGGTCTCGTCCCGACCGCCGGCGCCGTCGCCGCAGCGATCCGGGGCGTCACGGGCGAGTGGCACACCGAGTTGCCGATGCGCAACGAGTCGAACAGAGAACGGGCGAGCGCATGGACATGACAAGACCGTCAGGGCCAGCCCCTGTTCGCCCGCACCGGTGGAGGAGGCGATGAGCGGAGCGACGACCGGCGGCATGGTGTGCGCACACCACCACCTCTACTCGGCGCTGGCGCGTGGCATGCCGGCACCCCCGAAGAACCCAGCGAGCTTCCTCGACGTGCTCGAGAACATCTGGTGGCGCCTCGACACCGCCCTCGACCTCGAGATGATCGAGTGGTCGGCGAAGCTCGGAGCGCTCGAAGCGCTCGAAGCCGGCACCACGGCGATCATCGACCACCACGAGTCCCCGAACGCGATTCCCGGATCGCTGTCGGTCATCGCGGATGCCGTGAACGAGGTCGGCGTCCGCATCAACACCTGCTACGGCATCAGCGATCGACACGGTTCAGGCGGCGCGCTCCGGGGGCTCGCCGAGAACGACCGCTACCTGCGCGAGTGCAGCGAGCGCGGCGACCCCATGCGTGCCGGCATGGTCGGCGTTCACGCGTCGTTCACCGTCAGCGATCAACACCTCGCCGACGCCGCCGACCTGGCGGAGCATCACGGCGTGGGCGTTCACATCCACGTCGCTGAGGGACCCGACGACGAAGGAGCCCACGAGCGACTCCGAGAACTCAGCCGTGACGACTGGCTCCTGATCCACGGGGTCCACCTGCCCGATGACCACGGGTTGCGGGGAACGATCGTGCACAACCCCCGATCGAACATGAACAACTCTGTCGGGTACGCCAACCCGACACGTTTCGAGAATCCGGTCGCCCTCGGTACCGACGGGATCGGCGCAGACATGCTCGCCGAGTTCGGACTCGCCTACGTGGCGAACCGCCAGCACGACATCTCAGCCTCGCCCGACGCAGCGTGGTCGTGGTTGCAGGCAGGCCGCGTCCTCGTTCCGGCCGCGACCGACGACGAAGTGACGTGGAACTACGACCCCGTCGAGGCGTGGCACGTCGCGTTCACTCCGACGATTCGAGCGCTCCACGTCGACGTCGACGGCGAGCCGGCGCTGCGTCAGGGCGTCGCGACGCGAGTCGATGCCGACGAGATCCGCGCCAAAGCAGCCGAGCAAGCGCTCCGCCTCCACGCCAAGCTCTGAGCGAAACGCGATGCTCTGAGCGACGCACCATGTTCGGCTCGATCGGGTGAGCCTGCGTCTCGCCGCGTCTCGTAAGGTCAGCCGATGCTCGACACCACCGGCAGAGTCATCATGGTCAGCGGCGCGAACCGGGGGCTCGGCAACGCGATCGCTCGACGTTTGCACGCCGACGGCTACACGCTGAGCGTGGGAGGCCGCGACGTCGCTGCCCTCACCGACGCCATGTCGGAGTGCTCCGGCGACCGTCTGTTCTGCCATCACTACGACGCACAGGTCGCAGGTGCCGACGCGTCATGGGTCGAGGCCACGGTCGAACGGTTCGGCCGACTCGACGGGATCATCAACAACGCCGGCATCGTCGACACGGCACCATTCGATGCGCTGACCGAGGAGTCGCTCGACGACATGCTCGCGGTGAACGTGAAGGCTCCGCTTCGCCTCACACAGCTGGCGATGCCGCATCTTCGAGCGAGCGGTTCGGGTCGCGTCGTGAACGTCGCGTCGCTGTCGGGGGTGCGCGTCAGGGGCACGTTCGCGCCGGGCTACGCGATGTCGAAGCACGCCGTGATGGCGCTCACCGAAGCCACGAAGCAGGCTGGGTGGGACGACGGAATTCGCGTGACCGCTGTGTGTCCCGGGTTCATCGCCACCGACATGACCGCCGACTTCGGCGAGGACGCCAGCACGATGATCGACCCCGCGGACCTCGCCGAACTCGTATCGACCACCATCTCTCTGCCGAACACCGCCCAGGTCGCTCAGCTCAACGTGTCGTGTCGCCTCGAGCCACACGTGTGATGTGAACCCCGTGTGACGGCGAAGCACGTGCGTTGACCGCCTCTCGGGGGCGTGCGTAGCCTCCGGAGGTGGAACAGGTCGCGCCGCTCACACCCATGTCCTTGCCGATGCTCTTGCATCGGATCGAGCACGAATGGGACACCCGCAAGCGCATCTTCGATCTGCCCACGGCGCGTTTCTGGAAACGCGATCGCGAGGTCGACCTGTCGTTCGAGTTCCTCGGTCGGCCGGCGGCGACGCCGGTCGGGCCGGCGGCGGGTCCGCACAGCCAGATGGCACAGAACATCGTGCTCGCGTGGCTCGGAGGGTCGCGTCTGTTCGAGCTGAAGACGGTGCAGGTCCTCGACGACCTCGACATCGCTCGGCCGTGCATCGACATGCAGACCATCGGTTACAACATCGAGTGGAGCCAGGAGCTGACGGTCTCGCAGAGCCTGGAGGAGTACGTGAAGGCGTGGATCGTCATCGAGCTCCTGAAGCGCTGGGAGCCACTCCGGGAGTTCCTCGGCGACGACCCGGGGCCGCACGTATTCGACATGTCGGTCGGGTACGACCTGGCCGGTATCCAGAGCGACAAGGTCGCCGGCTTCATCGACGCGATGCACGACGCTTCGGACGAGATCGAACGGCTGAGGGCACAGATCCCAGACGACTCGGTGTTCGCCCGATTCCGCGATATCCCGATCGCGTCGCACATCTCCGACACCATCACGTTGTCGACCTTCCACGGTTGCCCGCCCGACGAGATCGAAGCGATCACGAAGCACTTGATCGAGCACCACGACATCGACGTGATCGTGAAGCTCAACCCGACGTTGCTCGGACCCGACGGAGTGAGCGAGATCGTCCACGACACCCTCGGGTATGAGTACGTGCAGTTGGTTCCCTCGGCATTCGACGAGGACCTCCCGTTCGACCGGGCGATCACTCTGATCGACGAACTTCACCGATTCGCACTCGACCGTGACCACCGCTTCGGCATCAAGCTGACGAACACCCTCGTGGTGAACAACCACAAGGGGTTCATGCCAGACGAGACGATGTACCTGTCGGGTGCGCCTCTGCACGTGCTCGCCACCGCGGTGCTCGGCAAGCTCTCGGCCGCGCTGCCGGGGCGGTTCCAGATTCCCGGCCACGACGGGCCCGACGCCGACGCCGACGCACCGAACGGTGGCGGCGACATCATGGTCAGCTTTTCGGCCGGCGTGAACAAGGAGAACCTCGCCGACACGATTGCGATGGGTGTCCGACCTGCGAGCGTCTGCTCTGATCTCCTCAAACCCGGTGGTTACGGCCGTCTCGCTCCGATGCTCAAGTCGCTCACGAAGGCCGTGGTCGAAGCCGGCGCAGGCGACCTCGATGGCTTCCGCGCCGCAGCGCTCGACGCCGCACGCGGCAACGACCACGGTGATGTCGCGTCGGCCCATCTCGAGCGCATCACCGGCGACGACCTCGCCAGCTACCACCTCGACGGCAACACGAAGCTGCCGCGCAGCGTCGACCACGACCTCGAGATGTGGGGCTGCGTCGCGTGCAACTTCTGCGTGACGGTGTGTCCGAACGATGCGTTCTTCAAGGTGCCGACTCCCGACGCCCTCGCCGCAGAGGTGGACGACGCCGGCCGCCAGCAGTACCTGGTGCTCAGCGAACTGTGCAACGAGTGTGGGAACTGCCTGACGTTCTGCCCCGAGAACGGCGACCCCGCTGTGGTGAAGCCGCGCCTGTACCTCGATGCCGACCGATTCGCCGCGGCCGAAGGTCCTCGGTTCCTGTTGGACCTCGCGGGCGAGCTCACCGCGACCGCGGCAGGTGGCGTCGACGCAGAGATTCCTCGTCTGCTCTCCGTCTTGCAGGCGGACGAAGGCCTGCCGGTCCCGACGACCTGACATGTCCGACCCGTGCCGTTCCCGTCCGGGGCCGCGAACGTCGGTGCTCCCAAAGTCGTGATGCGTCGTTCATCGCGCCGAAACGTCCGGATCGTTGACTGGCCGTGATGTCGCACGCGCACGACGGTTCTGCCGATCTGGAACTCGCACGAGAACGCCACTTCGGTGGCGAAGGCGTCACGGCCGAACGGGAGATCCCGATCGTCGATCTCAGCGACGCCGACGACCTCGATGTTCGGTTGTGGGATGCAGCCGCCGGTACCGGGTTCTTCCAGGTGACGGGCCACGACATCTCCCAGTCCGACGTCGACGAGGCGTTCGCCGCAGCCGAGGCATTCTTCGCGCTGCCCACGGGCACGAAGGAGCGACGCTCGATGCCGCCTCGCACCAACAGCGGGTGGGAGTTCCGTTCGCAGAAGCGTCCGTCGACCGGCACCTACGACCAGAAGGAGACCTACCAGGTCACCATCCCGCGGATGGATCGCCTCGACCTCTGGCCGACCGATGCAGAACTCGCCGGATTCGAGGCGACGATGCGGTCGTTCGAGGCGGCGAACCACGCCCTCGCGATGCGAATCCTGTCGTCGTTCGCACGAGTCCTCGGCTTCGCCGAGGACTTCTTCTCCCAGCGTCACGATCCGACCTCGTCGTACCATCAGTCGACCTTGCGGCTCCTCCACTACCTGCCGATCGATGTCGACGACCTGCGAGCCGACGAGTGGCGAGCGGGAGCCCACACGGACTACGACTGCTTGACGCTGCTCCACCAACGTCCAGGGCAACGGGGCCTCCAGGTGTGTCCGGGCGCGGAGGCCGCCCAGCGCGATCCCGACAGCCCGCTGGGTTGGACCGATGTCGAGCCGGTTGTCGGCACGGTCACCTGCAACATCGGCGACATGCTGACGCGGTGGAGCGACGACCGCCTGCCGTCGACCCTGCACCGGGTCCGGATGCCGCGACCCGACGAGATCGACGGAGACCGTCTCGATGCTCGCTACTCGATCGCCTACTTCGCGCAGGCCGACGGCGACGCGATGATCGATCCGCCCGGAGGCAGCCACCCTCCGATCACGGCTGCGGACTATCTCCAGCAACGGATCGCCGCGAACTTCGCCGGGTGACCGGCGAGCCGGTTTCGCAATCGTTTCGGGACCTGACCGGTTGACGAGCACCGATCGGGGCATTCTGTCGTACATGAGACGTCGCCGCCTCGCGCCATTCGTCGCCGCCACCGCGCTGGTCACCGCTGCGTGCGGAGCCGGCTCGGCCGCG
>JBGCFW010000140.1:0-8890 GCA_045107155.1 Ilumatobacter sp. | reverse complement strand
GCGGCGAAGTCGATGTCGGCGCCCTGGGCCTTGGCAGCCCGGACGAAGTTGCGAGCGATGCCGGCGAAGCCGTTGATGCCGACGCGAACTGTCATGGTGGGGGTGTCCTTCTGTGTGCTCTGAATGGTGACGGTGTGCACGCCGAGGCAAGAAAGCCAGAGGCAGCGCGAACTCGTTCGACCTTACCGGTCGTGGACACTCGATGACGTCGGACACACCGGACCCACGCGTCGGAGCGGCCGATTCAGGCGCGACCGGCCACGTCGCGATGCGACACGCGGACCGCCACGCCACGGCCGCGGAGGCGGGCACCGAGCTCTTCGGTGATCGCGACGGAACGATGCCGCCCACCCGTACATCCGATCGCGACCGTGAGATAGCTGCGTCCCTCGGCTCGGTAGTGCGGCAACAGCGACGCCAGCAGGTCATCGAAGCGGTCGAGGAAGTCGGACCCCGACGCGGTCTCGACCACGTGGTCACGCACCTTCGGGTCGTGTCCGGTCAGCGGCCGCAGGTCCGGGTTCCAATGAGGGTTCGGCAAGAAGCGGACGTCCATCACGATGTCGGCGTCGAGCGGAAGCCCGTGCTTGAATCCGAAGCTCTCGACCGACACCTGGAGTCGCGACTCGGTCGACGTCGAGAACGCATCGACCAGACGCTCTTTGAGCTGGTGCACGTTCAGGTCGCTGGTGTCGATCACCAGATCCGCAGCGGCGAGCGCTCCCTGGAGCATCTGGCGCTCCAGCTCGATCGACTCCACCAGCCCGTCGGCTTGGTCGGCGAGCGGGTGCCGACGCCGAGTGGCGTTGTATCGAGCGACCAGATCGGGAGTGGAAGCCTCGAGGAACAACACCGTGACCTCGTGACCCGACGTGCGCACCTCGCTGATCCGCTCGAGGAGCGCATCGTGGCGCCTGCCACCGACGAGTGCGAGCCGGGAGATGTCGCTGCCGGGCTTGCCTGCCAGGTCGACGATCGTCCCGATCAGCGTGGTCGGCAAGTTGTCCACCACGTACCAGCCGAGGTCCTCGAGCACGTCAGCTGTCGCCGAGCGCCCTGCGCCCGAGAGCCCGGTGATGAGGACGATCTCGGCCACCGGTCGATCGTAGTGCAGCTCGATGACCCCGATCAGCTCCGTTTTCGGACCCGGAGGAAGAGCAGGCGGGGATACGCCGCGCTGGCCTGATAGCCGGGCGCCTGCGCGAGGAAACCCGGCGGTGGCGCCGGCTCGACCATTCGTTCGACGTACATGGAGTTCGCTGCCAGCGCGTTGACGTATCGCGAGAGCGGACGATGGATGAATCGGATCCACACACCGAGCTGGACCTGCTCCACGGTCTCGACCTCGTCGAGGTAGGGCCCCAGCCGCCAGTACTGCTCCGGTGGATCGACGAGCTGATCATCGACCCAGACGCTTCCCGGCGCCTGCAGGATCGGATGGTTCAGAAAGAACAGGAACGAACCGCCCGGCTCGAGGACTCGGGCGACCTCGGCGATCGCTTCGTCGACGTCGTCGATGTGCGCGAACACCAGACAGGCGACGGCGGTGTCGAACGAGGCGTCCGGGAACGGCAGCTCGGCCGCCCCCGCCCGCGCATACGACGGCCCGCCCGCACGCTCGGCCGCGACACTCACACAGTTCCAGGTCGGATCGACGCCGATGACGTCGATACCGGCCGCGGCGGCAACGCGGCTGATCTGGCCGTCTCCGCATCCGATGTCGAGCACGCGGCGAGCGCCGCTGAGCTCGGCTGCAGCGAGCGGAACGATCTGTTCGACGTACTCGGGGTCGGCGCCGTCGGTGAACTCCTCGACCCACCAGTCGGCGTGCTGCTCCCAGAGTTCGTCGGTCACCGTGTCGAGCGTACGGCTCACTCGCCGCCGTCGACCTCGAGGCCGCCGATGCCCACCGCCATCGGGGCAACGTGCCCTCTGATGCGTGCGGAGTTCACGGTGAAGTCGGCGCCGTCGAGCAGGCCGACCACGAAGCGCTCCGGTGTCGTGAGACGCGGCTCGAGGTTGTCACCGCGGCCGAAACCGAAGACCGTCATGTTGCCGCCGAGGCTGAAGTAGCGGTCGTCGATGTCGTCGTTGTCGACGTGGGCGACCATCAGCGATCGGTCGACGAACGGGTCCGAGAAGTACACCCACTCTTCACCGAGCAGATCACCCAGGAAACTCTGGTTCACGGTGATCGACGAACCGTCCGGTCGCCACAGCCGGTCCTTGGCACCGTTGAACGACCCGCCGGGTGTGCCTTCGTAGAGGAACCAATACGGGCCGTCGGCCTGGACCATTTCCATCTCGGCACGATCTCCGTACACATCCCAGCGCGACAGATACCGACCATCGGGGCTCGTCGTCTCGATCGTGGCTCGCAGCGGACCATCAGCGACCACGACGCTGGTGTGGCCGTCCGCGCCCGGACGGAAGAACCGGTCCGGGAACACGGCGTTCGGGATCCCACGGAACTCTCCGCTCGAGCCGGCCGCGGTGTTCCAACCGATCCAGTCGCGGGCGTCGAGGTCGACGAGGCTGCTGAACCCTCCGCCGGCCGGATCGAAGTACCACTCCCCCGCCGGCGTCGCGAAGCGCGTCGACGGGCGTTGCTCGTCGGTCGCTGCGGACACGACCACGGCATCACCGAAGGTGGGCGAGGTGTAGTCACCACCGACACGGTCGAAGTAGACGTCGAACACCTGCGTGCTCCCGGCCGCGGCGGCGTCGATCCGTACCAGGAGTTCGCCTGCTGTGCCGGAACCCGCCACCGGGTCGAATTGGAACACGACCTCGCTGTCGAGCACTTCGCCGCCCGCGACATCGACGCGAACCACGCGAATCGAGGCGGGATCGATCGAAGGGTCGGTTGCCCCGATCGCCGCGAAGAGATCGGCGACGTCGAGCACTGCCGACGCGTCGGTGGCGGTTCGATCGTGGCCGCCGGCTGCCACGGTGAGCGAAACGCGGAACGGCCGGGTGCCGCCCGCCCAGCCATCGGGCTCATCCACGACGGTCACCTCGACGGTCGCGGTGTCGGTGCTGCCCTGTTCGTCGGTGACCTCGAGGCTGGCGACATAGGTGCCCACCGAGGAGTAGGCGTGTTGGACGACCTCCCCGGTCATCGAGGTGCCGTCGCCGAAGTCCCAGCGGTGCTCGGTGATCGTGCCGTTGTCGGTCGACTGCGACCCGTCGAAAGTCACGGGGACGGCGACGCCGACGGTTGCGGGCGTCGCTGTTGCCACGGCGTCCGGTGCGGGGTCAGGGCCATCGAGCAACCAGTTGACGGCGGCGTCCCACATCGCCCAACCGTTGTCGTTGTGCCAGGTCGGCCCGGAGGCTCCGAGGAAGTAGCCGAGCCGACGAGCCGGCGCTGGTTCGTCGTGCATCATCGCGCCGGCTTCATAGGCGAACACGGTGGCTCGCGTCGATGACGAGGTCAGCCGAGCGACCACGAGCGCCTCACCGGACGGAACGGCCCAGCTCATGACCTGATTGCTCGCGAGCACGGTCGCGACGTCGGAAAGCCCGGCTCCGAGCGGGCCCTCGTCGATCACCCGAACCGAACGTTGCCCGCTCACCTGGCCGCGAACTCCGCCACCGGCATTGAAGCCCATGTCGTCGTACAGGTAGGGCTCCCAGATCATCACCGGGACCTCGGCGTCGGCGAAGGTCGCCTTCACCTTCGACGGGCTGACTCGGGAGGTGATGATCACGAGGTCCATGCCCGCTGCATCGTCCGCCTCGGCCTGGTCGTCGTCACGCACCGTCACGATCGCACCGCTGCTCTGGAGGCGTTCGATGCCGGGGACCTCCGCGGCCGGAGCGGACGCACCGGAGGTCACCCACAGAACCTCCGGCGGCGGTGGTGACGCCTCGTCGGTCACGGTGATCTCGACCGTGTCGGTCACGGAGAACTCACCATCATCTGCTGCGAGCACGAGCTCGTACACCCCGAGCGCTGCGAACGTGACCGAGGTGCTCGCCGACGTGGGGTCGGCGTAGTCGACTCCGACCACTTCGCTCCACGAGATGGTGAGGACCCCGTCGGGGCGTCCGTCGTCGGTCACTTCACCGGCGAGGTCGACGGGGACTCCGGGCGCCACCACTCGGTCCTCGCCGGCATCGACGATCGGAGGCGCATTCGTCGGCGCCGGACCGGACGTGAGCCACTCGATCGAGCGGTCGAACCATCCGAATCCTGCTTCGGTCAACCGGCTCGGAGTGCTCCACGTGGGGAAGAAACCGACCCGTCGAGCCGGTGCCACCAGCTCGTGCATCTGCGCGTCGACCTCGTAGGCGAAAACGACCGCTCTCGCAGCCCCGAACGGCTCGATCGCGATCACCTGAACGTCGCCGTCCGGTCGGCTCCAGCTCAGCGGTGCGGCGCTGCTCGTGACACCGACATCTCCCGTCGCCCCAGCGGCGATCGGATGCGAGCTGTCGCTCACTCGGATCTTGGTGGTCGAACTGCTCTGGCCGCTGTCGGACGAACCGTGGAATCCGAGATCATCGAAGAGGCCCGGTTCCCACGCCAGCACGGGCACGTCGACCGAGGTGAAGACGGATCCGACCTTGGATGCCGACACGGTCGTCGTGATGACGATGACGTCGGCTCCCGTGGCGTCGTCGGGACCGACCGCGTCATCGTCCACGGGACGAACGACGAAACCGAGGGATTCGAGGCGATCCGCTACGACTTGGTCAGGAGCGGTCGGCGACGTTGCGCTCTTCATGACCAGCACGGCGACGCGCTCGGCGTCGGCGTTCACCGACGGAACGACAGCGAGCATCGCCGATGCAACCATCGCGAACGCGACGAGGAGAGTTCGTGGGGCACGACTGGCCCTGGGCCGCCCGACCCGTCCATTCAGCACCGCGCGAACGGTAGCAGTGCCGTCGACGGCCATGAGCGGACAATCGCGGACCGGCATCCTCGAGCAACCGGTGCGGATCGCCGCCGAAGCGATTCCGATCGCTACCGTCGAGGACGTGCTGTTCTCCGTGTGGCCCGGTCCGAGTCGATCCCCCGAAGAGGTACTCGCGCTCGCTGCGTTCGCGGACGCCGGCGAGTGGCACTGCTTCTGGTATGCCGACCACTACATGGAGAACACCGGCGACGAGTCGTTCGCCCCCGGCCCCATTCACGAAGCGTGGACCATGCTCCCGCTCATCGCAGGCGCGACCTCGCGGGTCCGGCTCGGCCCGCTCGTCGCACCGACCTCTGTCCATCATCCCGCGCTGCTCGCGAATCGGGCCGCAACGCTCGACGTGGTGTCCAACGGTCGTTTCACGCTGGGTCTCGGCGCCGGCTGGCAGATCAACGAGCACCGGGCCTACGGCATCGATCTCGAAGCGCCCAGCACCCGAGTGAGCCGTTTCGAGGAGTCGATCGAGATCGTCCGGTCGTTGCTCGACAACGACCGGACGACGTTCGACGGCGACTTCTACACCTTCACCGATGCGCCCTGCGAACCCCGCCCCGTGCAGTCCCAGCTACCGATCGTGGTCGGGACCGGCGGACCCAGGATGCTTCGCATCACGGCGCGGTTCGCGCAACAGTGGAACACCTGGGGCGCTCCGGATCTCGCCGGGTCGAAACACCAGACCTTCATCGACGCCTGCACGGCAACCGGCACCGATCCGCGCTCGATGCACACTTCGGTACAGGCGCTCATCTTCATGACCGATGACTCGACGCTGATCGACAACGTGCTCGCCGGCCCGATGGGCGACCGGTCGATCGCCGGTTCCGACGACCACATCGTCGAGCAGTTGGGCCGCTACGCCGACCAGGGCTTCGACGAGGTGATCGTGCCCGACTTCTCCCTCGGCCGTGCGCCCGAAGCCCGCCTCGCGGCCTACACACACTTCGCCGAGGCGATCATCCCCCAACTCTCCTGACGGCGGGCACGCAACGGGGTCCCGCCCCGTTCGTATTCGTCAGTTGGCGCGACGTTGGAGCGTCGACCGTGCCACTCCGGCGGTGTACAGACTCCCTGCCACAAGCACCGCGTCGTCGCCGTCGGCGTAATCCATCGCGCGTTCGCACGCCCGCTCGACGGAGTCGAAGGCCACGACGTGGTCACAGCCCATGTCGTCCGCTGCAGCAGCGAGCGCGGAGGCCGGGACCGCCCGCGGCGTCGGCGCAGTCGCAACGAACACGATGTCGAACTCGTCGGCGCGCAGCGCTGCGAGCATCTCAGCCGGATCGCGCAAGGTCGCGACGACGAGGATGCGGCGACCTTCCGGATGGAAGTCACCGAAGAACACCTCAGCGCAGGAGTCGGCACCCACGGGGTTGTGCGCGCCGTCGACGACCGTGAGCGGTTGGCGCCCCATGATCTCGAAGCGGCCCGGCATCGTCACTTCACCGAACCCTTCGTTGACGACGTCCTCGGGGAGCGGCGCGGCGAAGAAGGTCTCGACCGCAGCGAGCGCCAGTGCCGCGTTGTCACCCTGGTGCGTGCCGTTCAGCGGGAGAAACACGTCGGTGTAGATCGTGGTCGGCGTCCGCAGGTCGAGCAGTCGGCCGTTGACGGCAAGCGCGTTGCTGAGCACGTCGAAGTCCTCGCCGCGAACGAAACTCGTCGCGCCACCGGCCTCGGCGAAGATCGACGCCAGCTCCGGGTCCGTCTCGCCGATCAACACCGCAGAGCCCGGCTTCACGATGCCCGCCTTCTCACGGGCGATGTCAGCGAGCGACGGCCCGGCGAACTCCTGATGGTCCATGCCGATGTTCGTCACCACCGCGACTTGCGACTGCACGATGTTCGTGGCGTCCCAACGACCGAGCAACCCGACTTCGATCACCATCACATCGACGGCGATGTCCGCGAACCAGCGAAACGCGGCCGCCGTGAGGATCTCGAAGTACCCGGGATCGACTCCGACGAGCGGCGCGACGTCCGCAACGGCTCCGATCTGCTCACCGAGTTCCTCTTCACTGATCGGTTCACCGTTCCGCTTGAAGCGTTCGGTCACGTGCTCGAGGTGCGGACTCGTGTAGGTACCGACGGTGAGGCCCTGGGCGGCGAGCAACCGCGAGATCATCTGGACCGTCGAGCCCTTGCCGTTCGTGCCGGTGACGTGGATCACCGGCGCGCTCAGATGCGGGTCGCCGAGCGCTTCACAGATCTTCGAGATCGGTTCGGTCGTGGGCGAGTCGATGCGTCCGGTCTTCTGGTACGACATGTGCTCGTCGAGGTACGCGAGCGCAGCCTGGAAATCCATCGGTGTCCTGTCGGTGAATGAGCGGACGCAAGCGGGGTGTCGCCCCGGTCGCGTCCGTCAGGAAGCGGCTTTGCGCTGACGCGGGGCCTTGCGTGGCACCAGCGTCGGATTGACCTTCTCGGTGACGGTCTCGGCATCGATGACCACCTTGCCGATGTCGGCGCGACCCGGCAGGTCATACATGGTGTCGAGCAGGACCTCTTCGAGGATCGCTCGGAGTCCTCTCGCGCCCGTCGCCCGAAGGAGCGCTTGATCGGCGATCGCGCCGAGCCCTTCGTCGGTGAACTCCAGCTCGACGTCTTCGAAGCTGAAGATCTTGGCGTATTGCTTGATGAGGCTGTTCTTGGGCTCGGTAAGGATCGACATGAGTGCGTCGCGGTCGAGCGAGCGGACGGCACCAACCATCGGGAGGCGGCCGATGAACTCGGGAATCATCCCGAACTTCACGAGATCCTCCGGGAGCACCTGTGCGAACAGTTCGCCCGGGTCGCGCTCCTGGTGACTCCGAACGGTGCCGTTGAAGCCCACGCCCTTCTTGCCGATGCGATTCTCGATGATGTCGTCGAGACCGGCGAAGGCTCCACCGAGGATGAACAGCACGTTCGTGGTGTCGATCTGGATGAACTCCTGGTGCGGGTGCTTTCGCCCACCCTGCGGCGGCACCGAGGCTTGCGTTCCTTCGAGGATCTTGAGCAGAGCCTGTTGCACGCCTTCGCCCGACACGTCTCGGGTGATCGAGGGGTTCTCGCTCTTGCGGGCGACCTTGTCGATCTCGTCGATGTAGACAATGCCGCTCTCGGCGCGTTTGGTGTCGAAATCGGCCGCCTGGATCAGCTTCAGGAGGATGTTCTCGACGTCTTCGCCGACGTAGCCGGCTTCGGTGAGGGCGGTGGCGTCGGCCACGGCGAAGGGCACGTTGAGCTGCCGGGCGAGCGTCTGCGCGAGATGGGTCTTGCCGCAGCCGGTCGGTCCGAGCAGGAGGATGTTCGACTTCGTGAGCTCGACTTCGTCGCGCCGGCCGACCGTCGACTCGTTCTCGGTCTGGTATTGGATCCGCTTGTAGTGGTTGTACACCGCGACCGAGAGGATCTTCTTCGCATCGTCCTGGCCGACCACGTAGTCATCGAGGAACGTACGCACTTCCCGCGGGTTCGGGAGTGACTCGAAGCTGACGTCAGCGGTCTCGGTGAGCTCTTCTTCGATGATCTCGTTGCAGAGATCGATGCATTCGTCACAGATGTAGACGCCGGGGCCCGCGATGAGCTTCTTCACCTGCTTCTGCGACTTGCCGCAGAACGAACACTTCAGGAGTTCGCCGGTGTCACCAAATTTCGCCACTACTGGTTCTCCTCGAATCGTGAGTCGTTCGCCACGCCGGACGTCGCGAACGGCTCTACATCATGCCCCACACTCGCACGTCGGGGCGGGATCATTCGGACCGTGGCGCCGATCCGGTGCATCGGGCCTGGTCAGCGGATGGGTCCGGCCCGGTCGACCGCGTCGCGAGTCGAGATCACCTGGTCGATGATGCCGTATTCGAGCGCTTCTTGAGCTTCCATCACGAAGTCTCGATCGGTGTCCGCGTTGATCTTCTCGATCGGCTGACCCGTGTGCTCGGACAAGATGCCGTCCAGGATCTCGCGCATCCGCTGAATCTCGC
>JBGCFW010000014.1:0-7119 GCA_045107155.1 Ilumatobacter sp. | reverse complement strand
CCCGGCGGCCACGAGTGGTTGGAGGGCGAGGGTCGCGGCCGTCACGTGGCATCCCGGCGTCGCCACGAGCTCAGCACCCTTGAGCGCCGCCCGATGCAGTTCCGGGAGACCGAAGACCGCCTGCTCGAGCAGGTCGAGTTCGGTGTGCTCGAAGCCGTAGTAGGTGGGGTAGGCCGACGCATCCTTCAGACGGAACGCGGCAGACAGGTCGACCACGCACCCGACATCGCCGACGATTTGCGGCGCGAGCTCCATCGATGCCTGGTGCGGGAGGCCGAGGAACACGAGATCGAGCCCGGCGATCGCGGCGGGGTCGAAGGACGTGAACGTGAGGTCTGGGTATGCGATGGCGAGCGAGGGGTAGAGGTCGGCCGCACGTCGCCCGGCCATCGAATCGCCGGTGGCAAGCACGAGGTCGAGGTTGGGATGCCCGGCGACGAGACGCAGGAGTTCCGCGCCCGTGAACCCGGATGCGCCGACGATCGCGACGCGAAGCGGTGTCTCTACCATAGTTGCATGATCATACAACTGACTGCATGGTCATGCAACGAGCAATTCGTTCGCCAGTCGGCGCGCTCCCGTCTTCACCACCCACGCTCTTTCAGCGGTCGGGAATGAGCGGTCGGCCACCACGACCGGCAGACTGATCGATGTGTTCCTGACGTCGCCTCAGATCAAAGGCCGTCTCCTGCTTGCCACGCCGCCGCTCGACGACCCGAACTTCGATCGGACGGTGGTCTACGTCCTCGAACACCACGAAGAAGGAGCGATCGGGGTGATCGTGAATCGGCCAGCCGAGGAAGCGCTCGAAGCTCCGCTCGACCGCTGGATCGATCTCCTTCACACGCCGTCGTCGATCTTCGAAGGCGGTCCGGTCGAAACCAATGCACTCATCGGCCTCGCCACCACGAAGGAACCGGTCGAGGACTCCACCGAGCTGCTCACGCCGATCAGTGGCGTGATCGCCTCGACTGACCTCTCGGCCGACCCGGCGATCGCAGCAGCGCACATCGACGGCGTGCGGGTGTTCCGCGGCTATGCCGGGTGGGGCGGCGGACAACTCGATGCCGAGGTCGAGCGCGGCGATTGGCTCGTCCTCGACGCTGAACTCGGCGACGTCTTCACCAACCGGCCCAGCGAACTGTGGCGCGACGTGCTCCGCCGTCAGCCCGGGCGGCTCAGTTGGCTCGCACTCGCGCCCGACGACCTCTCGCTGAACTGAAGGTCGGCGGGCACACCCGCCCAGCTGTTCACACCCTCGACACCGAGCGGCAACCGCTGGGGAACGCGAACCGGGGAAGCTCAGCAGATGAGCCCCAACCCGTCGATGCGCACGAGCCAACCGGAGGCCGCGGTTGCCCGCTGACTCGTCAGTCTCCGGACAGGCGCCAGGGGTCGTAGCGCTGCAACAACTGGCCCACGCCGAACTCTCGATGCTGTCGGAGCCGAGCCGAAGTTGGGTGGCACCGCGTCTCGGGCCCGACGACAAACCGGTTGAGGACGTTCTGATCGTGGGCGGCGGCCAGTCGGGCGTGATCGCTGCGGCCGCTCTTCGACGCGAAGGACTCGAGCGCGTGACCGTCGTCGACCAGGCCTGCGCCGGCCGGGAGGGCCCGTGGAGCACGTTCGCCCGCATGGCCGAGCTCCGGACCCCCAAGACCCAAGTCGGTAGCGAACTCAGCCTCCCATCGCTGTCGGTCCGCCGCTGGTTCGAGGCCACCCACGGCGAAGGGAGCTGGGACACGATCGAACGGATCCCGACCCACGACTGGCAGGCGTACCTCGCCTGGTACCGCGACACGACCGGCGTCGACGTCGTCAACGAGGTGTCGGTCTGCGGGATCCGCGAAGCCACGGCAGGCGTACTGGCCGTCGACACGATCGAAGACGGCGCGCCCTGCACGCGGTGGGCGCGAAGCGTGGTGCTGACCACCGGCTTCGACGGCGCGGGCGCGTGGCGAGTTCCGACGTTCGTGTCCGACCGTCTCGATCCGAGCTTCTACGACCACTCCAACACGGTGATCGGATTCGACGCACTCCGCGGAAAGCGGATCGGCGTACTCGGACATGGTGCCTCGGCGTTCGACAACGCCAACGCCGCGATCGATGCCGGTGCGGCTTCCGTCGACATCTGCTTCCGACGCGACCGCCTCCCGCGAACCAACCCGCACCGCCAGATCGAGACCGCGGGCCTCATGACGCACTACCCCGAACTGTCCGACGAAGTGCGGTGGAACATCGCCCAGTTCTTCCGCTCGAACGATCAGCCGCCGCCCCAGCGCAGCTTCTCCCAGGCGATGGCGTCGAACAGCGTCACGCTCAGACCCGCCACCCCGTGGCTCGACCTCGAGCAGGCCGACGGAGTCGTGCGCGTCTCCACGCCGGACGGCGTGCTCGAGTTCGACCACTTGATCCTCGCGACCGGCGCAGTCACCGACCTCGCGACACGACCGGAGTTGACCCACCTCGAACCGCTCGTACGCCGATGGAGTGACGCGATCGAGATCAGCGCCGACGATCACGACCCGAGGCTCGGCGCGCTCCCGTACCTCGATACGGGGTATGCCTTCGAGCCACGTGATGACGGCGACGACTGGGTACGGCGGGTCTTCGCGTTCAACTCGCTCAGCTTCGTCAGCCAGGGTCCGCACTCGACATCGATCAGCGGGCATCGTCACGCGCTCCCCCGCCTCATCCGCGGCATCACTCGGCGATTGTTCCTCGACGGCGCCGACTCGGTCATCGACGATCTCGTCGCGTACGAATCACGCGACCTCGACGTCCCCGACGACTTCGAGCAACGCTGTCGGCACGAGTCGAGGCTCAGCACCGCACCCGGCCAGGAACGAGAACGAGCATCATGAACACGCCGAACACGCAGACCGTGCGCGAGCTCGTCATCGACGAACTCACCTCCGAGGCCTTTGCGTCGTTCGGCACGGTGGTCGCGCCGCAGCCCGATGGCACCCCGTTCGGCTCCGGCGACGCCTCACTCGAACTGAGCGGCGGCACGCCGCGCCTCTACACGATGCAGATCCCGGGCCGGGGACTGGCATTCCATGTGATCACCCACCACAAACGGGTCACGCAGGCGCTCGGGTCGGCAGGCGGGCACGAGTGGTTCGTCGCCGTCGCGCCACCGGGAGAACTCGATGCGGAACGGATTCGGGCGTTCCGCATCCCAGCCGACACCGCGATCGTCCTGTACGCCGGCACCTGGCACGCCGGGCCGCTTTTCGAGGGCGACGATCGGAGCTTCTTCAACCTCGAACTCAGTGACACCAACGAGGTCGATCATCACAGCATCGACCTCGCCGAGCGTGACGGCATGTCGCTCCAGCTCGTTGCCAACCCTTGATCGGAACAACCGATCCTCTCCCAGGTTCGATCGACTCAGCGACCGCCGAGCCGTCGAAGCGTGTCGATCGCCCGGTCCACCTGCTCGACCGGAACGAGGAGATGATCGTGGCGATAGCCGGCCAGGACGTTGCACGGCACGCCGGCGTCGCCGAGCGCTCGACTGAAAGCTGCGGTGAGGCCGACGGCCTCGAGGCTCGACTCGACCGTCAGTGTCAGCCATGCCATCTCGACATCGATCGCCAACCCGGCCGCAGCGGCATCGGGTACCGGCACGACGAGCGTGGTCGCGAGTCCGCGTGCGCCGTCCTCGATCACGGTCGCGTGCGACGTTGCGATGAGGTCACCGCTCGCCCGTCCCGGCACCTCGACAAACGCGAACGAGCCAGGGCGACGCTCGACGTCGAGTGTCGCCAACATCGCAGCGAGGTCGGTCTCGCCCGGCGCCGCCACCGTCAGCTCCGGATCTGTGCGCCGAGCTTCGTCGCCGCCGTCTCGATACCTCGGCGTACATCGGCCACATCTGCGTCGGTGAGGCTGCGGTCCGCCGCCTGCAATCGCACGCGATAGCCGAGCGCTCGAACACCGGGCTGCTCGTCACTGCGGTAGTTGTCGAACAGATCGATGTCGACGAGGAATTTGCCGGCACCCTGGCGGACAGCCTTCTCGGCCTTCTCAGCGGGGATGCCGTCGGGCAGCACCAGCGACACGTCGAGGTCGCTCGACGGGAATCGGCTCGTCGGCTTCCACTGCGTCGGTTTCGGCTCACGGCCGAAGAACTGGTCCAGGTCGACTTCGAGCACCGCGACGCGCTCGGTCACCCCGAACGCGGCGAGCACGTCGGGAGCGACCTCGCCGACGGCGCCGAGCGGATCCTTGCCGGCTTGCAACGTTGCGGACCGCGTCGCGTGGAGCCCGGCCGGAACCTTCGACTGGTCGATCCGTGCGCCGCCTCCGAGTGCCGACGTGACCTCGCGCCACACCGCCATCGCCGCCGGCGCCGCCTGGCCCGCCAGCACCACGGTGAGCTGCTCGAATTCGGGTGGCAACTCACCATCTCCTGGCGGGTACACATGACCGATCTCGAAGAACGCGGCACCCTCCCGACGGTGTGACTCGTTGAAGGCGATCGCCCGCAACAAGCCAGGCCGCTGCGAGGTGCGCAGCACGCTCTCCTCGCTCACCAGCGGGTTGGTGATCGAGATTGCCTCACTCGGCAGCCCCGCCTTCGCCAGCGTGTCGGGCGCGAGGAAAGGGTTCGGCATCGCTTCGGTGAGACCGAAGCCGAGCAGGATCTGGCGCAACTCGCGACGTCGTTGCTGGCGAGTGGTCAACGCACCATGGTCCACCGGCTTGGGAACCGTTGAGCCGAGGCGGTCGTAGCCGTAGTGGCGGGCGACCTCTTCGATCACGTCGATCTCGGCGGTCGAATCGAGGCGCCAGGTCGGGAGTGAGACGGTACGGGTCTCCTCCGACCCACTCACCGTGTACCCGATCGGGTCGAGGAGACCGGGCAGATCGTCGGCGACCAACTCGGTCCCGAGGATCCGGTTCACGTTCGAGATCCGAACCTGGACCGTTCGCTCCTCGTCGGGAAGCGCATCGCTGCGCTCATCGGCAGCACCACCGTGCACGACGAGGTCGGGGCAGGTCTCGCTGAGCAGTTCGACGAAGCGAGCGATCGCGTTCGGCATGCCGTACGGGTCGACGCCACGTTCGAAGCGTTGTGACGCCTCTGAACGCAACCCGGTACGGGCCACGGTCTGTCCGATGCCGACGGGAGCGAACCATGCCATCTCGAGCGCCACGACTGTCGTGCCGTCCGAGATCTCCGAGTCGAGTCCGCCCATCACGCCACCGACACCGATCGGCGTGTCATCGGCATCGCAGATCAGCAGGTCGCGGTCCGAGAACGTTCGAGCTTCGCCGTCGAGCGTCGTGAGGGGCTCGCCGTCGGTGGCGAGTCGCACGCGGAAACCTCCGCCGCCAAGGGTCTCGAGGTCGTACGCGTGGTTCGGCTGGTTGAGCTCCAGCATCACGTAGTTGCTCACGTCGACGACGTTGCTGATGGGGCGCATTCCCGCAGCGGTCAGACGCCGCTGCATCCACTCGGCCGACTCACCGACCTGCACCCCTGAGATCACCGTCGAGGTGAAGCGGGCACAACGGTCGCCATCGACCAGTTCAACCGGTGCGGAGCGTTCGTCACCGGCCACCTCGAGGTCGGGCGTCGGCGGCCGGAACGGCACGCCCATCTTCGCGGCAAGATCGCGGGCCACGCCCACATAGCCCCACGCGTCCGGGCGATTGCGGGTCGCGTTGATCTCGATGAGCACATCGGGCTCGATCCCGAGCGCGTCACCGTACGCCAGGCCGAGCTCGGTGCCTTCGGGGAGGACTCGGATGCCCGAATGATCGTCACCGAGTCCGAGTTCCTGTGCCGAGCAGAGCATGCCCTCCGAGTCGATGCCGAGGATGCCTCGGCGTTCGATGGTCATGCCGTTGGGCATGGTGGTGCCGAGCGTTGCGAGCGGCACGATCTGGTCGGGAGCGATGTTGTTGGCACCGCACCACACGTGGCGCTCTTCACCGTCGCCCGCGTCGACGTACACGCGCTGCACCTTCGCTGCATCGGGGTGGGACTCGAGGCGCAAGATGCGCGCGGTGCTCACGCCGTCCACGGTGTCGCCGCCCTCATCGATCCCCCCGACCTCCATGCCGAGCCCCGTCAGCGCGTCGGCCACGGCCGCGACGTCCTCTGGGACGGACGGGTCGCCGAAGTCGCCGTACTCGTTGAGCCAGGAAAGCAGAATCTTCATGATCGGCTCCTCAGAACTGTTCCGCGAAGCGGAGGTCGTCGGCGTACATCGCGCGGAGGTCGTCGACGCCGTGGCGCATCAGCGCCATCCGGTCGATCCCGAACCCGAAGGCGAACCCGCTGTATTCCTCGGGGTCGATACCGCCTGCTCGCAACACGTTTGGGTGCACCATGCCGCAGCCGCCGAGCTCGATCCACGAGCCGTCGGGTCGTTGGATGTCGAACTCGGCCGAGGGCTCGGTGAACGGGAAGTAGTCGGGCCGCAGACGCGACTTCCAGTCTTTGCCGAAGAACGCGGCGGTGAAAGCCTGGATCGTGCCCGCGAGGTCTGCCATCGAGATGTCGCGGTCGATCACGAGGCCTTCGATCTGATGAAAGACCGGCATGTGCGTTGCGTCGGGAGTGTCGCGCCGGAACACTCGGCCCGGCGCCACGATGTAGATCGGCGGCTCCTGGTCGAGCATGGTGCGGATCTGCACCGGCGACGTGTGCGTGCGCAGCAGGGTGGAGCCCGTCGTGCCGTCAGACGCGACGTGGTCGACGAACAACGTGTCGAACTCACCCCGAGCGGGGTGCCCCTCGCCCATGTTGAGGGCTTCGAAGTTGTGCCAGTCGGTTTCGACCTCGGGCCCCTCAGCGACACGAAAGCCCATACCGATGAAGACGTCTTCGAGCCGCTCCCACGCCTGGGTGACGAGGTGTGCGTGACCGCGTGTCGGTTTGCCGATGTACTCGGTGAGGTCGAGGCGCTCGGACTCCACCTGACGCTCGATGGCCTCGGCAGCGAGCACGGTCCGTCGCTCGTCGAGCGCGGCGTCGACGGCGGCCATCGCTTCGTTGATCGCCGCGCCGGCGGCCTTCTTGTCGTCGATGGACTCGTGCGCACCGCGCTGCTTCTTGAGCGCGGCCAGTTCGCCTTTCTTTCCCGCGTAGCGGGTGGTAAG
>JBGCFW010000139.1:0-3030 GCA_045107155.1 Ilumatobacter sp. | reverse complement strand
GCGGACGTCGGCAATCGGTGCCGAGGTGGGGTCGGTGGCCTTTCGACGCTTGCCGCCAGGGAACGCGGCAAGCAGCGTTCCGACGCCCATCACGAGCCCGCCGAGCCAGAGCCACAGAATCATCGGGTGCGTGAACACGCGCAGTGTCGCGACGTCGCCGCCGGGCTCGGCGCCCTGGTCGAGCGTCAGATACTCATTCTTGGCGAAACCGGTCCGTACCGAAGGGGTTCCAATGGTCTGGCCGAAGTTGAGGTAGGTGGTCTGGGCGGGGCTGTAGATCTGGTCACCATCGAGCAGCACGTTGGCCTTGAGGGCCCGTTCGCTGCCGGCGTCGTTGAACTCGAGCGTGACCGAGTCCAGCTGGAACGTGTGACCTCCCCATTCGACGACTTCGTCGGTGGTGACCTCGAAGGTCGCCGAGTGAGTGAAGCTGTTGAACGCGGCCAGCGCAACGGCGATCATGATCACACCGAGGTGCACGACCATGCCGCCGTTCGTCCGGCCGACGAGACCGCGCCAACCCTGACGGCGTGTCGCCAAGACGAGCTGGCGGAGTGCCGCGCCCGCGGCGAACCCGCCGAGCCCGAATCCGACGAGTGGCGCCCAACCGGTCGCCCCGACGATCACGGCGAATGCCAGCGCCCCGACGCCACACCACGCCGGCCAGAACAGGCGAGTGGAGAGGAGCTCCTTGCTGGCCTTGCGCCACGGCAGTACCGGGGCGACCGCCATGAGGAACAGCAGCACCATCCCGATGGGCATCGAGAGCCGGTCGAAGTACGGAGCTCCGACCACGGTGCGGCGGTCCTGGAGCGCCTCGACGAGCAGGGGGAAGATCGTCCCGAGGAGCACGACGAACGCAAAGACCGTGAAGAGCACGTTGTTCGCGAGAAAGGCCCCCTCCCGACTCAACGGCGAGTCGATGGAACCGGGCGAGCGCAGCCGATCGCCGCGCCAGGCAATCAGCCCGAGCGACACCACGCTGACGACGATGAAACCGACGAGCAGCCACGAGCCGACGGGTCCATTGCCGAACGCATGGACCGACTGGATGACGCCGGACCGCGTGAGGAACGTGCCGAGGATCGTCAGCGAGAACGTCGACACAAGGAGGCTGAGGTTCCACACGCGCAACATCCCGCGCCGTTCCTGGACCAGCACCGAGTGAATGTAGGCGGTCGCCGTGAGCCACGGCAGCAGCGACGCGTTCTCGACCGGGTCCCAGGCCCACACGCCACCCCAGCCGAGCACCTCGTAACTCCACCATCCGCCGAGCAGGATGCCGATCGTGAGGAACGACCAGGAGAACAGCGCCCAACGGCGTGTCTCTTCCAGCCAGCCCTCGCCGAGGCGTCCGGTGATGAGCGCCGCGATGGCAAACGCGAACGGCACGGTGAAGCCGACGTAGCCGAGATAGAGGATCGGCGGATGGAACAGCACCAGGATGTGGTTCTGCAGGAGCGCGTTGGGGCCGCGTTGATCGGTGAGCGGATTGAAATCGGCCGCACCGGCCGCGAAGGCGTCGGCCGGACCGAAGCTCAGCAGCGCGAAGAAGCCCGTGACGACGAACATCACCACCAGCGCCCAACCGACCAGCGCGTCGTCGGTGCGCTTGCGGAACTTCCAGGCGACCGCTGCGGTGAAGCCGCCCAGCGTGAGTCCCCACAGCAGGATCGAGCCCTCGAGCGCCGACCACATCGCTGCGAAGTTGTAGAGCGGCGGCGTCGCGTCGGCACCCACCTGTTGGATGTAGGCGATCGAGAAGTCGCGGGTGATCAGCGCCCGCTGCATCATCACCGATGCGAGCAGGGCACCGCCGGCGGCCAGCCATGCGTAGAGCGGGGCCTGCTTGAGCAGCCGACGATCGCGCTGCCAGATCCCGATCACGATCGACAACGCTCCGATCACCGATGCGGCGAGCATCAGGAGCAGCCCAGCCCTCCCGAACGCCGAGTTCACGGACGCGGCGATCACGGGTTCCCCTGAGCAACGCGACGGCGGGGCGCCCGAGCGACGCTCAGGCGGGGCACTCGGTCTCCGCATACTCGTCGGCGTCATCGAGGTTGTCCTCGTTCGCCTCTTCGTACTCATCGGAGTGCTTCACCTCGACGCGGTCACCGCTGAGGACGTCATCGCTGATCACACCGTGGACGACGACCGGGATGCACTCCTGGAAGATGCCACCGGGGTCGCCGTCGTAGCGCACGTCGATCGACTCGTCGTTGAAGCTCATCGTGAAGACGGTGATGCCAGGGATCGTCGAGTCGATCGAGCCTGCATCGACGGTCCCTTGTAGGCGAATCCGTCGCTCGACGTCACAGCCGTCGACGATGCCGACCTCGTCGACGTTGCAGAAGTAGTCGACCGCGGAGTTCAAGAACTGGGTGATGATCACGCCACCCGCGATCAACACGCCGACGAGCGCGAGGATCGGCACGACGTTGCGTTTCTTGGCGACGGCGGCGTCACCTCCGGCCGGTTCCGAACGCGGGGACAGGTCCATCTCGCTCATGTTCGACTCCTCCTCACTCGAGGCCATCGTGATCCGTCAGGTCCAGTACTTGTCATCGTCGGGGATCTGTTTTCCGAGCTTTTTCCCGGAGGCCACGAGACGCCATGCGAGCAGCGCGACGGCGCCGAACGTGATCAGGTAGCTGCCGACGATGAACCCGGCGTCGTCGAAGAAGGCGATCATCGCTGCTCCCCCTCGGCGCGGCGCTCGGCGAGGGCGATCTCGAGACCACGCTCGTCGAGCAGGTCTTCCATGGCCATGACCCGCGTGCGATGCAGCATCAACCACACGTAGAGCAACGAGAAGGCGACCATGCCGACGCCGACCGACGCGAGCAGCATCCCATCGATGTCGGGATCGAGGTCGGTGTCGAGGATCGTTGCTTCCTGATGAAGGCTCCGCCAGATCCGCACCGACCAGTGGACGAGCGGCAGCAACAGCACGGCGATCATGCCGATCACCGCCGATCGCTTGGCACGTTGGTGATGCGAGCCGTCGAGGCGCCGTACCGCGAGGTA
>JBGCFW010000138.1:0-24084 GCA_045107155.1 Ilumatobacter sp. | reverse complement strand
GCCGACGTGTGGGCGAGCGACCACCTTGCGGTTGTCGGCGACTTCGTCACACCCGACGACTGACGTCGATCGAGTCGCTCAGAATTCGAGGCGGGCGACGGTCTCGCCGTCGTCGATCTCGCCGGTGGGCGCGAATCCCCGCTTCCGGTACAGCGGCTCGGGCGAGCCGGGTCCCTCGACGTAGCTGACGTCGATCGACTCGGCGCCGAGCTCGCGTGCCCACTCGACCACCAGGTCGACCGCACGACCGCCGATGCCGCGGCGCTGGTGCATCCGATCGATCAGCAGCCGCCAGAGGTACGGGTTCGGGTGCGCATCGGTCGGCGAGGTCAGCATCACGAACCCGGCGACGTCGTCGTCGGCCGTGATCGCTCGCAACCACGGCACCACCGCGTGACCGTCATGCGGGGCGGGCACCAGTGCATCGGCGAACGAGCCGGTCATCGGAGCGACGAACCGTCGCTGGCTGTGGTGCGTCGCCAGTCGTTCGACGGCGAGCAGATTCGCCGGGGTGATCTCGACGAGGTCGACCGACTCGGGCGGGGTGCGAGGTCGGTCGACCCAGGCTCGCCACATCTCGGGCGTCATGCCGTAGATCCAGTCGTCGGAGTTCTCGTCGCCGACCCAGTACGAATTGCGGGTGTGGCCCTCGAAGACGAGGCCGAGGTGCTCGACCACGCGCACCGACGCCAGATTGTCGGGGTGCATCATTGCTGACACCCGGCTCACGCCCGCCGTCTCGAACAGCCAGGCCACCAGCGCCTCGGCCGCCTCGGTGGCGACGCCGCCTGACCTGACGTCGGCATCGAGCGAACACCCGATCTCCGCGCAACGCCCATCGAAGGTGAATCCGATCGCAAGGTCACCGCACACGACGCCGGTCTCGCGCAGATCAACCGCGAGTTGCATCCACCCGTTCGCAGGGGGCACTCCGTCCAGCGCGACGACGCCGTCGACGAGTTCTTGCGCTCGTTCGCGGGCATACGGGAGCGTCCAATTCTGGAACCGTGCAGTCGTCGGATCGTTCCGCCGCTCCCAGAGCGACTCGACGTCGTCCGCCCGCATCGGCCGGACCACCAACCGCTCGGTGGTGATCGACTCGAACTGCGGCATCCCCATCACGGAAGTCTCGCGAACGGCCGGGCGCGTCCACCGACCGGTTTCACCGATCCACGCCGACGAGCGACTCAACGCGAGGTGAGCGTGACCGGGGTCGCGACGGCGTCAGACGCCTGCTTCGCGTGATAGCTCGATCGCGTGAGCGGGCTCGCCTCGACGTGGCCGATGCCGAACGACTCACCGATCTGCTTCCAGCGATCGAACTCTTCGGGCGCGGCGTACCGGGCGATCGGCAGGTGGTGAGACGTCGGCCGCAGGTACTGGCCGATGGTGACGATGTCGACTCCGAGATCGGCGAGGTCGGCGAGCAGGCCGACGATCTCGTCGTCGGTCTCGCCGAGCCCGGCCATGAAACCGGTCTTGGTGGTGAGCCCTGCGGCTTTGGCACGAGCGAGCACACCGAGCGATCGCGCGTACCCGGCCGAAGGTCGGACGGCTCGCTGGAGCCGGGCGACGGTCTCGACGTTGTGGTTCATCACATCCGGACGAGCGGCGAACAGCAGATCGAGCGACGCATCGTCGCCCTTGGCGTCGGAGATCAACGTCTCGATGCGGGCCGACGGCCGTCGCAGCCTGATCGCCTCGACGCACGCCGCCACATGCGCCATCCCTCCGTCGACCAGATCGTCTCGAGCCACCATCGTCAGCACGGCGTGCTCGAGCGCCATCTCGTCGATCGCCTCGGCCACACGAGCGGCCTCGTCATCGGCGGGAGCCAGGGGTTTTCGGGTGTCGACCAGGCAGAACCCGCACGCCCGCGTGCATCGCTCGCCGAGCACCATGAACGTCGCCGTGCCGTCCGACCAGCAGTCGGACAGATTCGGACACCCGGCGTCTTCGCACACCGTGACCAGGTCGAGGGACCGGATGGTCTTCTTCAACTCCATCACCTCGGGGCCGAGCTCGACCTTCGGGCGGAGCCATTCGGGTTTCCGGGTCTCGATGGAGAGACCCTCGGTGACACCGGCCGCCTCGAGACGCGCCGCGGAACGCGAGGACGTGAGCTTCACCTGCTCGCCCGGCCCTTCGCCGCGACTGAACGCCGTGAGGTCACGCCCGTCGGCCGCGTGGTGCCACGCGACGTCCTGGCGCTCGATCGCGCCGAGGGCCCATCGCTCGGCGGCGAGCCGGGCCACGATGTCGGCGACGTGTTCGAGCGTGACGTCGAGGCCTTCTTCTGCGAGCGACGTGACGGGCTTGTCGCCGATACCGCACGGAACGATGTGCTCGCGCATGAAGGTCAGGTCGGTCGAGACGTTCAGGGCGAACCCGTGCATCGTCCGGCCTCGCCGGAGGCGGACGCCGATCGCACAGATCTTTCGTTCGTCAGGTGTCGCGGGATCGAGCCAGACGCCGGCGTAGCCGGCGAGACGGCCCGCGCTCCGCAGACCCAACTCGTGAAGCGTGTCGATCACGAGCTGCTCGACGCCACAAACGTGATCGGACGCACCGATCGAGTTCTCGACGTTCAGGATGGGGTAGCCGACGAGCTGCCCGGGGCCGTGATAGGTGATGTCTCCGCCGCGCTTCGCGGCGACGAGTTCGGCACCGACGGCCGCCGGTTCGCACTTCAGGTTGGTCGCGAGATCAGCAGTGCGCCCGTGCGTGAAGACGTGCGGATGCTCGACCAGCAGCAGGTGTTGCCCGGAGCCGTGCTCGAAGAGCGACTGCTGGACGGCGAGCGCCTCGCGATAAGGAACCCGCCCGAGCCAACGGACGCGCAAGGGAGCGTTGTCGGGGTGAGCCGCCAACCGCTCCCCCATCAGAACTCGGTGTCCCAGTCCTTGGTCTCGAGGATCTCCTTGACGCGCTTGAGGAAGCCAGCGGCGTAGGCGCCGTCGAATGCCCGGTGGTCCCAGCTCATCGCGAGGTTGCCGACCGGGTGGATGGCGATGGCCTCGCCGCCGTCGGCGCCCTTCGTGACGACCGGCTTCCTCACGATTGCATCGGTGGAGATGATGCCGACCTGCGGCTGGTTGATGATCGGCATGGTGAGCACCGAGCCGGCCGAGCCGTTGTTCGAGATGGTGAACGTGCCGCCCGAGATTTCATCGGGTGCAAGCTTTCGGTTGCGGGCTCGATCGGCGAGGTCGGAGATCTCCGACGCGATCGCCCCGAGGCGCTTGTTCTGTGCGTCGCGCACGACCGGTGCGAGCAGCCCTTCGTAGTCGAGGTCGACGGCGATGCCGAGATCGATGTACTCGTGAATGACGAGGTCATCGTCGGACACGCTCGCATTGAGGTGCGGGAACTCACCGAGTCCGTCGATGATCGCTCGCGAGATGAAGGGCAGGTAGGTCAGGCTGAAGCCGTTCTGGGCCTTCCATTCGCCCTTCTTGTTGTTGCGCGTCACGTCGACGTTCGCGAAGTCGACCTCGACGACGCTGAACGCGTGCGGGCTGACGGCCTTGCTCATGATCATGTGGTCGCCGGTGAGCTTGCGGATCTTGGACAGGCGCACGGTCGAGTCGCGGTCACCGGCAGAGACGGACGGGCCTTGCGGTGTCGGCGCTGGAGCGGGAGCGGTGGTCGCGGCCGGGGCGGCCGGAGTCGATGCGGCAGGTACGGGCGCCTGTTTAGTGGCTCCTGTCGCATCGATGTGATCGAGGACGTCGTCACGGGTGACGCGGCCGCCGGGGCCTGTGCCCGTGATGGCATCGACGTCGAGACCGTGATCGTTGACGAGGCGCCGCACGACCGGCGACAGCAGACGGTTGTCACCGGCTGCCGCAACCGGCTCGGGTGCGGGTGCCGCTGCGGGCGCAGGAGCCGGTGTCGCGACCGGTGCGGGTGCGGGTGCAGGCTCGGGTGCCGGTGCGGGCTCGGGGGCCGGTGCGGGGTCCGCAGCAGGCTCCGGAGCTGCCGCCGGGGCTGCGGCGCCATCGCCGACGACGGCGATCACGGCGCCCACCTCGACGGTGTCACCTTCCTCGGCACGGATCTCGGTGAGCGTGCCCGAAACGGGCGACGGCACCTCGGTGTCGACCTTGTCGGTCGACACCTCGAAGAGCGGTTCGTCGGCGGCGACCGTGTCACCGACGGCTTTGAACCACTGCGTGATGGTGCCTTCGGTGACGGTTTCGCCGAGCTGCGGGAGGGTGACGTCTGCCATGAGATGGAAGTCCTTGTTGCGGTGGAACGGATTGCGAACGGTGCGTGGTGAGGTGCGGTGAGAAGTGTCGACGCGTGGTCAGCCGTTGAAACTGCGGCCGGTGAGCGAGAGCACGGTCTCGCCGAACAACTCGCTCAGACTCGGATGTGGTTGGAGGAATTCGGCGATCTCGTCGACCGTGGCCTCCCAGTTGACCGCCAAGTAGCCGCCCGAGAGCTGCTCGGTGACCCAGGGGCCCACCATATGGACGCCCAGCACTTGGCCGGCCGACCCGTCGGCGTTCTTCTTGGCGATGATCTTCACGAGGCCTTCGGTCTCGCCGAGGATCTGCGCACGCGAGTTGAACTTGAAGGGGTGCTTGCCGACGACCACGTCGTGCCCGGCTTCCTGAGCCTCTTGCTCACCCGGTCCGGCCCACGCGACTTCCGGATGGCAGTAGATCGCCCACGGGACCTTGTCGTACATGACGGGCATCGGCGACTCACCGAGCAGGTGTTTGATCACGAGAATCGCCTCGGCGTACGCGACGTGCGCGAGCTGAGGCGTGTTGATCAGGTCGCCCACGGCGTACACGCCGGGCTCGGCGGTCTGGCAGTACTCGTCGACCTCGACGAAACCCCGCTGGTCGACCACGACCGACGTTCCCTCGAGGCCGAGTTCATCGGCGAAGGGACGCCGGCCCACCGACACGACGACGGCGTCGACCTCGACGGACTCGCCATCACCGAAGGCAACCGTCGTTCCACCGGAGCCATCGGGCGTGTGGCCGTTGACCATCACACCCGTCTTGAGCTGGATCTTCTTCTTCTTGAACGACTTCTCGACGACTTTCGCGACGTCTTTGTCGAGACCGGGAAGGATCTTCGGCAGGCCTTCGAGAATGGTGACCTCGGAACCGAGGTCGGCAAACGTGGAAGCGAATTCGCAACCGATCGCTCCACCACCGATGACAGCGACACGAGGTGGGACGGTCTCGAGATCGAGGACTTCGTCGCTGGTCATGATCGGTCCGCCACGATCGAAGCCGGGGATCGTGCGTGGGACCGAGCCTGCGGCGAGGAGGACGAAATCAGCGGTGATCGTGGCGCTCGCGCCGTCATTCATCGAGACCTGGACCGTCTTGCCGCCCGTCAGTGCACCGGTGCCGTTGAACACCTCGACCTTGCGGCCTTTGCACATTGCTCCGATACCGCCGACGAGGCCGGCGACGATCTTCTGCTTGCGGGCCTGAGTCGTGGCGAAGTCGACCGTCGCGGCACCAGGGGTCTCGATGCCGAACTCCCCGGCATGGTCGACGTGGCGCTTCACTGCAGCGGTCTCGAGGAATGCCTTGGCGGGGATGCAACCACGGTTGAGGCAGGTGCCACCGAGTGCGTCCTTCTCGACGAGTGCGACGTTCAAGCCGGCGCTCGCCCCGTACAGCGCAGCGGAATATCCGCCGGGTCCTCCGCCGATGACAATGAGATCGAAGTGGTCGGATGCAGAGCTCACGACCGACACGGTACCGCTCCGCCGGAAGCGTCGGTCCGTGCGGACGCAAGTGACCGCCCGGTAACCGGTAGCCGCAGCACCATGACGCCCTTCACACCGCCCAGGAGCCCACCGCGGCAACGATGGTCAAGCACTGCGACGGGTGGCGAATGAACTCAGGCGAGGCGCCAGGTGGACTGCTCGTCACCGCGCCGCATCACCAGCACGCGACTCGAGCCGTCACTCGCTCCGACGTCGAACGAGATCTCGCACCGCGTCGCAACCTCAGCGATGCCGGTGCACGCATCCGGGCCGGACGGCTCGAGCGGAGCGAGCCGCCGATCACCGGTCACCAGCCGGAAACTGTCGATGCCGTCGGGGTCCTCGACGCCGCCGATCTCGACCGACACCACGAGCAGATCGCCTGACGCATCGGCCGAGAGCACGATCACCTCGGCGTCGCCGGTTCGGGCGACCTCTCCGAGCGGCGTCGCCGGAGCCGCGGACTCCTGGCTCGAGAGCTGGAACAGCAGTGCCCCACCGGCTGCGAGGATCATCAGCGCAGTCCCGACCGAGAGCAGGAGCAGAGTTCGGGTCTTCATCGCGGCGTCGAGCCTAGGGACCCGAATGGCCGAGACGAACGCGCATGAACAGGGTCGAAAACCGTCACATCGGTCGCCCGACCCGTGTGAGCGGGCGGATACGTTGCGTCCATGACCTCACGCCTCCTCGCCCGCGCGGCCGGGCTCGCCATTGCTGCCGGGCTCGTCGCAGCAGCCTGCGGTGGCGGCTCCGACACCGCCGCGGAACCAGCGCCGGTCGTGACCGAGCCCCAAGGGGCTGACGCACCAGCACCGAGCGGCATTCCCGAAGCCCTGGCGTTCAGCAGCCCACTCGTGGGTGGCGGACAGCTCGATGCGGCCACGCTCGCCGACAAACCGACCGCGTTCTGGTTCTGGGCACCCACTTGAAGCATCTGCAACCGTGAAGCCCCCTCGGTCGAGGAGGCAGCCAAGCAGTTCGAAGACGACGTGAACTTCGTCGGTGTCACATGGACCGGCAGCGAGGACTCCTACCAGGGGTTCATCGATCGCCACGGTCTCACCTTCCCGCAGATCGACGACACCGCCGGCGAGGTGTTCGCCCGTTTCGACATCGCGTTCCAACCGGCGTTCGTGATCGTGACCGCCGACGGGAGCATCGAGCGCGTCGCCGGTGCGGTGAACGAAGAACTGCTGATGCAGATCATCTCCGAAGCGACCTGACCCTCATCACTTCGGTTGCCCCGAGTACACGGTTGGTTTGAGACGCCCGAGCGGGTCGTACTCTCCCGCCATGCGCATCGCCATCACCGGAGCATCCGGCCTCATCGGCACCGCCCTGACCGACACCCTTCGAGCCGGTGGCCACGAGGTCGTCCCCGTCGTCCGCCGGGCTCCGGGTGACAACGAGATCGGTTGGTCGGTCGACGAGAAGCGGATCGACGAAGGCGCCTTCGACGGCATCGACGGCGTCGTCCACCTCGCAGGTGCCGGAATCGGTGACAAGCGCTGGACCGACGACTACAAACGTGAGCTCCTGCAGAGCCGGACCGTCGGCACCGCGCTGGTCGCGCAGGCCGTGAACGACGCGACGAGTCCGCCCAGGGTGCTGCTCAGCGGATCTGCGAACGGTTACTACGGCGGGAGCCGCACCGAGGCCTTCGACGAGCAGTCGGCCGCCGGCGGCGGCGGTCTTGCAGAGCTGTGCGAGGCGTGGGAATCGTCTGCGTCGCCCGCTCAGTCCGGCGGGACCCGGGTCGCCTTCCTCCGAACAGGCATCGTGATGTCTGCACAGGGTGGCGCACTCAAGAAGCAGCTGCCGCTCTTCAAGTTCGGTCTCGGCAACAAGATCGGATCGGGGGAACAGTGGCAGAGCTGGATCCACATCGATGACCAGGTCGGCTCGATCGTTCACCTCCTCGAGAGCTCACTCGAGGGTCCGGTCAACCTGACCGCACCGAATCCGGTCACGAACGCCGACTTCGCCGACACGCTCGGACGTGTGCTCGGTCGCCCGACCGTGCTGCCGATCCCGTCATTCGGGCCCAAGCTGGTCCTCGGGTCCGAGCTCGCCGAGAACCTGCTGTTCACCGGCCAGAAGGTCGTGCCGACCGCGCTCGAGGCCGACGGCTACACCTTCCGCCATCCGACGCTCGAGGGCGCACTGCGCGACCTGCTGAAGAAGTAGGTTCACCACGATGAGTGATGCACCGGTGGTGATCGTCGGCGCGGGTCTCGCAGGGTTGTCCTGTGCCACCACACTTCATGCCGCCGGCGTCACGGTGCGCGTCATCGAAGCATCCGATGGAGTCGGAGGCCGAGTGAGGAGCGACACGATCGACGGCTTCACGCTCGACCGCGGCTTTCAAGTCGCACTCACCGCCTACCCCGAGATGCATCGCCAACTCGACATGGACGCGCTCGACCTGCGGGCCTTCGACCCCGGCGCGCTCGTGTGGCGCAACGGCACGGGCGCCGAGGTGTCCGACCCGTTCCGCAAACCCTCGGCCACACCGTCGACGGTGCTCGCACCGATCGGCAGCCTCTTCGACAAGGCGCGGATCGCACGACTCCGTGCTCGCCTGCGCAGGATCCACCCGGCGCAGCTGCTGCGTGGCAACGACATCTCGACGCGCGAGGCGCTGCGGGAGGCGGGCTTCTCCGACACCATCATCCAGCGCTTCTTCCGCCCGCTCGTCGGCGGAATCCAGCTCGACCCCGAACTGTCGGACAGTCGACGCATGTTCGATGTGATTTTCCGAATGCTTGCCGACGGCGACTCGGCCGTGCCCTCGCGCGGGATGCAGGCCATCCCCGACCAACTCGCTGCACGGCTTCCTCGCGAGTCGATCGAGCTGAACCGACGCATCGCAGCAACCACGACCGACTCCGCAACCACGACCGACGGCGAACGCATCGACGCCACAGCGGTCGTGGTCGCCACGGAGGGACCTGCCGCCGCTGAACTCCTCGACCTCTCGCCGGTCGGTTCGAAAGCCGCAGGATGCGTCTACTTCTCCGCGTCGGAGGCACCGACCGACACGAAGTGCGTCGTGCTCGACGGCACGGGCGAAGGTCCGGTGCTGAACGTCGCGGTCATGAGCAACGTCGCGCCCAGCTACGCACCGCCGGGCCAGCACCTGATCGCCGCTGCTCTCCCCGGCGTCGCCGACGGCGAGATCGAGTCGATCGCTCGCTCGCAGTTGCGCGGTTGGTGGGGTGCACAGGTCGACGACTGGGAGCACCTCGCGACCTATCGCATCCGGCACGGACAGCCGAAACAGGCATCGCCGTTCTCACCGAAGCAGCGGGTGGCGCTCGACGACGGCCGCTTCGTGTGCGGCGATCATCGCGACACCGCCTCGATCCAGGGCGCGATGTACTCGGGTCGCCGTTGCGCCGAGTCCGTACTCGCGCACATCGACCACTGAACGCATTCAACACCGGCACCCCCAACCAGGAGACAACATGACCGACGTCGTCGTCGAAGACGCACCCGACCGAGTGGAACGCCGCAGTGTGGTGGTCTCCGCCACGCCCGAAGCGATCTTCGAACTGCTCGCCGACCCAAGTCGTCACCACGAGATCGATGGTTCCGGGTCGGTCCAGGCGAGCAAGCTGGACGCGCCGCCACGCCTCTCCCCCGGCGCGAAGTTCGGGATGAAGATGAAACTCGGCGTGCCGTACACGATCACGAACACGGTGGTCGACTTCGTCGAGAACGAGCAGATCGCTTGGCGTCACATGGGAGGCCATGTGTGGCGCTACCGACTCGAAGCGGTCGACGGCGGCACACGCGTGACCGAGGAGTTCGACTGGCGGCCGGCAGTGTTTCCCCCGGCATTGCAGTTGATGCGCGCACCTCGGAACAATGCGGTCGCGATCGAGAAGACGCTTCGGCGCCTCGCTGACCACTTCTCCGACTGACGCCGCGCCTCGCAGCGGCGCATCGCACGGCCCGATTCACCGCGTCGACCGCAACGACACGGATCACGAGTCAATTGCCCCCGCAGGCATGACCGCGGAGTTCTCGTCGTACGCTGGTACAGCGATGAACACGACCTGGCTCAACGACAACGAGATGGCCGCCTGGCGTTCCTACATCGAGACCTTCGGTGACCTCTCGGCTGCGATCGAACGCGACCTCGGAGCCCACGGGCTGACACTCGGCGACTATCAGGTGCTGGTGTACCTGTCGGAGGCAAAGAACGATGCCATGCGCATGTGCGACCTCGCCGACGTGTTGCAGTTGTCGCCAAGCGGCCTCACGCGCCGCCTCGATGGTCTGGTCACGAGCAAGCACGTGACCCGCAAGCCCTCCCCAGATGACGGTCGTGTGATGAACGCGGTACTCACCGACCTCGGCCGCGAGCTGCTGGTCGACACCGCGCCACACCACGTCGCGAGCGTGCGTCGTCACGTGTTCGATCATCTCGATGCCGACCAGGTCGACGCGATGGCGTCGATCTTCAGGTCGATCGCCGCGGGTCTCCGCGCGACTGAGCAGACCGACACCGCCACCGACGTCGCCTGACGATGAGCGTGCTCGAACCGGTGGTTCTCCCACGCGGCTTCACCCATCACGTCGCGAACATCGGCATCAAGGACGACACGCCCGACTTCCTCGTCGTGACGGCGGACCGCCCGGTCTCGTGCGCCGCACTGTTCACCAAGAGCCGATTCGCTGGACCGAGCGTGCTGATCAGCCGCGAGCACGTCGCCGACGGCGCCGCGCAGGCCGTGGTCGTCATCTCGAAGAACTCGAATGTGGCCACCGGTGAACAGGGACTCGCCGATGCCCGCGAGCTCGCAACGGCGATCGCCGATCGGCTCGGCGCCAAACCATCCGACATCGTCGTCACCTCGACCGGAGTGATCGGTCGGCCGTATCCGATGGATCGCGTACGCGCCGGAGTCGCCGAGCTGCCATCGACCCCGGCCGGCACCTCGGCCATCGCGGCGGCCACGGCCATGATGACGACCGACACCGTGGCCAAGGTTGCCACCGCGACGGTCGACGGGAGCGACGCAACGGTCGTCGGCATGGCGAAGGGCGTCGGAATGATCGAGCCCGACATGGCGACCCACATCTCCATCGTCTTCACCGATGCACAGGTCTCGTCTGACGAACTCGATGCGGTCTTCCGCCGCGTCGTCGACCGCACGTTCAACTGCGTGAGCATCGACACCGACACCTCCACCAGCGACTCGTCGATCGTGCTCGCCTCGGGCGAGGCCGGACCGGTCGCCGTCGCCTCACTCGAGCAGGCGCTGCACGAGGTGTGCCTCGATCTCACCAAACAGGTCGCGCGTGACGGGGAGGGTGCCAACTCGTTGATCGAGGTGGTCGTCGATCATGCACGCGACATCGCCCAGGCGAAGCGAGTCGGTAAGGCAGTCGTCAACTCACCGCTCGTGAAAACTGCCGTACACGGCGGCGACCCGAACTGGGGTCGGGTCGCGATGGCCATCGGCAAGTGCGCCGACGACACCGACATCGACCAGGATCATGTCATCATCCGTTTCGGCGACACCGAGGTCTACCCCACGTTGCTCGACGACGACGCGCTCGGCGCGCTCTCCGGCTACATGCGCTCCGACCACGTGGTGATCCACGTGTCTCTCGCCACCGGCGGCGACGTCGCGACCGTCTATGGCTGCGATCTCAGCGACACCTACGTCCGGTTCAACGCCGACTACACGACCTGACCCGTTCCGGCCCCTCGACACCCTCGCACCGCCGTGAGCCCGACACCTACGCGCACTCGAGCGGCGATCGTTCCGCCGCGTTCAGCCCTTCGGCGGACGCATCACGAGGACCGGGACGTTCTTCACGTACGCCTGGTACGCCGGGTCGTCGCCCCACTTCTTCGTGCCGCGACGTTCGAGCATCGGGACGCCGGAGATACGAGTGAGGAGCAGCGTCACGAACACCGGAGAGATCAGTGCGACGAACTCGGCCCCGTTGAAGGCAGGCAATGCGATGATCGCCACGCCGCTCCACAGCATGATCTCGCCGAAATAGTTCGGATGCCGAGACCACGCCCAAATCCCCGTCGAGATGAAGCGGCCGTCGTTCGCCGGGTCCTTGCGGAATGCTTGCTTCTCGCGGTCCGCACGAACTTCGATCCCGAAGCCGACGACCCACACGATCAGGCCGACCACGGTGAACGCTCCGAACGGCGCCTCGTCGGTCGAGGTCATCGCGGTCCACGCCGCAACCGCGGTGAGAAACACCCAGAGCCCCTGCAGCGCCCACGTGCGAAGGAGCAACGCCGGGTTGACCTTGATCTTGTCGAAGCGGCGATCGAAGCCGTCGGCGATGATCCGACGGAACAGGAACGATCCGAGCCGGATCGCCCACACCGAAATGAGTGCCGCCAGCAACCATGACGTGGCCTCGTCACGATCGCTCACCGCGAGTGCGAAGACGGTGGTCGAGACGTACGTGATGCTTCCGGTGAGGTCGTAGAACTTCTCGGTCTTCAGCAACCACGACGGGACGAACACGACGAGGTTGATACCCACCGCGAAGAACGCACACCACACGATCGCGGGGAGCCCGGCGACCTCGACGCTGTCACCGCTCACGACGAACGACACACCGATCGCGATCGAGATCGCGACCAACGCAGCGACAACCGATGCCTGGTTCGCGTTCATGCCCGACGGGTCCGGCTGGTCACCTGAGCGGTCGTGGTCGAGGTCATGGGCGCCGAGTCTGCCCGCACCGTCCCGGTCACAGCGAGTCGACGCACCGGTCAGCGCTGCTGGACCCGGGTCGCCGGTACTGCGTGGAGGCCGGCGGCGCCGACGGCCGCGAGGAACCGCTGCGCAACGAGGGCGCCTCGCTCACGCCGGGACCGAGCTCACCACGAACGAACAGTTCGTGGTCGCCGAACCACCGACGTTGTAGGTGGCGACTCGTTTGGCGCCGCCGACCTGTGCGTCCCCAGCTCGGTCGGTCACCTGCTTCGACGCGTCGAGCAACATCCGAACACCTGTGGCACCGACCGGATGCCCGATGCCCATCAAGCCACCGCCGACGTTGATCGGAATGTCGCCATCGGGAGCGATGCGTCCGTCTTCGATCGCCTTCCACGCCTCACCGGGCTCGGTGATGCCGAAGTGGTCGATGGCCATGTACTCGTTGATCGTGAAGCAGTCGTGGGTCTCGATCGCATCGAGCTGCTCGGGGCCCGAGATGCCGGCGCGGGAGTAGGCATCGGTGATCGCCTTGCGCACCCACGGGAACACATAGCGGTCATCCGCACTGTCGGCGAGCTTGGTCTCGAGCAGCATCGGCGCGGTGGTGTGCCCCCACCCGTCGATCTTCGGGAGGCTGCCCAGATCGATACCGCGGTCCGCTGCGTACTGTGCCGCACGCTCCGCCGACGCGAGGATCACCACGGCGGAGCCGTCGGTGATCTGGCTGCAGTCCTGGCGACGCATCCAGCCATCGACGACCGGGTTGGCATCATCGTTCGGCGAGAAGCTCTCCGGTGTGAACTCCCAGTCACGCGTCTGCGCGTTCGGGTTGCGTTTGGCATTGGCGAAGTTGACCTCGGCGATCCCCATCAGGTGCTCGTGGTCGAGCCCGTATCGGCGGTCGTACTCGACCGCCAGTTCGGAGAACATGCGTGGCCAGATGAGGTCGGTGTCCGTCGCCTCCTCGCCCACCCAGACCGCGGCACCGAGGTGCCGACCGGCCTCTCGACCACGGACGTTGCGCATCATCTCGATGCCCGCCACGCACGCGATGCCGTAACGACCTGACTGGAGGTCGGACATGGCGGCGAGCGTTGCGAGCGATCCGGAAGCGCACGCGCCTTCGTGGCGTGACGCCGGCATTCCGGCGAGGTCTGGGTGCACGTGGCCGAACCAGCCGCCCAGCATTCCCTGACCGGTGAACAGCACCGCGACGAAGTTTCCGACGTGGCCGACCTCGATGTCGCGCGGATCGATCTGAGCATCGATCAGTGCGTCGGTGACGGTCGACGCGAACAGGTCGAACATCGTGTGCTCATCACGGGTCCAATTGCGGGCGAAGTCGCTTTGCGCTCCGCCGAGGATGTACACGGGATCGTTCATGGTGATGGTTCCTTCGAAGATTCGAGGGACACGACCGAACGATCCGATCGTGTCCGCGGGTCATGAGCGGGCGTTGGCGAGGCCGGAGGCGATCTCGTCGTGATTGGCCCAGGTCGCGTGGGTGCCGCTCGAGATGCGGTGCGGGAGGATGATCTGGCACACGGGACCGGCCGCGACATCGCGAGCATCGACCAGCACGCACTCGGAGCGGTCCTCGTTCACATCGGTGATGAACGACACCAGGTAGCCGTCGTCCTCGGCGGTGGCACCGATGCGCGGACAGAACGGCGCCTCGCTTCCGAAGCGTCCTTCCCCGAACGGCAACTCGACGCTCTCCATCGTGTCGAGGTCGTGCTTCACGATTCCGTTGAAGAGGAACCACCCGGGCTCGGCCGTGGTCGAGTACAGGTACTTGTTCTTCGAACCCGCGTAGTGCTGGTTCCACATCCCGAACTCGAGGTTGCGCTCGTCGAGGTGCTCCTCTCGGGTCTGACCGGTGTCGAGATTGAAACGCCACCGGTGCAGCTTCGGCTTGAACGACGCCTCGTCGATCCCGGCCATGATCTTTGCGATCTTCGGGTCACGCCCCGGAGCATCGAGCGGCGCCGGGTCGGGATCTTCCTGGAAGTATCCGTCGAGGACGATCTCGTTGCCTTCTTCGTAGGCATTCATCCAGTGCAGCACGAACGTGGGGTCGGCCTCGAACCAGCGGATCTCGCTCGGTTGACCGAACCGCGGCACGATCGCGAACCGCGTCGGGAGATGATCGTGGAACATCGGGACGTGGAAGCCGGCGTCGAGGAGCTCCTCGTTCCAAAAGAACGGCAGGTCGATGAGGATCGAGAAGTTCTTCGTGAACGCCATGTCATGCGGTAGACGCGGACCGGGCAGTTCGATCGGGATCAGGTGCTTCAGCTTCCGGTCGGCGCCGACCACGCCGTAGTGCATGTACGGCGCCTGCTTGCCGTAGTTGAAGAACAGCATCTCCCCGGTCTCGAGATCGACCTTCGGGTGTGCCGACACGCCCTCGGGTGGCACCCAGTTGGCCGTACCGAGCTGGTTCATCGTGTTCGGATCGAACCGATATCCCTCGCCGCACATGTAGTGGGTCGACACGATCTCGCCTGCGTGGACCACGACGTCAGTCGACGACGCGTCCTTCATGCCACCGCGGGCACCCCAGCCAGGGCGCAGCGACTTGGACGGGTTGCCGGTGAGTCCGGTCCACAATGCGTGTCCGGCCTCCTGTTCGGCGACGAAGCCTTCGGTGCGGACGAATCGATTCCTGTAGGTGGCTGCGCCGTCGTGGACCGACATCGTGTGAAGCATTCCGTCGCTGTCGAAGGGGTGTTACACGCCGATGGCGTCGTGGACCGGGTTCTCGGTGTTGCGCACGTAGACGCCGGACAAATCCGTTGGGATCTCGCCGATCACCTCCATCTCGGTCGCGTCGACCTCTTCGTACTGCGGGGTCCACGCCCCGTTCATGTACGGGTGATCGTTGGGTGCGATCGTCGGCGTGACGCGGTTGATCAGGTGGGTCGGCACCTGTCCATGATGCCCGACGGGAGGTCAGCGGTAGTAGCCGAGAACGTCGATGATGAAGTCGATCTGCCCGCCCGGCGCGCCACCCACGATGACGCGGAGTTCTCGATCGCCGCCGGAACGGCCGACCCGGTCGAAGCGTCGCTCACCACGAGGCCGTTGGCGCTGTCGTCCACTCCGTTGAGTCCGAGCGTGGTCGGTGAATCACGACGTCGGACGCACCGATCTCGATGGAGCCTCCGTCCGCCGCAGCAGCAGCGGATCCGCTGGGGCTGACCGCACCTCCGATGAGCCCCACCGCTCCGGGAACGCCGGCACCGCGCAACAGCGCTCGACGAGTGGTCGTCGGCGAAACCGAGTTCGGAGCCGGTTCTTGCGGCCGCGTGGTCGAACGCTTCTCGACGACATCGAGTCGACTGAACAACCGTCTCGACGTCAGCTCACCGTGACGACGCCGTAGAACGCGACGTGGTCCTTGATGTGAGCCGCCTTCTCGAACGGTGCCGGGTAGTACCAGGCCGCATTCGAGGCGGTGTCACCGCCGACCGTGAGGTCGTAGTAGGCCGCATCGCCCTTCCAGGGGCAGTGCGTCGAGTGCTCCGTCGGTGTGAAGTACTCCATCTTCACCGATTCGGGCGGGAAGTAATGATTTCCCTCGACGACGACAGTGGCATCGGAGTGGGCGAGGACGGTTCCGTTGAGTTCAGCACGCATGTCGGTCCCAACCGAGTTGGTGTCGGCCGCATTCCGCCACCCATCGCTTTCGCCGATGTTTCCATCGCCCGATGCGATATGGGTACGTGCCGGTGCGTACGGTCACGTTCGAGAGCAGGCGTCAGCACACCCAACACACACCCAACACCAGAGGATTCTCCAATGCGACTTCGTTTCGGCACCTTCATGGCACCGTTCCACCCGCCCGAGCACAACCCGACATTGGCGCTCGAGAACGACCTCGAACTCATCGAGCACATGGACACACTCGGGTTCGACGAAGCGTGGTTCGGTGAACACCATTCGGCAGGCAGTGAGATCAGCGCGTCGCCCGAGATCTTCATCGCGACAGCAGCAGCGCGCACGAAGCGGATCAAGCTCGGAACCGGCGTGGTCTCGCTGCCGTATCACAACCCGCTGTGGGTGGCCGAGCGCATGGTGCAACTCGACCATCTCACCCGCGGCCGCGTCATGTTCGGCGTCGGGCCCGGTGCGCTCCCGACCGACGCGGCGATGCTCGGACTCGAACCGAGCCAGATGCGACCATTGCTCGAGGAGTACATGGAGATCGTGATGCAGCTGCTCACGACCGACGAGCCGGTCAACTACTCGTCAGATCGACTGACCCTGCAGGACGCCCGGCTCCACCTCCGTCCGTACTCCGAGCCGCTGTTCGACATCGCCGTTGCTGCGGTCGCTTCACCTTCGGGCGCCAAGCTCGCCGGCAAGTACGGGGCCGGCGTGCTCTCGCTCGGCGCCACCGTCGCGATCGGCATGGACGTCCTCGCGCACCACTGGTCGGTGCAGGAGGAAGTCGCGGCCTCGAACGGCACCGTCGCCGACCGGGACAAGTGGCGCCTCGTCGGTCTCATGCACCTCGCCGAGTCGGAGGAGCAGGCTCGCGCCGACGTCGAGTACGGCATCCGACAGTGGTTCCGCTACTTCCAGAACGTCGCGGCCTTCCCACAGATGGCCGTGGAGGGCGGCGACATCGACGAGATGGTCGACTTCGTGAACGGGGGTCTCGGCGTCATCGGCACGCCCGACCAAGCGATCGAACAGATCGAGACGCTGCTGGAACAGTCGAACGGTGGCTTCGGCGCATTCCTCACGCTGGCGCACAACTGGGCGAACAACGAGGCGACCAGAAAGAGCTACGAACTGCTCGCCCGCCACGTGATGCCACGATTCCAGGGCAGCACCAGCTCACTCGTCGGAGCTGCCGATCGGGCTCGGGCCGCCCGGCCGGATCTCGCCGAGAAACAACTCACGGCGGTCGAAGAAGCCACCGTGCGCTACGAGTCCGAGAAAGCCGCCTCGCTCACGCCGGCGTGAGCGCGCCGGCGGCGCGACTCACCGACCGTCAGGTCGTCGCGCCGTCGGCCGCCGCCGCGTCCATCTCGGACCACACGTGGTCGAGAACGCGTGCTGCCGAGACGGCCACCGGCCATCCGGCGTAGTGCGCGACGTGCGAGATCATCGCTTCGAGCGCCGCCCGCTCGATCCCGAGGTTCCGCGCACCGCGAAAGTGCAACAGCATCTCGCTCTCGCGGCCGAGAGCGACCAGCACGGTGCAGGTGATCATCGAACGCTGCTGCAGGTCGAGTTCCGGTCCCTGCCAGACGTCACCGAAGAGATGTCCGAACGTGTGCCGCTCGAGCTCGCTCGGCAGTGGTGGCGCCGATGCCTCCAAACCGGCGAACAGCTGCATCGCGAGCCCGACGCCACGCGCCAGGCGTTGCTCGTCGGTGTCGCCGCTCTGGTCCTCCGTCGTCACGCGAGCCCCTCGTTCACTTCGGGGGCATGCGGATGCCGCCGTCGACGCGAATCGTCTCGGCGTTCATGTACGAGTTCGTGACGCATTCCACGACCATCGATGCGAGCTGGTCGGGATCCCCCAGGCGCTTGGGGAACAGGACACCCTTCTGCAGGTTCTCCTTGAACGCCTCGCTGGCCTCGCCCTCGCCATAGATCGGGGTGTCGATCAGACCGGGCGCCACGGTGTTCACCCGAATGCCAGCGGCCGACAGATCACGAGCGATCGGCAACGTCATGCCGACGACACCGCCCTTCGATGCCGAGTAGCTGGCCTGGCCGATCTGACCATCGAACGCCGCGACGGAGGCGATGTTCACGATCGCGCCACGTTCGCCGTGCTCCATCGGGTCAGCCGTGCTCATCGCCGTGGCGGCGATGCGGATCGCATCGAATGATCCGATCAGGTTGATCGCGATGACCTTCTTGAACGCATCGAGGTTCGCTGCGGATTCGAGCGTGCCATCACGACCGATCGTGCGCTGCGCCCAGCCGATGCCTGCGGAGTTGACGAGCACACGCACCGGGCCCATCGACTTGGCCATCTCGACGGCCTCGACGATCTGATCGGTATCGGTGACGTCGACCATCGCGAAGGCGCCGCCGATCTCGTCGGCGAGCGCGTTGCCGGCCTCCTCGTTCAGGTCGGCAATGACCACCTTCGCGCCGCGTTCGGCGAGCTGACGGGCCGAGGCGGCACCGATACCGGAAGCTCCACCCGTGACGATTGCACTTGCACCATTGATGTCCATGGGCACCGAATCTAGGTGTCGGCGCCCGGCCGGGCTCAATCGTCGAGCAGCGCCCGAGTCATCGCACAGGGGCGGGCCCGAGTCCGACGCGAGTGTCGACCAACCGCGTCGGCAGCGTGCCGACGAACGAGCCCGTGCCGCCGCCGAACCAGCCTGCGATGTCGACGACGACATCGGACGACACGTGGGAGTACACGCACACCGACCCATCGGCTCCGACCGGAGCGAGCACGGAGTTCGCCCGCGTCTGACCACGCACGAAGTTGACGTTCGACGCAACCGGTCGCGACGCGTCGCAGGGCCACACCGTTGCATACCCCGACGAGGAGGGTAGGACCATCGTGAGGTTCATCACGACCGCCGAGGCATCGGCACCGACGGTCACCGTGCCGCCGTCGACGCTCGTGAACGACCGGCCGACCACCGGCACACGGATGGGCGTCGCTGCGGTCACGCGGCGCTGTGGGGCACCGGTCGCGTCGCGGGTGTCGACCACGCGCCGCGGCACGACGGCATTGAATGCGCTGGCCCCGCCACCGGGCAGATAGCCGGCGACGTCGATGATCAGCTCGGTGCTCGTACTGGAGTGAAGGCACACGGTTCCGGCGTCGCCGATGGGTGCGATCACGCCGTTGCCCACCGCGCCACCTTCCACGAGGTTCACGTTCGACGCCAATGGGCGATCGGTGCCACAGGGCCAGACGGTGATGAAGCCGCTCCCGGCGGCGTTGGCCGAGGTGACGTTGAGCGACACGGCCGCGGCATCGGCTGGAATGGTGACGGCGTCACCGTCGGGCGTCGTACCGCGCAGTCCGGCGACGGCGAACTCGTACGGGGCGTTGGGTGTGACAGCGGCGCTTCGGCCACCCGTGCCGTTCCGAGTGTCGACGTGGCGTACCGGCTCCATGGCGACGAAGGTGGTGGAATCGCCGGTCGCCGGGAACCAGCCGCTGAGGTCGACGATGAAGTCGGTGCCGACCGACGAGAAGAAGCACACGGTGCCGTTCGGACTCACCGGTGCGATCACCGAGTTCGCCACGGTCTGGCCTTGCGCCGTCGTGTTTGCGTTCGAGACGACCGGGCGTTCGCCGTCGCACGGCCACACTGTCGAGAAGCCGGCGCCAGCGGCGTCGACCATCGTGATGTTGACGGCGACCGCCGCGACGTTCTCCGGAACACTGGTGAGCGAGCCGCTCGATCCCGAGACGGGAATGTCGCTCAGCGACAGCTCGATCCGCTCCGGCGGTGAGAGACGATGGTCGGGCGCTGCCGGGGGTGGCGTGAATCCGCCACCGTCGGTCGACGGGCCGCCCCCGCCGCGGAACGACCCGTCACCCAAGATCTGATCGCGCATGAAGAGCGAGAACTCCGCCTCGCCCGTCGTCGTGAGATGGACACCGTCGGACCGGTACCAGCGAGGTGCCTCGGAATGGTCGCTCGCTGCCTGCCAATCGAGGACGCTGAGGTTGTTCCACTGACCCGACGCGGCAGCGAGGGCCCGGTTGCTCCGTGCGTAGTCAACGCCGGACCGTCGCTCGCCGAGGTTGACCCACATGACCTGTCCGACATCGCGAGCTGCGAGGGCCTGCATCATCGCGTCGATGTCGCTCGCGAAGCTGGAGGGGTTGTCGTTGTAGCCGAGTTGGACGACCACGAGATCGAGACCCGACGGCAGCTGCGCCGCAGCTTCGACGCCGCTCGTGCCGGAGCACGCGGCGCGGGCGGTGCACCGACTGTCGACCGCATCGATGTGCACGTTCGAGAAGGTGCCGTCGATCAGGCGTGAGAACTCGCTGTTCGACACGGTCACGCCGCGCCCGACCGAGTCGCCGATGAATGCGAACGATGCGTTCACGTCGTTGCGGGTGATCGGACGAACCGTGAAGCCGGGAGACAGCAGGCCGTTGGCGTTGCGGAAGTCCCAGGCTTGCTGGCGGAACGAACCGGAGGTCCCGGTGATCACCACGTCGTCGAACCAGATCCCGTCGAATCCGCGGTACTGCGAGCTCGTGCTCGGCTGCATCGTGGCAGCGGTGATCCGGCCGAGCCCGTGCTGCTGAGCGAAGCTGTCGGCATCGATGATGCGGGTCCAGCGATGGTTCGGGTTCCGCGAGGTGTCATCACCGATGTCGTTGACCGCTGGGAACTGACCACCGGCGGTGCGGGGTCCGTTCGATGCCGAGAACTCTGTGCGCACGACCGATCCGTTCGGCCACAAACGGACCACGTTGGCGGTCGCGGCGACGGCGGCGTCGGTCCGCGGATCCTCGACATCGGCGCCGGCGTACACCTGGCACGACGTGGTGTCGCAGGTGCTGGCGTACTGCACCGACGTTCCTGGGTAGAAGTAGCTGCGGCTCTCGCTCAACCCGTACGAACGGGCGGCGACCGCCTGGGCACGCACGGAGTTCACGCCGGCGCCGCCGCCCGCGTCGGCCCAACTGGCCGAGATCTCCTTGGGGATCACGCCGCGCACGTACTGCTCGGCGAGTACGTCGTTCACGACCCGGTTGCCGCTCGCACCGCGCACGACCTCGATCGCACCGCGGTAGTGACTGACCGAACCGCTCGACGAACAGAGCCCGAGGAGGTTTCGAGCACTGGTGCTGCTGTTGTCGCCGCCCGAGGTGGTGAACCGGACGGGGTTCGACGTGGTCTGCACGTGCGTGCCGACCACCGTCCACACGACGGATTCGGCGGCGCCGATCTGGCGGCGGGCTTCGGCCGCATCGTCGGTGTCCCATCGCTCACCGTTGACCGGCAGCCCCCGAGCCGACTGCCACCCGCTCATCGCGCCGGCGGTCTGGGGACCCCACGAACCGTCGACGACGACGGAGCCATCCTGGAACTGCGAGAGGAACCGCTGGATCTGGCGGACGCCATCCGAATCGGACGACCCGAACGTGAGGGGTCCGTCGGGGACGGACAGCGCCGAGCTGGAGTCACACACGGCCTGGTTCGCTCGTTGGACCTCGAACGAGTTGCCACCGACGTGCACGGCACGCATGGCGGGTGCGGTCTGACCGCCCCACTGCACGCCCGGTCCGTTCGAGATCACCCCGACGGCAGAGCGACCGCGATGCGCCACGAGGTCCACCGAGATGCGCTGGTTCGCCGCAGTACTGCCCGTCGACGTCCCGCCGTAGTAGTGGTCGAGGATCTGGCGCCAGTCCCATCCGTGGTCGACGGCGTATCCGTAGGCGCCCCACTGGCTGAGACCGCGACCGTGCCCGTGGCCGGTTCCTTCGATGACGATCGCGATGATGTCGTCCGGAGCCGCTTCGACTCGTGCCGGCGAGACGAGCCCTGGCAGCACCGTGGCGCCGAGGGCGGCCACGAGGGCCAGCAGCAGCGGGCGCCACCTGGGACGAGTCATGTCATCGGACCGTAATGTGTTGGTTCGTGCACCGAAGTTCGCCACAGGGAGTTCTTCGGCAGGTCCGCCAGCGGCCTTGAGGAGAACCAGAACGTTCTTCGCAAGCCTCGCTGGGCTCCACCACTGCGACCCGTCAGCGGTCGAGCACACGCCGACCGGTAGGTTCCCGCCATGGATCGAGTCGAAGTATTCACCGACGGTGCCTGCAGCGGGAATCCGGGGCCCGGCGGATGGGGCTGGGCCGTTTCCCCCGACGGATCGATCACCGGTTCCGGCGGAGAAGCTGCAACGACCAACCAGCGGATGGAGGTCTACGCCGTGCTCGACGCGATCCGCACTCTGGGCGCCGACGGCACGCCCCTCGAGATCGTCTCCGACTCGACCTACGTCGTGAACTGCTTCAAGGACAGCTGGTGGGTGAAGTGGGAGAAGAACGGCTGGAAGAACTCCAAGAAGCAGCCGGTCGCCAACACCGATCTCTGGAAGCCGCTGATCGAGGCGGTCCGCAACAGTGACGTGACGTTTCGATGGGTGAAGGGCCATAGCGGCCACCCGATGAACGACCTGGCCGACCGTCTGGCTGTGGCCGCCACGCCGCACTGACGCCGACGAATCGGTGAACGACCGAGTTCGCCGCCCGCGTCAGTCGATGAAGGATTTCCAGGGATCGATCGCGTCGGGGTCGATGTCGTAGCGCCGGATCGCGTCTTCGACGACCGACGCCTCGACCTTGCCCTCGGCGAGCAGGCCTGACAGCACACCGACGACCACGTGTCCGGTGTCGATCTCGAAGAAGCGGCGCAATGCCTCACGCGTGTCGGAGCGACCCATGCCGTCGGTGCCGAGCGTGGTGAACGTGCGGTGGTCCACGAACTGACGGATCTGGTCGGGCACGATCGCCATGAAGTCGGAGACCGCGGTGATCGGACCATTCGACTCCGCCAGCCGCTGCGCGATGATCGGCGTGCGGGGATCGCCCGACGGGTGCAGCCGGTTGTGGCGCTCGGCTGCGAGTCCGTCCTCTCGGAGTGCCTTGTACGAGGTCACCGACCACAGCTCGGCGCCGACGCCGTAGTGCTCGGCCAGCTCGGCGACAGCTTCTCGTGCCGCGACGTGCGCAACGCCCGAGAACAGGATCGTCGAGGCCTTGGAGCTGTCTGTGCCGTCGGGTGCATCGGCGAACTTGTAGATGCCCTCGTTGATCTGCTCGGCGAGCCCTTCGGTGTCTGGCAGGACCGGCATCTCGTAGTTCTCGTTGTAGAGGGTGATGTAGTAGAAGACGTCGGTCTCGACCGGTGAGCCGTCGCCATACATCCGCTCGATGCCGGCCTGCACGATCGCGCCGACTTCGTATGCGAACGCCGGGTCGTAGGCCTGGACGGCGGGCACGGTCGATGCGAGGACCAGCGAGTGGCCGTCCTGGTGCTGGAGGCCCTCGCCCATGAGCGTCGTGCGTCCGGCGGTGGCCGCCATCAGGAAGCCGCGAGCACGCATGTCGGCGGCCTGCCAGATCAGATCACCGACTCGCTGGAATCCGAACATCGAGTAGAAGGTGTAGAACGGCATCATCGGCACGCCACGCGTCGAGTACGAGGTGCCGGCCGCGATGAAGCTCGACATGGCGCCGGCCTCGGTGATGCCTTCTTCCAGGATCTGACCCTTCGACGACTCCATGTACGACAAGAGCAGATCGTGGTCGACGGGTTCGTACTTCTGACCCTGCGAGGCGTAGATGCCGATCTCGCGGAACAACGAGTCCATGCCGAACGTGCGCGCTTCGTCGGGGATGATCGGGACGATTCGCTCACCGATCTGCTTGTCGCGGGTGAGCGAGCGCAGCAGTCGGGTGAACGCCATCGTCGTCGACACCTCTTGGCCGGCCGAGCCACCCCACATCTCGGCGTAGGTCTTCGGGTCGGGCAACGACAGTGGGCGCCGGGCCGTGGTGGTGCGCTTGGGCACCGAGCCGTCGAGCGCCTTACGGCGCTCCATCATGTACTGGTACTCGACCGAGTCTTCCGACGGCTTGAAGTACGGCGGATCGTCGGC
>JBGCFW010000137.1:0-9421 GCA_045107155.1 Ilumatobacter sp. | reverse complement strand
CCATCAACCCCCGATGGTACGTCGGCCGCCGGAGGCTGGATACCGTCGGTCAATGACGACCGACACCTGGCAAGGCGACGCAGTGGGGCTCGTGGAGGCATACCGGGCAAACGAGCGCAGCCCGCTCGAAGAACTCGATGCCGCATATGCAGCGATCGATGCCAGCGACTTGAACGCGGTCACCTTCACCGACCGCGAGGCCGCGAGGGCTGCTGCGGCGTCGGCCGATGTGTCGAAGCCGTTCGGCGGGGTGCCGATTGGGGTCAAATCGTTGAACGAGGTCGAGGGTTGGCCGGACGACCACGCCTCGGTGCCGTTGCGCGAGCAGGTCGGCACGGCCACAACGACGCAGGTCGAACGGATCGCACGCGACGGTGGCGCCGTACTCGCCGCTCAGACCACATCGAGCGAGTTCGGTGGCGTCAACGTCACTCGAACTCCGCTGTTCGGCGCGACCCACAACCCGTGGCAGCACGGCCGCACGCCCGGCGGCTCCTCCGGCGGCTCCGCGTCGGTCGTGGCGGGCGGGATCCTGCCGATCGCCACCGGCGGCGACGGCGGTGGCTCCATCCGGATCCCCGCTGGCTTCTGCGGGCTGATCGGGCTGAAGGCCACCTACGGTCGGATCCCCCTCGGGCCCAATACGTCGTACGGCAACCTCACGGTCACCACCGGCGCAATGGCGCGGTCGGTACGCGACACCGCTCGCTGGTTCGACGTCTGCAACGGCCACGACCCCACCGACCCGCTCAGCCTCCCGCGGGTCGAGGGTTGGGAAGACGGACTCGGCACGCACGGGGGCGCGCTGCGCGGTGCCCGAGTGGCGGTCGTGGCGAACTGGGGCGGCGCCACCGTGGCGCCGGTGATGTGGGAGCTCCTCGAGGCCGCCGCCGACGACCTGATTACCGACGTCGGCATGGTCCGGACGGACTCGGTGGACACCACGGTCCCGCCGATGGGGCGTGAATGGTCGTTGACGGGGATGATGGCGATTCGAGCCCAGCTCGGCGACCGATACCCGGCGTGTATCGACGAGCTGAGTCCCGAGATCCGGTTCGGTCTGTCACGCACCGACGGGATGTACTCCGAGGATGCTCGTGCGAAGGTCGAGGCGAAGCGCAACGCGGTCAATCGTTCGATGGCGCGCATCTTCGACCCGACCGACGGCGTCGACTTCGTGATCACGGCATCGAACCCCGACATCGCGTTCGATGCGCAGGGTCCGCTCCCCTCGGTGTTCGGCGGGATCGACGCCGGGACGAAGAACAACGGACGCCTCACGTTCCCGTGCAATCTCCACGGCAACCCCGGCATCTCGGTGCCGTCGGGCGAGGTCGACGGCCTGCCGATCGGTCTGCAGATCATCGGGCGCCACTTCACCGAGCCCCTGCTGCTCGACCTCGCGCTCACGATGGAGCGCAGTCGCCCTTGGCCACTCACCAGCACCGCCACCTGACGCGCTGGGCCTGCGGCCAATGACTCCCGATCCGATGCGCGTGCTCGGCTCATCGCAGCGACGGCGCGAGCTGCCCCGATGAACGACGGGCGGAACCGGTCGACTCACATCTCGTCGCAGCGGTCGCTTACGGTGACGGGCCATGAAGGTCGCACTCACCGTCAACGATTTCCTTCGACGCGCCGAGCTCGTGTACCCCGACCGGGTCGCAGTCGTCGACGAGCCCGATCAACCCGCCGAGAGCTGGGAGTCGATCGACTATCGCGAGATGGCACGACGCGCCAAGGCGATGGCGGCGGGGCTCGACGCACTCGGCATCGGCGTCGGCGAGCGTGTGGCGATGGTCAGCCACAACTCGGCTCGACTGCTGACGGCGTTGTTCGGCGTGTCGGGGTCGGGCCGCGTCCTCGTGCCGGTCAACTTTCGTCTCGTGGGCGCCGAGATCGACTACATCGTCAAGCACAGCGGCGCTCGCATGCTGCTGATCGATCCCGAGTTGGAAGAAGAACTCGCCGGCGTCGAGTGCGAACACAAGATGCTGATCGGCGCCGAGTCCGATGCCGTGCTCATGAAGTTCGACACCGAACCCGAGGCGTGGGAACCCGACGAAGACGCCACCGCCACGATCAACTACACATCGGGCACCACGGCTCGACCCAAGGGTGTGCAGCTGACCCACCGCAACGTCTGGATCAACGCCACCACGTTCGGTTGGCACATGGGCGTGTCCGACCGTGACGTGTACCTCCACACACTGCCGCAGTTCCACTGCAACGGCTGGGGGATGCTCTACGCCGTGTCCGGAATGGGCGGCCAACACATCATCATCCGAAAGATCGACGGCCACGAGATCCTCCGCCGAGCCGAGCAACACGGCGTCACCTTGATGTGCGCGGCACCGGCCGTGCTCAACGCGGTCCTCGACGCTGCGAGCGAACTCGCCGCCGAGGGCAAGGACATCCCGGGCCGCGGACGCGTCCGCATCGTGGTCGCCGGTGCGCCACCGCCTACCAAGACGATCGAGCGCACCGAGACCGAACTCGGTTGGGAGTTCGTCCAGATCTACGGCCTCACCGAGACCGCTCCGCTCATCGTCATCAATCGCACCCGGGCCGAGTTCGACGATCTGTCACCGAACGACCGCGCACAAAAGCTCGGTCGCGCTGGTGCGCCGTCGATCGGCACCACGATGGAGGTCGACGAGCACGGCGAGATCATGGCGCGCAGCAACACGATCATGGAGGGGTACTGGGAACAGCCCGACCAGACCGCTGCGGCGATCCACGATGGGTTCTTCCACACGGGGGACGGGGGCATCATCGACGACGACCACTACGTGGTGATCTCCGACCGAAAGAAGGACGTCATCATCTCAGGTGGCGAGAACGTGTCGTCGATCGAGGTCGAGGACGCCATCTTCCAGCATCCCGACGTGACCGAAGTCGCGGTGATCGGCATCCCCGATGAGAAGTGGGGCGAGCTCGTGACCGCCCTCGTGGTCACCGCTCCCGAGAGCACCCTCGACGAGGCCAGCCTCATCGCGTACACGAAGGAACGGTTGGCGGGCTACAAGTGCCCGAAAAAGGTCGAGTTCCGCGACGAGCTCGCTCGCACTGCCACGGGCAAGCTGCAGAAGTTCAAGTTGCGTGAACCGTTCTGGGCGGGCGTCGAGAAGCAGATCAACTGACGCCGAAACCCCGTCGGCGCGCCGCGCTCGGTGTGTGCATGATGTCGCGGTGATCGACGACGAGTCCGGACAGGTGCTCGAGCGCTTCAGGGACCTGACCCTGCCAAAGCCCGAGTGGACGCACGAGGCGCATCTGCGTGTCTGCGCCGCGTCGCTCGCCGGGGCGCCCGCAGCCTCGGTGCTCCGGGCGCTCCGGACCGGAATCCGTCGTTACAACGAGGCAACGGGGGTCGACAACACCCCGACAGGCGGCTACCACGAGACCCTGACGCGTTACTACGTCGGCGCCGTGTCAGATCTGATGGCTTCGCCGGCCGCCCCGATCGCGACGATTTTGACCGCTGATCGCTGCTCGACCACCGCTCCACTGCGCTACTGGAATCGCGACACGCTGTTCTCGCCGACAGCGCGGCTCGCCTGGGTGGCACCTGACCTCGAACCGTTCGCCTGGCCTGACGTCGCTTGACCGACCTCGACGGACGCCCGGCGTCACTCGAGCGTGGCGTAGGTGGTTGACCGATCGTCGGTCGAGGTGCCGCGGACCATGTCGACACACTCTGAGAGGTCACTCAGGTACTCGTCGATCGCACCGGTGTTGGTGTTGCTCACGGTCGAGTGAAGGTTGTCGGGCGGAGTCTGGCGGTCGTGGTACCAACCGCGCTCGAGCAGGGCGTCGCCCAGAGCGAACACGTCGAATCCGCTCCCCTCCTCGGCGGCCATCGCCACGAGATGGAACTGCCCATCGCCCAGCACGCGGACTCCGTCGATCGCCATGATCCCGGCGCGGAGCTTGTCGGCGTTGATCAGCGTTTGTCGCGTCAGCTCGACGGAGCCATCGACACCGAGATGTTGCATCACCGCCCACGCACAGGCCATCGGCAGACCCGATCGCGTGCCCTGCATGTTCGGTGACGCGTAGAACCCTCCGAGCCAGTCGCCGAAGACGAAGGTCTGGTACTTGCGGCTCTGCTTGGTGCGATGGAGGATCACCGAGACCCCCTTCGGCGCGTACCCCAGCTTGTGGATGTCAGCCGAGATGGTGGTGACGCCGTCGACGCGGAAGTCCCACGGCCTCACCTCCCGGCCGAGCCGTTCGGCGAACGGCAGCACGAAGCCGCCCATGCACGCGTCGACGTGACAGTTCGCATCGACCGCGGCAGCGAGCGCTGCGATCGATTGCACGTCGTCCTGGACGCCATGCGGGTATTGCGGCGCAGAGCAGACCACGAGTGCGGTGTTCTCGTTGATCATCGCCGCCATCGCATCGACGTCAGCGGTGAGATCGGCGCTGACGGGCGCTTTCCTGATCGTCAGTCCGAAGTTGTGCGCGGCCTTGTGGAACGCGGCATGTGCCGACTCGGGGAGCACCATCTCCGGCTCGGTGATCCCGCGTTCGGCAACCGCCCGCTCGCGCGCCGCGAGTACCGCGCACAGGATCGACTCGGTGCCCCCGCTGGTGAGGAAGCCGGCCACCTCGTCGTCACCGTGGAGGAGCGACGAGGTCCAGCCGACGACCTCGCGCTGGATCGCTGCGAGCGAGGGAAACGCCTGCGTGTTCAGCGCGTTCTCGTGCAAGTAGAGGCGTGCGGCCTGCTCGGCGACCTCGTGGACCGAAGGACCGCCGTCGTACACCATCCCGAAGGTCTTGCCGTCTGCCCACTTCACGTCGCCGGCACGCTTCTCGGTCAGCTCGGCAATCACCTCGTCCACCGGTCGTCCGTGTCGGTTCAAGTCCATGGCCCGAGTGTCGCATCCTTCGGCGGCGTCTCGTTCACTCGGCGGCACTCTTGCGCCAGCGGCATCGTTAGGCAAGCTTGACACGAATCGCCAACGCAGCTTGTACGCTCTCGACCATGTCGTTCAGCCCACGCCAACTGCTCTGCGCCGTAACCATCGCCGCCGTCAGCCTCGCCGCCACGGCCTGCGGAGACGACGGCGAGACGATCACGCTCTACTCGGGTCGCGGCGAGCGGCTGATCCAGCCGATCATCGACCGGTTCGAGGAGGAGTCCGGCATCAACGTCGAGGTCAACTACGGCGACAACGCGGAGCTCGCGCTCCTCCTGCAGGAAGAAGCCGACGCCGGCCGCGTCGAAGCCGATCTGTTCCTCTCGCAGAGTCCGGGGTCGATGGGATTCATCGACGACGAACTCGCCACGATCTCGTCAGCGACCCTGGACCTCGTCGACGAGAACGCACGCGACAAGGACGGCCGCTGGGTCGGCATCTCGGGCCGCCAGCGCGTCCTGGTGTACGACTCGACCCAGGTCGAACCCGAGGAACTCCCCGACTCGATCTTCGGACTCCTCGACGAGCGCTGGGACGGCCAGATCGGCGTCGCCGGGGGCAACGGATCGTTCCAGGACTTCGTGACGGCGATGCGCTTCACCGACGGTGAAGACGCGACCGCGCAGTTCCTCTCCGACCTCGATGCCCTCGATCCGGTGCCCTACGCGAACAACAACGCGATCGTGCAGGCCGTCGGGCGCGGCGAGGTCCAGGTGGGCCTCGTGAACCACTACTACAACTTCCGAGCCCTGGCCGAGGACCCGAGCGTCACCAGCCGCAACCACGTGTTCGCACCCGGCGATCCGGGCGGCACGCTGATCGTCACAGCGGTGGGCATCCTCGAAGACTCCGACCAGATCGAGCTCGCCGAGCAGTTCCTGCAGTTCCTGCTCAGCGAAGAAGGCCAGACCTACTTCGCCGAGGAGACGTTCGAGTACCCGCTCGCTCCGGGCATCCCGACTGCCGGCAACGTCCCCCCGATCGAATTCGACGACGTCGGTGCCAACGACCTGAACGAACTCGATGGCGGACTCGAGCGGACACGCGAGATCATCGCCGACGCCGGACTCGAGAGCTGACGCTCGCGGCCGTTCGGCCAGTGGATCCGACAGACTGACGGTGATGTCCGACACCGTCACGGCGCTCGCGCCCGACCCGATGCCCGAGGACCCAGCGTCGGTACCAAAACATCCGCGGCCGTCACGGCGCTCACTGCCGATGCTCGCCCTCGGCCTCGTCGTCGGGGCCGTGTTCGCGATTCCTGCAGGATTCGTGGTGTGGCGGACCATTCGCCTCGAGGCAGATCTCGGCGACACACTCGGCGAAGTCGGCGGCCCCCTGTGGCGCACGATCCAGCTCGCCGTGCTCGTGTCGGCGAGCGCGGCGGTGGTCGGGACACTGCTGGCCTGGGTCACCGTTCGCACCGATCTGCCGTTCCGGCGCACGTGGCGGATCGCGCTGATGCTGCCGCTGGTGTTGCCGTCGTTCGTGGGCGCCGGCGCGTTCATCGCGGGGCTCGCACCGGGCGGCATCATTCATGAAGCGCTCGACGCGATCGGCATCACGCCGCCACGCCGGTTCCGCGGCCTCGGCGCCAGCTGGTTGGTGCTGACCGCCTTCACGTACCCATACGTCCTACTCCCAGTGTCAGCGCGCTTGCAGTCGCTGCGTGCAAGCCAGGAGGAGAGTGCACGCATGTTGGGCTTCGGGCCGAGTGAGGCGTTCCGCCGAGTGACCCTGCCGGCGATTCGGCCGTCCGTGCTCGCCGGGTCGCTGCTGGTGTTTCTGTACACGCTCAGCGAGTTCGGCGCTGTCCAACTCCTCGGGTACGACACGCTCACGCGCGTGATCTTCGCAACTCGCCAGGCCGACAGGGCGACCTCGTTCGCCGCGGCGACGACGCTGCTGATCCTCGCCATCGCCGTCGTGGCGACCGAGCGACGCCTCAGAGGTCGGGCGATCCCCGACTCGCGAACGGCAGGCATCGACGCACGTCCGACGGAGCTCGGTTGGCGGAAGATCCCGGCGACAGTCACCTGTGCGCTCGTGCTCGGCATCGGGCTCCTGATCCCGGTCGCCAGCCTGCTGACGTGGGCGGGTCGGGGCGTGCGGGCCGGCTCCGTCGACTTCGGAGCGCTCATCGAACCCGCGCTGAGCACCGCGACCGTGTCGATCGTCGCGGCCGTCGTCACGGTCGTCGTCGTGCTCCCGATCGCCATCGAGACCACCCGCCGACCGAGCCCTGCTGCATCCGTGGCGGCGGGCGCGGTCCTGGGCGGGTTCGCGATCCCCGGACTCGTGATCGCGCTGTCCCTCGCCGTACTGGCCCTCAACGTCACCGGCCTGGGCTGGCTGTATCAGTCCATCGGGCTCCTGATCCTGGGCTACGTCATCCACTTCGGGAGCCAGGCGCTCGCGAGCGCCGAGCAGGCGGTGCGCGCAGTCCCCGACCGGGTTCGCGAGCAGGCTCAGCTCCTCGAGCCGAGCCCGGTGCGCCGTGTGTTCTCGATCGAATTGCCGCTCATGCGGCCGGGCCTCGTCGCCGGCGGCGGGCTCGTGATGCTCGCCACCGCCAAAGAGCTCCCCGCCACCCTGCTCCTCGCTCCGCTCGGGTTCTCGACCCTCGCGACCGACATCTGGAGCGGTTTCGGTGAGGGGTTCTACGCCGAGACCGGCGTCGCGTCCTTGACCCTGATCTCGGTGTCGGCCGTACTCACCTGGCTCCTGGTGTTGCGACCGATGGCGCGGCGCTGACCGAACCATCGCTGGATCCGCTCGGCGAGCCACCACACCACGACGCCACTCGCGATCGTCAGCCAGAAGGCGAGATCATCGTCCATGAGTGGTGTGAGCGCGGGCCACACCTGCCAGTGGACGAGGAAGATCCACATCGACGCGGCCGCGATCGTCGCGACGATGGGTGCCACCAGGCGTGGCAGGCGGACGCTCGGCAACCAGATGAGGGCACAGATCATGAGGGCGATTCGGGCTTCTCGGTCGAACTGGTCGACGTAGCCGACGGTTCCGAAGTACCCGAAGGTGGTGACGGCGGTCGCGACGGTCACGACCACCTTGTGCCAGTTCGTACGAGCCCGCTGGGCACACCACCCGAGCGCGATGAACGATGCGACCGTGTGCGGCCGGAAGACCTCGTTGTATGCACCGCCCCACTGGAGCACGTCGAATCGGAACAGCCAGGTGAGTCCCAGGATCCCGAGAGCGAACAGGAACGGGCCGCGTCGCTCGATCTTGCGAACCGCCGGGATGGCGAACAACACGGCGAGCACGATGGACGCCTGGACGAAGGCTTCGAAGTACCAGTACTGCCATCGCCCGCCGCTGCGTTCGGCGTCACCGAGGTAGTTGTTCGTGAGGAACAACGCGGCGATGCCATACCCACCGGCAACGATCATGTTGAGGCCGATCCACACACTCGTCGGGATCGCAACACGCGCCACCGTCGCGATCGACGCTCTGAAGCGTCCGGTCACGTCGATCGCGGAGAGCTGGAAGCGGGCAAAGTTCCAACCGACCACGGCGAGCAACGCGTGCGCTCCCCCGGCCAGGCGGAAGATGCGCATGTGGGTGCACACGATCAGCAGGATCGCGATGGCTCGAACGATCACGCTGGTGTCGACGTGCCGGGTCCACCGACGCGTCGGTCCGTCAGCCGGTCGTCGTTCTTCGAGTTGCGCGACGGTCATCTGATGCCATCCGTTGGGCAGGTGCCCAAGTACCTGCTCGAGGCGTGTGGACATCTCGACATAGGAGAACGAGTCGCCACCCATCGACGAAAAACTTTGGTCGTCTCCGGCCTCGGCACCGTCGAACACGACCGAGAAGGCGTGCGCGACCGTGGCGCTGGGCGCCACGCCGCAATGGTCCGGCGCGGAGGCCGACCGGGCCAGCTCGACGAGCGCTCCTCCGTCAATCTTGCCCGATGTCGTTCGAGGAAGCGCCGACAGTCGCACCCCGATGACGCGACCGGTCGGCACGCGCGAGAGGTCAGCCGCAACGCGGGCGAGATTCGGGTCGACAGTCGCCTCCACGCTCGCCACCGGGTCGACGGTGGCGACCACGATGCCCTCATCGTCGCCTCCACACCATGCCGGTGGGCCAACCAACGCGAGCTCGTGTTCGAGGTGGTCGAGGTCGATCCGCTTGCCGTGGATCTTGAGGACGCGACTCGACCGCCCGACGATGTACAGGCGCCCTCCGTCGTCGAGGCGTCCGAGGTCACCGGTGCGCAGCTCGCCGATGTCGAAGCCGTCGGCGAGCTGCGCGGGCTCCGTTGCGTAGCCCATCATGACGTTGGGCCCCCGATACACGACTTCGCCGACACCGCGCTCGTCGGCGTCTCGAACTGCGAGTTGCCCGCCGGGGATCGCGCGACCGACCGAGCCGGGGGCCTCGCCCACCTCGTCTGGTGACAGGTACGCCATCCGTGCGGTCGCTTCGGTCTGGCCGTACATCACGAACAGCTCGAATCC
>JBGCFW010000136.1:0-5341 GCA_045107155.1 Ilumatobacter sp. | reverse complement strand
CGGGGCAGCGCTGCGGCGTGGGGTTCCCCGGTCATGGTTCGGCCCGCTACCCGGCACCCGTCACCACCGACGACGAGCCCGTCGAGGCCTACGTGACGATCGACCAACCCGTCACGATCCCGGACGACGTCGCCGAGGTCGGTGTCGTGCTGACCATCATCCCAGCCGAGCGGTGTGCCGTCGCGACACACGTCGGCGGCTACGACACCGTCGGCGACACCTACCGCCAGCTCGGAGCGTGGGTCGCACACCATGCAGTCAGCGCTGACCGGCCGATTCGCGAGCATTACGTCGTGAGCGTCGACCCAGCGACCGGCGAACTCCTTCCCGACGAACAGCTTCGAACCGAGATCGCCTGGCCGATTCGCGACGACTGAATCCGTCGACCCGACCACCCGAACCATCCATCGAGAGGAATCTCCCATGTCACTCGGCATCGCCGCCATCACCTTCGACTGCCGCCACGCTGGCGACCTCGCCACCTTCTGGTCCGATGCGCTCGGCAGAGAGATCGATCCGTCTCCAGAGGGCGCCCCACCTCAGTTCTTCGCGTCGATCGGGCGGATCGACCCGGTGCCGGGGGTGCCGGCGATGATGTTCATCGCCGTTCCGGAGGGCAAGACCATCAAGAACCGCGTTCACCTCGACCTCGACGCGAACGATCGCGAGCAGGAAGTCGATCGGCTGGTCGGTCTCGGGGCCACCGTCGTTCACGACAAAGAAGAGTGGGGCGTTCGATGGACGACGATGGCCGACCCGGAGGGCAACGAATTCTGCGTGGCTTCACACTGACCGACGATCCGTCAGTCCATCGCCCTGTGGTACGCGGAGGGAACGTTCTCCGTCACATCACCTGCGTGAGACCTCCGTCGACGACAAAGATCTCGCCGGTCGTGTAGCGGTTGCGCAGCAGGGCGAGCACGGCCTCCGCACAGTCCTCCGGCGTTGCCGAGCGAGGCACGGGAGCCATCGCAGCGACCCCTGCGTGCATCGCCTCCCAGTCTTGCGTCCACGGCGTGGCGACCAGGCCGGGCGCAACTGCGTTGACGCGAATCGGGCCATACGACTTCGCAAGCAACACGGTCATCTGGTTGAGCGCCGCCTTGGCCATCGAGTAGGCCATCGACGACCCGACGGGTCGAACCCCCGCGATGGACGTGATGTTCACGATGCTGGGATCGGTCGACTCACGAAGATGCGGGATCGCATGCTTCGTGAGCCACCAGGTGCCGAACACGTTCACGTCGAACGTCTTCTGGAAGACGTCGTCGGTGAGCCCGTCGAGATCTTTGTGGTCGATCGATTTCGTCCACCCGGCGTTGTTCACCAAGAAATCGAGTTGGCCGTAACGCTCGATCGTCTCATCGATCAACGCCTGGCCCTGGGCTTGGTCGGAGATGTCGGCCTGCACGTACATCGACTCACCCGGCAACGACTCCGAGACCGAGCGGCCCGCCTCGACCGACGACGCCGAGTTCACGACCACGGTCGCGCCCAGCTGCGACAGACGCCGAGCTGTCTCCTCGCCGATGCCGCTGGACGAGCCGGTGACGACGGCGACGCGTCCTTCGAACTCGGAACTGATGTCGGTCTTCGATTCGCTCATGTACCGACGGTACCGACACGATGCGGCCATGGCCGTCATCGACCACCTCGTCATCGCCGTCCCCGACCTCGACCGCGGGATCGACTGGTTCGAGCAATCGGTCGGGATCCGGCCCGCATTCGGCGGAGCGCACGACGGCATGGGGACGCACAACGCGTTGGCGTCACTCGGTGACTCCTACGTCGAACTGATCGCTCCCGATCCGAACCAACCCGAACCCTCGGGCCCGCGCCCGTTCGGCGTCAACCGTGACAGCGACCCGGCACTGGTGACGTTCGCGGCACGGCCGAGTGACGGCGAGACGATCGAATACCTCGCCAACGTGATGCGTTCGAACGGTCACGAGCCCGGACCGCTCGCCGAGATGAGCCGCACCACGTCTGACGGTACGACGCTGCGCTGGCGCCTGACGTTCCCGACTGGGGAGCGGGACGGATTCGTCCCGTTCCTGATCGATTGGGGCGACACGCCGCATCCTGCGTCGACCGCACCGGACGGCGCCCGCCTCATCGAACTGCGCGGTGCAACGACACAGCACCTCGAGGTGAACGCCGTGCTCGATGCCATCGGCATCGGCGGATTCGCTTCCGGCGGCAGCACCGGACTGGCTGCGGCGCTCGCAGGCCCCGGCGAGCGGATCTGGTCGATCTAGCCCAACGACCCCGGTGACCTCGGCCTCACGAGCCGCGGACTCTCAACTCGCCGCGACAACCGACCGATGATCAGGCATGGCAGCATCTTCGCCTGACTCCTTGCGGCCGATCTGGGTGGCGACCTGGGCAGTTCCCGCTGTCATTCAGATCGGGCTGGCGATGAGCCTCGCGCCCGACATCGCCATCGGATCCCCCATGTTGTTGTTCTCGACCGTGGTGCTCGCGGCGTCCCTGTGCGTCGTCGCAGCCGTGTGGGCGAGCGCCCGTGCATTCCGCACGGGCGAGGCGGACCTCGGCCTGCTCGGTGGGTTCTTCTTCCCGGTCTCGGTCCTGCCCCTCGTCCACGGGCTCACGACCCCTGACGTGCTCTACGGGCCGAACGCCGCGACCGGATTCTCCGTGTTCGTCGCGATTCCCGTCGGTCTCGCGGTGATCGCCCCGTTCGCACTCCGCCACCGAATCCCGATGACGACGCTCCGCCGGCATTGGCGACGTTGGATCATCTCGTGGGTCGTCGCCACGTCTGTGTTCGCGAGCTTCATGCTGGCCGCACCGGACTCGGTCCCGAATGTCCGGCCGTCGACGACACCGGCCGTCGCAGTGGCGCTCGCATCGTTCGTCGGCTGCATACTCGCGTCGCGCCGACACCTGCACCTCGCCCGGATCTCCGGCCGTCGGTCGTCGCTCGTCGTACCCGCTGGATACGGCCTCGTCGGCGCCTCCGCGTTCGTGTGGCTGATCGACACACCACTCTCGTTCGGATTCTGGCTCGCACATGTGCTCGACATCGGTGGAGTGTTCGCTGCGACGATCGGCGCACTCGTGGTGTACCGCCGATCGGAGTCGGTCCGCTCCGTCTTGGCACCGGTCATGGCGGTCGAGCCTCTCGGTGCGCTCGAGGCTGGGCTCGATCCCGTCGTCCACCGCTTCGTCGCCGAACTCGAGAGCAAGGACGTCATCACGCGCGATCACGTCGTACGAACGGCGACGCTCGCAGTCGCCATGGGTGAGCGGCTCAACCTCGGGGCCACCGAGCTCCGCCGCCTCGGGTTGACGGCGCTGTTGCACGACGTCGGCAAGCTCGAGGTGCCGACCGAGATCATCGACAAGCCAGGACGCCTGACCGACGACGAGTATGAGGTGATCAAGCGCCACCCGCTCGATGGTGAACGCCTCGTCGCGAGCACGATGGCCGAGATCGGATCGGGGATCCGCGGCCACCACGAACGCATCGACGGTGGCGGGTACCCCGACGGCCTCACCGGTGACGAGATCCCGTTCGACGCTCGAATCGTCGCCGTCTGCGATGCGTTCGACGCGATGGCGAACACCCGCCAGTACCGCGACGGCATGGGAGCCGACCGGGCGCTCGCGATCCTGCGCGAGCACGCTGGATCACAGTGGGATGCGGCATTGGTCGACACGCTCGTCGAACTCGTCGAGCGCGACGGGCCAGCGCTGTGTTCGGCGCCGCTCGACAAGGTCGGTCGACGCTCCGAGATGCTCCGCGACGACCTCGTCGGCCACATCGACCCCGACAGCCGGAACGGGGACGACGAGGCGACTCCCATGCCCGTCGGGTGCGACTGTCTCCCGGCGATGAGCCGCTGACCGCTCCGCCTCGGCACTCCGGACCCCCTCCCCTACTGTGGGCACATGTCTCAGTTCGCACTGACCGATGAGCAGCACGCGCTGTTCGACATGGCCGACCGGTTCGGCCGCAACGAGCTCCTCCCCCTCGCCGAGAAGATGGACAACGACGAGTGGTGGCCACCGGACCTGATGGCGAAGCTCGGGCAGAACGGCCTGCTCGGGGCCACGATTCCCGAGGAGTTCGGCGGCGCAGGAATGGGCTTGCTGGAAGCAGGGCTGGTCCTGCAGGCGTTCTCGCGCTGGAACCATGCGTTCGGCCTGTCGTGGGTCGCTCACGACAACCTCTGCGCGAACAACATCTACGCCAACGGCAACGACGACGTACGTCGCCGGTTCCTCCCGAAGCTGTGTTCGGGTGAGTGGACGGGCTGCCTCGGCCTCACCGAGCCGGGCGCGGGGTCGGACGCGCTGGGATCGATGGCCACCACCGCCGTCCGCGATGGCGACACGTACATCATCAACGGCTCGAAGCTCTACATCACCAACGGTCCCGTCGCCGACGTGTGCCTGGTCTACGCCAAGACCGACCCGTCCGCGGGCAAGAAGGGCATCACCGCCTTCGTCGTCGAGTGCGACACCCCCGGCTTCGAGGTCGCCCAGAAGCTCGTGAAGATGGGCTTCCGCGGCAGCCAGACCGCCGAACTCGTCTTCAACGACATGGTGGTCCCCGCCGAGAACATCGTCGGCGAGGTGAACGAAGGCCACAAGGTCGTGATGAGCGGCCTCGACCTCGAGCGAGCGATCATCGCCACGATCAACGTGGGCATGGCCGAGCGCGCTCTGGAGCTGTCGGTCGAGTTCGCCGGAACCCGAGAGCAGTTCGGTCAGCCCATCGGTTCGTTCCAGATGATCCAATCCCGTCTCGCCGACATGTACGTGTGGGTGGAGACGATGAAGACCTTCACCTGGCAGGTGCTCGCCGAGTGCGACCAGATCGGGCACGGCGAAGCCGGACGCGGTGAGATCCACGCGAAGTCCGCCGCCGCCGTCATGTACGCGGCGAACATGTGCAACCAGGTGCTCGACAACGCTGTGCAGGTGCACGGCGGCAACGGCTACGTGTGGGAGACCGAGATCAATCGGTTGTTCCGCGGGACCAAGCTGCTCGAGATCGGCGCGGGCACCACCGAAGTGCGCAAGATGATCATCGCCGGCCATCTCCTCTGAAGACGACGCTCCCCGATCAAACCCGGTTCAGGTCGCCGCTCGCTTCAAGCGCGCCGACGGCGCCGGCCACCCAGGCGAGGAGGCCGAGGTCATCGCCAGGAGCCCCCATCGCGGCGACGCCGAGCGGCAGGCCTTCGTGGCGGCCGGCTGGGATCACCACGACGGGCGCTCCTGCGAGTCCGGCCAGACATGTCAGCCGAAGGGTGCGGGCGCGCGTCTCGGCGTGATCGTCGTTGTCGGGGTGCGGCACCGGTGCCACACC
>JBGCFW010000135.1:0-6121 GCA_045107155.1 Ilumatobacter sp. | reverse complement strand
GGCCGGCGTCGGCGCAGGCTCGAAGCAACTCGGGCAGATGCTCGGGCGCACATCCCGACTTGCCCGCCTCGCCGGTTGCGTTGATCTGGATGAGCACGTCGGCCCCGGGGGCGCGTCGCCCGATCTCCACGGCGAGCGAGGCGCGATCCACGGTTCCCCAGCGGTCGACGACACCTGCGAGCTGTCGGACCTTGTTCGACTGGAGATGGCCGATGAAATCGACGCGCGGTCGCATCGCAGGGTCCAGCGCTTCGATGGCGTCCCGTTTCGAAAGCAGGTCCTGGGCGTAGTTCTCGCCGATCGCTCGACACCCGGCACCGACCGCTACGTCGATGATCGACGGATCGAAGGACTTCGTGACGGCCACGATCTCGACCTCGTGCACCCACGGTCGCTCCACGGCGTCGATGCGTGCGCGGATACGCGCCAACCGATCAGCGACCGAATCCACGTCATGGGTCGGCTCAGTCATCAGCGCGCTCCCACCAGGCCACCACGGCGTGGCGACTCGGCTCGGCTCGGACGCGATGCGAGAACCAGCGGTCGTCGCAGCCGGTGCAGGTCTCGGTGAACCGCAACTCGATGTCGTGGCGCCGGAGCATCGCCGCGATGGTTGCCGGCACGTCGAGCGCGGCGGCACCTGCTGCTGTTCGCGACGTAACCGCATCCGGAATGGTCGCAAGATCGTCTCCACCGAATTCGTAACAGCATGGCCCGATCACCGGGCCGAGCAGCGCCACCGCAACGTCTCCCCCGCCCTGTCGCGCGGTCGTCACCGCTGCATCGACCACACCGGCTGCCAGGCCTCTCCAGCCGCCGTGTGCAGCGACGAGCGTGCCGTCGTCGGCACCGAGCACCCGCGGAGCGCAGTCGGCAGCCCAAACGGCGATGTCCGTGTCGGGGTCCGTGGTGAACCCCACGTCGCCGACACCCGACGCTGGAGCCTCGAGCACATCGATGCCGTGTCGTTGGTCGAGCATCGTCCAAGGGCGCCCGGTTGCGGTGATCTGGCGCCGCTCGAGTTCACCAGGTGTGGCGTGGCTCGGGTGAACGTCACCGTCGCTGCGCTGCGTCGACACCGCACGCAGACGGCGCGAGCCAGCAGCGGTGTCGAGCAAGATGTCAGCCAGCGGGCGGGTCACCCGCTCAACTCACTTGAGGAACGACGGGACGTCGAAGTCGTCGTCATCGTCGGCGAGCGGATCGTCGTCCTCGACGTCACCGAACAGCTCGGTGATTCGAGTCGGTGTCGTTCTCGGCTGCGTATCGGACGAGCCCGAAAGACCCGACGAAATGGTGCCGGATCCGCTCGAGGACGACCCCGTCGGTGAACCATCGGTCCGGTCGAAACCAGCTGAGATGACGGTGACTCGAACTTCGTCGCCCATCTCGTCGTCGACCACGGTGCCGAAGATGATCAACGCATCTTCGTGCGCAACAGCGTGGATGATCTCTGCCGCCGCGTTCATCTCGAACAGTCCCATGCTGGACGGGCCGGTGATGTTCAACAGCACGCCGCGCGCACCGTCGATCGCCGACTCGAGCAGCGGGCTGGAGATCGCCGCCTTTGCTGCCGACACCGCACGTTCGTCGCCGCTCGCCTGGCCGATTCCCATGAGCGCCGTGCCGGCGTCTTTGAGCACTGCCTTCACGTCCGCGAAGTCGGTGTTGATCAGGCCAGGAGTGGTGATCAGGCCGGTGATGCCCGACACGCCCTGCAGGAGGACCTCGTCGGCCATCTTGAAGGCGTTCAACACGCTGGTCTTGTCGTTGGCGACGGACAGCAGGCGATCGTTCGGGATGACGATCAGCGTGTCGACCTTCTCCTTCAGCTTCTGGACGCCATTGTCGGCTTGCACGCCGCGGCGACGTCCCTCGAAGGAGAACGGACGGGTGACGACACCGATGGTGAGCGCCCCGGCTTCGCGGGAGATCTCGGCGATCACGGGGGCAGCACCGGTGCCGGTGCCTCCACCTTCGCCTGCGGTGATGAACACCATGTCCGCGCCGCGGACCATTTCCTCGATTTCGTCGCGATGCGACTCTGCGGCCTCGCGGCCGACTTCGGGGTCGCTGCCTGCGCCGAGCCCACGTGTGAGGTCTCGACCGATGTCGAGCTTCACATCCGCGTCGCTCATGAGGAGCGCTTGCGCGTCGGTGTTGACCGCGATGAATTCAACGCCCTTCAGGCCTGCATCGATCATGCGGTTGACTGCGTTGACGCCACCGCCGCCGACTCCGATGACCTTGATGACGGCGAGATAGTTCTGAGGTGTACCGACCATCAAAGGGTCCTCTCGTGGATGTTCATGGCTGTGTACATGCTGGTGGGGAGTCTGCCAGATTCATCGCCACCGCGGAGGGACGCTAGCCGCGCCGATCCAGACTTCATCGCGGCGTCAACGTCGCGTGGCCTCGGCGGTCGACACGTCGATCACCGTCGTGTCGGAGCCGGGCACCTCGTCGGGGACCCGTCCGAGCCGAACGAGCCGCTCGAGTTGGTCGTCGTCGGCGATGGCCTCGCCCAGTCTCACTTCGATGTTCTCGCCCGGAGCGTTCACGAGCACAAACCGCAAATCGGCTCCGTCCGGCGTGACCGACATCGACACCAGACGTGACCGAACCGCAGGGGTGAGCTTCGTGACGATCGACGACGCAGACGCATAGCCGACCGACGCGAACTGTCCGGTTGCGAGGTCGAGTGGCGTGGTGCCCGAAATCAACACGAACGCAACCGGCTGACCGGGAATCACGTCGAGGACACGGCCTTCGGCGTCGAGAATTCGAAACAGACCATCGGCTCCCTGCACCGTGGCCACAGGTGTTCGTTCTCTGATCTCGATCGTGGCCCCGCTCGGAAAATCGGTCCGAACTCGCGCGCTTTCCACGTACGGGATCGCTTCGAGTCGATCTTCGGCGAGATCGGTGTCGATCATCAGGACGGGGCGCCCGGTGATGTCATCGATGACGTCGAGGACCGCCTCAGGATCCGCGTTCTGCAGACCCGTCACGTCGACATCGTCGACGGAGAACAGCGACGAGCCCAGCACGGCGAGCGCGCCGACCACCGCGACGACGACGCCGATCACCACTGCGGCCCACTTGAGGCGGCGACGTCCCTCGGCTCGGCGCACGCCGATCCGGCGCTGACGCAGCCGCGGTTCGATCCCGCGCCCGGTTGCGTCCTTCGCAGCGATCGCATCACCGGTTCCGTCATCGTCGATGAAGACCGTGCCCGAATCGATCGCCCCCAGCTCGTCATCGAGGTAGACGGCGTCGGGCACGTCGTCGTCGCCTCCGATGGCGATCGTGGTGAGCGGCGCTGGCGCAACGTCGGGCTCCTCATCGGAGAACGCCTCGGACAGTTCTGCGGCGATGTCAGCACCGTCTTCAGCCGGGTCAGCGTCAGGGTCCTCGGCGTCGTCGTCCATTCCGACAGACACCTCGGGGGTCTCCGTTGCCGGACCGACGATACGAACGTCGGCGAATTCCGGGGCGTCGACCGCGGTCGGCGTTGGTTCGCTGCGCTTGCGGCGCCAACGGCTCACGACTCGAATCCGATCAGCCGAATTTCGCTGCGCAGCACGTAGCCCGTTTTCGCCTCCACTTCGGCACTCACGAGTCGCATCAGATCGCGCACATCGTCCGCGCTGCCACCGTCGTCGGCCTGGATGAAGTTCGCATGCTTCTCGGACACGGTTGCCGACTTGTGGCGCAACCCGCGCAATCCGACTTCGTCGACCAGCTGACCGGCGCTGACCTCGCCGGGCACCGGATTCACGAACACCGAACCGGCATTCTGACCGCCCGGCTGATTCGCTCGACGCCACGCGACGATCTCGCTCAGCGCCGTGCGCCCGTCATCCGGGTCACCGCCTTTCAGTTGCAGGCGAGCTGACACCACCACCTGGTCGGAGCGCAGGCCACTCCCGCGGAACCGCAGCCCGAGATCCGCTGCGGCGATCACCTGATCGGAACCATCATCGAGGTCGACGATGCGCGCGTCGATGAGCGTTTCGGACAGATCGGACCCATGACCGCCGGCATTCATGCGTACGGCCCCTCCAATGGAGCCCGGCACCCCGACCGCCCACTCGAACCCGGCAAGGCCGGCTGTGGCGAGTTGGCGAGCGAGCACGGGCAGCAGCACGGCGCTGCCGACGTCGACGATGTGCGTGTGATGGTCGATCTCCACGTGGCCGGCGACCTCGCCCAGCGAGATCGCGATCCCGCGGTAGCCAGCATCTGCCACGAGCAGGTTCGAGCCGCGCCCGACCACCAGCACCGGGAGGCCGCTCTCACGAGCGGCTTGGGCCACCAGCGCAAGATCGCCAAGCGCTCGGATCTGCACGAAGACGTCAGCTGCACCGCCGACGCGATAGGTGGTCATCGGGGCAAGCGACACGTCGCATTCCGCTCGATCACCGAGCACGGACAGCGCCCGGTCGACTGCGTCAGCTGCGGCGTCGTGCATCGAGCACCTCTGCCGGAAGCGTTGCGATGTCGCCGCAGCCCATCGACAACACGATGTCCCCGTCGCGGGCCTCGCGAGCAACGAAATCGATCAGTTCCTGGCGGTTCGGCAGCCAGATCACGCGCTTCGACGGGTCGGCCTCGGTGACCGCGTTGACGATCAACTTGCCGGTCACGCCCGGAATCGGCGTGGTGCCCGACGCATAGATGTCGGTGAGCACGACAAGGTCGGCGTCGACGAACGCATTCGCGTAGTCCTGCCAGATCTCGGAGATGCGGTTGTACCGGTTCGGTTGGAACACGGCCACGACCCGACGCCACGCGTCGCCGCTGTGGCGGGTCGCTGCGAGCACCGCAGAGATCTCAGACGGGAGATGTGCGTAGTCGTCGACGAAGGTGGCGCCGTCATCGATGCCGCGCACGTCGAATCGTCGAGCGACGCCGCCGAACTTCGCAAGCGCATGCTGGATGTCGACGAACGCCACGCCGATTTCCAGCGCCATCGCAATGGCGCCCGTGGCATTGACGACGTTGTGGATACCACGCATCGGCAGCTCGATGTCGCCGAGCGGTTCTCCATTGCGTTCCACGCCGAAGACGAAGGCACCGTTGTCGGCGCGAACGTCGACGGCTTGAACGTGGCAGCCGTCGCCGCGTCCGTAGGTGACCGCATCGTGACGAGCGGCAAGCTCCGATGCCACCTTGTCGTCGCCGCACACCACCTTGGGGCCCGGAACCTGCGCCAGGTAGGTGTCGAAGCTCTCGATGATCGCGTCGAACGACCCGTAGTGGTCGAGATGGTCGACCTCGATGTTCGTGAGCACGGTGCCGTGCAGAGGAAGCTCGAGGTGAGTGCCGTCGCTCTCGTCGGCTTCGACGACGAGCCATTCCCCGCCGGTCCACTGGGCGCCGGTTCCGACGTCGGTGACGTCACCGCCGACAACGAAGCTCGGACGCAGGTTGCCCGCCGCCAGCATCAGCATCAGCATCGAGGTGGTGGTGGTCTTACCATGCGTTCCAGCCACGGCCAGCGACTTTGCCTGTGCGCAGATGGAGGCGAGCATGCCGGCTCGTCGCAGCACGGTGACACCGGTGTTGCGGGCCTCGTCCAGCTCGATGTTCCGCTCGGGAATGGCCGTCGATGCGGTGACGGCGTCGACCCCGTGGACGAGGGAACGGTCGTGTCCGATCGACACGGCGGCGCGGGCAGCTCGGACGCGCTCGAGCACCGGATGCTCACGCAGGTCTGATCCGGACACGTCATGGCCCATCTCAGCGAGAGCGATGGCGATCGCACTCATTCCGGGTCCGCCGACGCCGACGACGTGGAGACGGTGCGGGATGGACAGATCGAGGGGTGCGGTGGGCACGTTCATGACTCGGACGAGGTTAGAGCGACGCGCTCGATCAATCGGGCCAATGCGCCCGATCGGTGCACGTCGCCTCGCTTGTTCGCTGCTTTGGTGAGCGCTTCCGTTGCCTCCGGGTCGGCCCGATGTCGGTCCATCTCGCTCCCGAGGCGGCTCATCTCACCCGCGCCGGGCAGCACGGCACCGCCCCCCGCGCTGCGCCATTCGACGTTGCCGGTCTGGTGGTCGTCGGCAGCGCCGGACCACGGCACCAGGACAGCCGGGAGCCCGGTGACCGC
>JBGCFW010000134.1:0-4267 GCA_045107155.1 Ilumatobacter sp. | reverse complement strand
CGCCGCGTCGCTCGACGATCTCGATGCGCAGTTGCAGGCGGTCTCTGACGACGTCGCATCTGCCGGCGCCGCGCTCGAGCGCGACGCCGAAGCGCTCGCGACCGACGTCGTGGCCGCCCCGAGTGACGATGCCGTGCTCGATGTCGACTCCGACATCGTCACCGCCGGCGAGACCGCTGCGGCCGACCTGTTGCCGGTCGGCGATGTCGACGTGTCGGTGGATACCGACGACCAGATCGTCACCGAGATCACCACCGACGAAGCCGCTGTGCTCCTGCCGAGCGGCGAAACCGATGCGGTCGACGCCGACGGCGCTGACGATGCAGTCGATCCTGGCGCGGCCCCCGACCTCGACGCAGAGGCCGAGGAGGCGCCGCCCGTCGTCGACGACCCGAACAAGCGCCCGGGCAAGTGGTTCGTCGTCCACACGCAGAGCGGCCACGAGAAGAAGGTCACTGCCAACCTCAATGCGCGGATCCAGTCGATGAACATGGAGGACAAGATCTTCGAGATCGTCATCCCCATGGAAGAGGTCGACGAATACAAGAACGGCAAGAAGCAGACCGTCATGAAGAAGGTCTTCCCGGGCTACCTGCTCGTCCGCTGCAAGATGGACGACGAGACCTGGTACTGCATTCGCAACACGCCGAGCATCACCGGGTTCGTCGGCCAGGCGCAAAAGGTCCAGAAGCCGACCCCGCTGTCTCGGCGTGAGGTGCACAAGTTCCTGACCCCGAAGACCGAGGGAACCGAGGCGGCACCGCGCCGCAAGGCGAAGCTCGACTACGAAGAAGGCGAGAGCGTCCGCGTGAAGGAAGGCCCGTTCGCCGACTTCACCGGCGAGATCGCCGAGATCAACGCCGATCACATGAAGCTGAAGGTCCTCGTCAACATCTTCGGCCGCGAGACGCTGGTCGAGATGGACTTCAGCCAAGTCGCGAAGCTCTGACCGCCGCCGAGCGCTGAGCAACCGACCAGACACCACCCCTGACGAGAGAACGAAGAGAGAAGAACGAAATGGCCAAGAAGCAAGTTGCCGCCGTCGTCAAGATCCAGATCGAAGCCGGCAAGGCGAGCCCCGCTCCGCCCGTCGGTACCGCGCTTGGTCCCCACGGCATCGCCATCATGGATTTCGTGAAGGCGTACAACGCCCAGACCGAAGACAAAGCTGGCACCGTGATCCCGACCGAGATCACCATCTACGACGACCGGTCGTTCGACTTCATCTTGAAGACGCCGCCGACCTCGACGCTGATCCGTGAGAAGGCCGGCCTCGAGAAGGCTGCGAACAACCCGGGTAGCGAGACCGCCGGTTCGATCACCAAGGCGCAGGTCGCCGAGATCGCCGAGATCAAGATGCCTGACCTCAACGCCAACGATCTCGACGCCGCCAAGCTGCAAGTCGAAGGCACGGCTCGGTCGATGGGGATCGAAGTCGTCTGATCTCTCGTTCGGGGCGAAGTCGCCGCGAACTCCACACGTCTCGACCGGGGTCACCTCGACCGGCGGGCGTGAACATCACACCGAGGTAGTCATGGAGACGAACCAATGTCCGGAAAGAAATTCGCTGACGCGCTGAAGACCTTCGATCGGGAGTACTTCTACGCCCCGAAGGAAGCCGTCACGCACGCCAAGCACACCGCCACTGCGAAGTTCGACGAGTCGATCGATGTCGTCATCCGTCTCGGTGTCGACCCGCGCAAGGCCGACCAGATGGTGCGCGGCACCGTCGCGCTCCCGGCCGGTACCGGCAAGGACGTGCGGGTGGCCGTGTTCGCCACCGGTGACGCCGCCGAGGCCGCCCGCGGTGCAGGCGCCGACTTCGTGGGTGCTGACGACCTCTTCGAACAGGTCGAAGGCGGCATGATGGACTTCGACCTCGTCATCGCGGCGCCCGACATGATGCCGCTCGTCGGCCGACTCGGCCGAACGCTCGGCCCGCGTGGCCTGATGCCGAACCCCAAGACCGGCACGGTCACCCCCGATGTGGCCAAGGCCGTCGAGGAGTTCAAGGGCGGCAAGGTCGAGTACCGCACCGACCGCTACGCCAACGTCCAGGTCCCGATCGGCAAGGCGAGCTTCGATGCCGAGGCGCTCGCCCAGAACTTCTGGGCCGTCATCGACGAGATCAACCGTGCCAAGCCCGCCTCTGCGAAGGGCCGCTACATCAAGAAGGTGACCGCCTCCGCTACCATGGGCCCGGGCGTCCGCATCGACATCGGGCGCCTCAAGCCCACCCTCGAAGACTGACGCACACGGCTGTCCCGCAGCACCAGATCGAGTCGTCGGCCCGCCTCACCGAGAGGCGGGCCGTTGACGTTTTCGGGCAAGTCTCGACAACCGAATCGACCCTCGTGACACACTGTTGAACCCATCTCGGGTTCAAGACTGCGTCATCCACGCCGATAGGGAATCCGAACCATGGACAGGACCTGGCCTCGGTGTCGTAGACGGGCGGCATTCGAGGTGCAGGCTCTGGCCGTGGGGAAGTGGCCCGAGGCCGACGTCGCGCTTCGGCGCGAGGAACTGGTTGCATCGAGCCGTAGCATTCGACGTCACATATTCCGGTTCTCGCCGAAGACCGTTGGTCCGCCTCTGTGCGGGTAATGGCAGCGTCTGCTGTCGCCAACCGAGGTGCATGCCTTCGAACTGCCCGACTCGTCACCTCGACGTGTCGTTCGCTCCTCGATGGTGTTCGCACATCTGCGAGCACCCCGAGTTGCAGCGAGAGGAGGTAATGCACATGTCAGAAGGAAACGCTCCACGGCCCGACAAGGTCGCCGTGGTCGCAGAGGTCACCGCGAAGCTCCAGTCAGCCGACGCGGTGTTCGTCTCGGAATACCGAGGCCTCACGGTGAGCCAGCTCGCCGACCTCCGCGCACCACTGCGCGCCGCCGGCGCCGAGCACAAGATCTACAAGAACACCCTCGTGAAGCTCGCAGCCACGGCTGCGGGCGTCGAAGGGCTCGAGGATCACCTCACCGGTCCCACGGCACTCACGTTCGTCTCAGGCGACGTCGCCGCGGCCGCCAAGGCACTCACCGAGCAGGCCAAGACCACCCCGGCACTCGTCCTCAAGGGCGGCGTGATGAACGGGAACGTGATGACCGCCGAGGACCTCAAGGTCCTTGCCGATCTTCCGCCCCGCGAGGTGTTGCTGGCGCAGTTCGCCGGTGCCATGCAGGCACCGCTGGTCAAGACCGCCGGTCTGCTCCAAGCGCTCCCACGCAACTTCGCGTACGGACTCAGCGCCCTCGTTCAGAAGCAGGAAGAAGCTGCCTGAACGTCCCACGAACCACGGGGCGTTCGCAGCCCCATCTGAACACTTGAATTCCGAACCAAGAAAGAGAACGTGAACACAATGTCCAAGGATGAGATCCTCGACGCAATTTCCAACATGACCGTCATCGAGCTCAAGGAGCTCCTCGACGCCTTCGAAGAGAAGTTCGAAGTGACCGCAGCTGCTCCGGCAGCCGTGATGGCAGCAGCTCCGGCTGGCGGCGGCGACGCAGCCGGCGGCGGCGAAGAGCAGAGCGAGTTCGACGTGATCCTCAACGGCGCAGGCGCCCAGAAGATCCAGGTCGTCAAGGTCGTCAAGGACCTGCTCGGTGTCGGCCTCAAGGACGTCAAGGACCTCGTCGACGGCGCACCCAAGCCGCTCCTCGAGAAGGCGTCGAAGGAAGACGCCGAGGCCGCCAAGGCCAAGCTCGAAGACGTCGGCGCCGACGTCGAGCTGAAGTGATCATGCGCGGCTGACGCCGCGCGAGTCACTCGTACTCAACGACCGTGCCCGGTGGACCAGGGGTCCGCCGGGCACGGTCGCGTCCGGGCACCTGCGTGCGCCGAAACCACCTCGCCGGACAGTCCTCGGCGAACTCGATTTCTCGCATCGAAACACGTGTGAGACCAACCGGCGACGGGAACAGATGCTTGACACTGGTCGAGCATTTCTTTACCTTGACCCGCAATTCGTTCGTGCCACTCCGGTGGACCGAACCACAGAACATGAGCCATCTGGTCCGTTGAGCGATGAGCTCCGGATCTGGTTGACGTTGCGTGCCCGACGGCGTTAGGCTCGTCTGCTGCCGTGCGTGTCCTTCCGTCCCAACCCCCATGTGGTGGGATCTTGCGCGCCCCGGCCTCTGGCAGCACCCACAAAGGCGCCGTTCTGCGGCGTCGAACCCCTTGGAGAGTGATCCGTGGCGACTCGTCCCGTGTCTCGTGAGCGTTATTCGTTCGGCAACCTGAAGGAGCCCCTGGAGCTCCC
>JBGCFW010000133.1:0-3376 GCA_045107155.1 Ilumatobacter sp. | reverse complement strand
CCCGTTGCCCTGGATGTCACGATCCGACAAGAGGCAGACAATGTGGTTGTCGCGCAGCGCCGACACGACCGCTGAGCCGGCCTTCGGTCCGAGCGGCACCACGTTCATCCCGAGCTTCGAGCGGAGCTTCACGAACCACTCGAACAATTCGGGCGGCTGCAAGTGCTCCACCACGACCGTGATCTCGTGTCCCTGGTCGGCGATCCATCGGCCGGCCCACTCCCAGCCACCCAGATGCGGGAGTGCAAGGATCGCGCCATTGCCCTCGCGGAGCGCGGTCACGATCTGCCGATAGCCATCATCGACGAAGCCTCGATCGACGGCGCGGCGAGACAGCGTCGGCAGGCGAAAGCTCTCGATCCAGTAGCGCGCGTAGAAGTCGAACGCCTGCTGGCTCGCACGGCGCAGACGCAGTCCGCGAAGTGTCGGGTCGACGCGACGCAGATGACGTTCGATCATCTCGCGTCGTTCGGGGCTCGCGAAGTTCGCGCCGGCTCCCAGCGTCGGGGCCACTCCCGCTGCGACAACGCTCGGCGTGACCCGCGCGGCGAGTGCCGCGAGGCGATACGCGCCGGTCGTGGCGGCGTCGGTGAACTCCGCCATCAGGGACGGCGACGCGGGACGCTCGTGCGCCGCCGTTCGGTACGCGCCACTCGGCGACTCGCTCGCCGTGACCGGCGCATCTCGATGCGTTCTCGGGTCGCGGGTGCCACATCGGCCTGCCGCCAGACCTTCCAGAACCGCTGACCTGCCGTGATCGTGGTGAGAACCAGCATGATCCACAGGATCGGGATGAGGAGCACGTTGATCACGAGGCCGACAAGGATCGCGATGATCCGCTCAGCTCGTTCCATGAGGCCGCCCTTGGCGTCGATGCCCAGCGACTCCGCCTTGGCCCGCTGGTAACTCACCAGCGACGAGACACCGGCGATCGCGAACGGCAACAGCGGCAGTTCGGGAGCGGCGTCAGGATCGGTCGCGAAGTACCAGGCGATACCGCCCAGGAGAAACATGTCGGTGACGCGATCCACCGTCGAGTCGAAGAAGGCGCCGCGCTGACTGGAGCTCCCTGATGCCTTCGCGAGGGCACCGTCGAGCAGGTCAGGCAGTGCGGCGAGCACGACGAGTGCCGCGCCCAACCAGAGACGACCGGCGCCGATCGCGACGCCAGCCCCGATGCCGACGAGCAAGCCCACGATGGTGAGATGATCGGGAGTGAGCCCGGTCTTCCGCAGCGCCTGGCCGATCGGCTTGACCGCCGCGTCGACCGGCTTCCGGAAGCTTCCGTCGAACATGATGACGAGACTAGACCGACGGCGCGGCTTCGGGGTTGGACTCGACGAGCTGCTCGACGATCGCGCCGTCGAGTGCGTCGACGAGCACGAGGCCTCGCTGCATCGGTGGTTCCTCCGCTGAGTAGCACAGCACCCGCCAGGTCGGACGGCTCCGAAACCCTCGCCACACCTGCTGGGCCGATGCGTGTCCGACCGGGAAGCCGACGGCCTGCTGAGCTCGCACCAGTGCGTCTTTCTCGTCGACGTTCATCCGCCAGCCCGACGTGATCGACATGACGCCGGCGACGCCGAGGAGCGCCGCGCCGAACAGCCAGCCGTCATTCACGATCGCGGCGTCGGGCGCGCCGTAGCGGACCGCGAGACACCCTGCGGCCAGGACCAGGTAGATGATCCCGGGAACACGCCGCCGGCTGTTGTCGGGGAACATGTACGCCCCGACGAACTCACTGGGCTGCAGATCGTCGGGGAGTTCGTCGACGATGTCGTCGGTGCCGTCTGGCTCGGACACCGAGGCCTCACGCGTCTCGTCACTCATGCCAGCGAGGCTATCCCTGCCCGACCGGCCCCATCGTGCCGATGAGACCTCGGTTCAGGCGGACGGCCAGGCGACGCGAATGCGCTCGGCCGACGCATCGAGCGCCTCGGGCAGCGTCTGCGTGTTGGCGATGGCCGACATGAAGTTGCTGTCACCGGTCCAGCGCGGCACGACGTGCACGTGAACGTGCTCGGGAATCGAGCCGCCGGCAGGCCGCCCGAGGTTCACGCCCACGTTGACCCCGTGAGGCTCGTACGCCGACCGGACGGCGACCACACCATTCGTCACGACGCCCCACAGCTCCTGTGTCTCCGCCGGGTCGAGGTCGGTGAGGTCAGGCACCTCACGATATGGCACGACCAGCAGGTGTCCCGTTGCGTACGGGAACAGGTTCATCACGGCGAACACGGTGTCGCCACGGAACACGACGTTTGTGGCCGTGTCGGGTTCGCCGGAGTCCAGAAGCTGGGTGAATGGGCTGCCCGCGCCGGAGCCGGCGCGGTCGCCGCCGACGTACGCCGCTCGCCACCCGGACCAGATTCGCTCGAGCACGTGGGCCGTCGGCGATCGGGTCAGGCGTCGAGTGCGGCCATGGCGGCCTGATCGACCTCGGCTCGGAAACGCTCGACGAACGTGGACAACGCAACGTCGCGTTCGACGTCCTCGGTCCCGTCGGCGACCAGGTCGTGGCGGAGATTGACGCCCACCGTGTCGGCCGCGACATCATCGTCGCCGACCACGAGCACGTACGGGATCTTCTCCATCTTCGCCGTCCGGATCCGCTTTCCGAGCCCGACATCGGCCTTGACCGAGTCGACGCGAGCCCCGGCCGCCTCGAGTCGTTCGACGACCGACGCCGCGTGCACCTCGTGCGCTTCGGCGACGGGGAGCACCCGAACCTGCGTGGGTGCGAGCCAGGTCGGGAACGCGCCGGCGTAGTGCTCGACCAACACGCCGAAGAACCGCTCGATCGAACCGAACAACGCGCGGTGCAACATGATCGGCCGATGCCGCTCGTTGTCGGCACCGATGTATTCGAGCTCGAAACGCTCGGGGAGCTGAAAGTCAGCCTGGATGGTCGACAACTGCCACGACCGCCCGATCGCATCACGTACATCGATGTCGATCTTCGGACCGTAGAACGCCGCGTCGCCATCCTTGACGGCGTACTCGAGTCCGTGTCGGTCGAGAGCTTCGCGGAGCGCTTCGGTCGCCTCGTCCCAGATGTCATCGGAGCCGACGTACTTGTCGGGATCCTTCGTGGACAGGTTGAACGTGAAGTCTTCGAACCCGAAGGCTCGCAACACTGACAGCACGAAGTCGAGCAGGCCCGCGATCTCGTCGGCCAGCTGCTCGCGTGTGACGAAGATGTGGCTGTCGTCCTGGGTGAATCCCCGAATCCGCAGCAGACCGTGGAGCGTGCCGGCGCGCTCGTAGCGATACACGTTGCCGAGTTCGAACAGCCTGAGCGGCAACTCCCGATACGACCTCTGCCTGCTGCGGTAGATCAAGCAGTGGATCGGACAGTTCATCGGCTTCATGTAGT
>JBGCFW010000132.1:0-10312 GCA_045107155.1 Ilumatobacter sp. | reverse complement strand
CGGGATGATCTCCCTGAAGAGGATCTTGCGTTTCGTGGTACCGATGGCCTGGGCCGCCAGGACGAACTCTCGATTGGAGATCGCGAGGCTGTTCGCCCGAGCCACCCGGGTGTACGCCGGGATCGACAGGAAGCCGATTACCCCCGAGATCACATAGAGGTTGCGAACCTCGAAGATCGACACGGGTGCGAGCAGCAGCACGAGCGCCGGGAACGCGAGGATCACGTCGACGATCGACATGATGACGGTCTCGGTGCGGCCCCGGACGAACCCCACTAGCGAGCCGAGAAACCCGCCGATGATGATGCCGAATGCGGCCGACACGGCGGCCACGATGAGGCTGACCCAGGCGCCGTGCGCGATGCGAGCGAACGTGTCACGCGCGAGTGCGTCGGTGCCGAACCAGTGCGAGGCCGACGGCGCCTCGATGGCTTCTCCGGTCCCGAACTCGCCCGTTTCCGGATCGAAGTTGTTGAGCTGGAAGTTCGGGTCCTGGAGCGGGAGCGAGTTGTCGAAGAACCGCTCGTTGACCTTGGCGTACACCGCGAGGAACAAGACGATCGCGAGCCACACCGCGGCGAACTTCACCAGGATCGGCATCGTCCGGAAGACCTTCCAGACGGAATCGCGCTTTGGCTTCCCCGGCGGCGGCGCAGGCGTCGGATTCTTGCGTTCGGCGAGGTCGTCGTCGGTCAGTGTCGCGCCGGGGTTGACGCCGACGGTGTGTGCCGTTGCGGAGTCGAGCATGTCTGCCATGTCAGCTCTTCCTGATTCGCGGGTCGATAAAGGAGTACATGATGTCGACGAGAGCGTTGATGATGACGTAGGACGCGGCGATGAAGACCGTGATGCCCTGGATCATCAAGATGTCGCGTGAGTTGATCGCGTTGATGAGGCGGAAGCCGAGGCCCGGGACGGCGAACAGCGTCTCGATCACGACGGTTCCTCCGAGGAGCGCCCCGAAGTTGATGCCGATGATGGTGGCGAGGCTGAGCGAACTCGGCCGCAGCGCGTGTCGGGCCAGGACGAAGCGGTCGCTCAGACCCTTGGCCCGTGCTGCCAGGATGTAGTCCTGCTGGAGCGTGCCGATCATGTCGGAGCGCACGAGCCGCGAGAAGATCGCCATCTGTGTGAGAGCGAGGGCTGTGGCGGGCATGATCGCCGTCTTCAGGTTCTCGACCAGGCCCTTGTCGGTGATTCGGTTCCAGTTGGAGGCCGGCAGCCACTCCAACTGGACGGCAAAGACGTAGATCAGCAGGATCCCGACGATGAAGTTCGGGACCGAGAGCGCGACCTGTGCGGCGGCCGACGTGGTGGTGTCCTGCCAGCGCCCCTGCCGGTAGGCACCCAGCACGCCGACGGGCACCGCGACGGCGACCGCCATCAGGATGGCCATGACGGCGAGTTGGCCGGTGACCGGGAGACGGTCCTGGATGGTCTGGCTGACTGTCTGGCCGCGGTTGATGTAGGACTCGCCGAGGTCGCCGGTGACGGCGTCACCAAGCCAGTTGCCGTAACGAACGAGGAACGGCTCGTCGAGGTTCAGTTCGGCGCGAAGTTCGGCTTCGAGCTCGGGAGTTCGCTCGGTCTGCCCGAGGATCGCGTCCACAGGGTCGCCGGGAAGCAACGACACCATGCTGAACGTGAGGAACGTCACTGCGAGCAATGTCGCAACGAGTCGGAGTAAGCGGAAGAACAGGAGTCTGGCCATGTGCGGTGGTTGCTTCCAGGAGCTGGCGTCGGGTCGAATCGAACGGAGGCGAACCGTGAGTGCCGTGGCGGCCAAAGCCGCCACGGCACCCAGTCAGTTCGTGGTCGAGGTCACTCGGCGATGAAGACCTCCAACCAGCGGGCTTCTGCGCCCTGCTGGCCGACACCGAGGTCACCGCCCTGGGGCAGATGCCATCCGACGATGCCCTCGAGGCTCGGATCGGCAGCGATCATCGTCGCGGTGTGTCCCGAGTACCAGACCGGCACGTTCTCGGCGAAGTCCAACATGATCGACTCATACGCCGCGAAGCGAGCGTCGAAGTCATCGGTCGCCACGGCGGCCTGAGCTGCTCCGAAGCTCTCCAAGCGGAAGTAGTTCGGGAAGTTGATCGGCGAGACGATGCCGTCGAGTCCGTTCGCCGCAGCGATCTCCTCGGTGGGCGGCGCCAGTGCCGATGTGATCGCTGTCGACGGGTCGTTGTCGTCGGAGAAGCGCCAGCAGTGAGCGGCGTGCTCGTCGGCCAGTGCCCGGTTGATGTGGGTCTGCTGGTCGAACTGCGTCAACTCGACGTTGACCAGTTCGCTCGAGGTCCACACCTGCTCGAGCACCTGCATGGCGGCGATCAGCGTGGGGTCGGGCGGGCAGGACAGCTCGACGTCGATCTTGTCGCCGACGGCCTTTCCGTCCGAGCGCTCCGGATCGTCGACGTACTCCTGCAGGAGTGCGACGCCGGCCGGGAAGTCGAACTGCGGCCAAGCGTCGGCCACGGCCTGCGACCACCAGATCGAGTCGGGGCTGTACCACTGGGTGCCCGGCAGCGAAATGCCGGTGCCGCCGAGTGCTTCGATGACGTTCTCCTGGCTGTTCAGGTGCGTGAGGCCGCGACGGACGCGCACGTCGTCGTATGGGGCGTTGAGCACGTTGAACATGCCACCGCCGACGTTGTTGCCCTGGAACTCGTAGAGCGCGAGTCCACCGTCGTCGCGGGCGTCACGAATGGTGCCCTGACGCAGTGACTGCATCGCATCGACCGTGCCCGAGAGCACGGCGTCGAGTCGGGTGTTCTCGTCGGGGATCGGACGGAACGAGATGGAATCGAGGTACGGCAGTTGGTTGCCGTCAGCATCGGAGTTCCAGTAGTTCTCGTTGCGCACCATCACGGTCTCGTTGTCGAGGTCGCGGGAATCGATCACGAAGGGACCGGTACCGATGGGTGCGGTGCTGTAGCCGTCGAAGTCGGCCTCCGCCGCTGCGGGGTCGAAGACCATGCCCAACGGTGCACGTTCGAGGTAGGCGGGGAACGCGGAGTTGGCTGCGCTCAGGGTGTAGGTGACCTCGAGGTCGCCTGTCGCTTCGACGCCTGCGAGGCTCGAAGAGCTCACCTGACCGGCAGCCACGGTGCCGGCCTGCTGCAGCGGGAACATGTCGGCGATGGTCTGCGCGGTGAGTTCGACACCGTTGTGGAAGGTGACGCCCTCGCGCAGGTTCATCGTCCAGACCGTGAAGTCCTCGTTCGAGGAGATCGATTCGGCGAGCCACGGCTGGAGCTGACCGTCAGCGTCCTTCTCCATCAGCTTGTCGTAGATCGTGACCATCATGTTGTAGCAAGGCGATGCACAGGTGTCTTCCCATGGTCGGAGGCCGACGGCCTCGGCTTCGAGCCCGACCGCGATGTCACCGCCGTAGACGGCTGCGAGCTCGCTCTCGGCTGCTTCGGTGTCGACATCGCCCTCGGCCTCCTGGCCGGCCTGGCTGTCCCCGTCGCTGCCAGAGTCCCCCTCGTCAGAGTCCCCCTCGTCGGAGTCGCCGCTGTCTGCGTCTCCGCTGTCGGCCTCGGCTTCGGTCGCGACTGGCTCGGAATCGGAGTCAGCGTCATCGCTGCCCCCACACGCTGCGGCCACGAATGTGAACGCAATCGGGATGGCGAGCCATCGGCGTCGACGTCTTTGCGTCATCGATTTTCCCCCTCGGTAAATGAGAGCTGTGCTCTCGGTTGGTTTCACGGCGTTCCCCCCGGAACGCCTGGAAGGTGTTTAGCAGACGTGACGACTGCCACATGAGGCGGACGTCATGCTTGCGAAGAATTCGTCAGCGGACCGCAACAGCCACGTCATCGACCTCGACGAGTGGATGGTGACAGGCGACGTAGTGGTCGTCGTTGACGCGCCGCATCGTCGGTTCGTCGGTTGCACACACGTCCGACGCTCGATCGCACCGGGTGCGGAACCGGCACCCGGAGGGTGGCGCGAGCGGTGAGGGCAGCTCGCCAAGGTTGACGTCGCTGTCATCGATGTCGATCGTCGGGTCCGGCACGGGCAGCGACTCGAGCAGCATCCGGGTGTACGGATGCGCCGGGTGCTCGTACAACTCGTCGGACTCGGAGAGCTCGCACATCTTTCCGAGGTACATCACCGCGACGCGATCCGAGATGTTCTTCACGACCGCGAGATCGTGCGCGATGAACACCAGCGTGAGGCCGTACTCGGCCTTGAGGTCCTCGAGCAGGTTGAGAATCTGTGCCTGCACCGAGACGTCGAGCGCGGAGACCGGCTCGTCACAGATGATGAGTTCGGGTTCGAGGACCAGTGCACGCGCGATCGAGATGCGCTGGCACTGGCCGCCGGAGAACTCGTGAGGGCGCTTGTAGCGGGCGACGTCGGGGTCGATCCCGACGGCGTCGAGCATCTTCGCGACCTTCTCCCACTGGGCGTCTTTGTCCTTCGGTCCCCAGACCTCGAGCGGCTCGGCGACTACTTCGCCGATCGTGCGCCGCGGGTTGAGCGACGAAATCGGATCCTGGAAGATCATCTGTACGTCGGCCCGTCGGGCGCGCATGGTTGCGTCGGGGAGCGATGTGAGGTCAGTGCCCGCGAGGTCCACTGAGCCTCGCGTGGGGCGCGGGAGCTGCAGCACCGCGCGCCCGGTCGTCGACTTCCCGCAGCCGGACTCGCCCACCAAGCCCAGCGTCTCGCCCTTCACGATGTCGAAGCTGATGCCGCTGACTGCGTAGACGGTGCGACCTCCGCCAGCGGGGAACTCGACGTGGAGATCGGTGACCTGGAGCAACGTGTCGTCGGTCGACCGGAGGTGTGCGGTGCCTGAACCGGCCATCAGCGCGCTCCGTTGTCGTCGGTGATTCGGGCAGTGAGGTTCTCGAGCGTGTCGAGGTCTTCGGTCGCATTGACGCGTCCGGCTGCTGCGAGCGTCTGGGGCACCCCGGCCTCGAGGTTGCGCTGGAAGGCGTCGTCGCCCTCCGGCGTGCCGACCGGGAAGTGGCATGCGAACTCGTGGCCTGCGGATCCGCTCGACCGGAGCTGCGGCTCTTCTTCGCGACAGCGGTCCTGTGCATACGGGCATCGTGGGGCGAAGCTGCACCCCGCTGGTGGTGAGATGAGGTTCGGCGGGCGCCCGGCGATCGCGCTGAGCCTGGTGTGTTTCGGCTGCGTGGTTTTGGGGATCGAGAACAGCAGTGCTTGGGTGTACGGGTGTCGCATCTCGGCGAACAGCGTCGTGGTCGGTGACTTCTCGACCACTTTGCCGGCGTACATGACAGCGATGTCGTCGGTCCGTCCTGCGACCACGCCGAGGTCGTGGGTGACCATGATCATCGACATGAAGCGATCACGTTGCTGCGCGGCGAGCAGGTTCAGGATCTGGTGCTGAACCGTGACGTCGAGTGCCGTCGTCGGCTCGTCGGCAAACAGCATCTTCGGGCCGCAGGCGAGTGCGATCGCGATGCAGACGCGTTGACGCATGCCGCCCGACATCTGGTGTGGGTAGTTGTCGAAGCGGGCCGCTGGCTCCGGGATGCGAACCGACTCGAGCAGCGCGAGCGCGACCTCCTTGGCGTCGGCCTTGTTCATGCCGATGTGGCGCCGTACGTGTTCGGTCAGCTGGCGCCCGACCTTCACCACCGGGTTGAGTGACGTCATCGGGTCCTGGAAGACCATCGCCATCTCGATGCCCCAGAGGTGCCGCATCTTCTTCGGTGGCTGGCCGACCAACTCCATCCCCGCGTACTTGACCGAACCGGTGGTGCGGACGTTCGGCACGACGTTCAGGCCCATGATCGACCGTGACAGGACGGTCTTGCCAGAGCCCGACTCCCCCACGACGCCGAGTGTCTTTCCCCGCTCGAGCGAGAGCGAGACACCATCGACTGCTTTGACCCAGCCCGCGGGTACTTCGAAGTGTGTCCGGAGGTCCTCGACCACGAGAAGTGGTCCCTCTTGCTCGGACGGGCGGTCGAGCCGATCTTCGGAGGTCATCGTCATGCTCGGCACCGTAGTGTGACGGTCGGCACTCCAGGGAGCCGGACGATGTGAACCGCGGAATCCGGCTCAGGCCGGGACGACGAGTGCGATCGTGCCGAGCTGTGACGACGCGTAGAGATTGCCGTCGGCGGTCTGGATCATCTGGGTGAATCCAGGCATCGTGTCGAGAACAACCGGCTCAGCATCGAGCTGGAACGTGTCGCGAGCCCACACCAATCCCGAACACCAATCCCCGTAGGTGTACCAGCCGTCGAGCGTCGCGATCGCGCTATCGCGAACCACGAGGCCGTCGGCGACGGCTCCGCACTCGGGTTCAGGGTGCACGTACGAGAAGCGAGGTGGCTGGTGTGGCGTCATCAGCGGACCGCTGGCGGCGAGAAACTGGTCCTCGTTGAACAGCTCGGTGCCCTGAAACTGGCTCCAGCCGTAGTTGGCCGATCGGCCGGCATCGACGCCATCGCTGGCGAGGGCCAGGTTCACCTCCTCGATGCGGTCCTGTCCGACGTCAGCGATCCACATGTCTCCGGTGTGATCGTCGAAGGAGAACGAGAACGGGTTACGGAGCCCGTACGACCACACCCGTGGGTCGGCCTCGTTCACATCGACGAACGGGTTGTCGGGCGGCACCGAGTACGCATCGCCGTTCGACGGGCCTGGATCGATTCGGAGGATCTTGCCCAGCGGTGACCCGAGGTCGAGCGCCGTGCGTTCGAGATCGCTGAAGGCCGCACCGTCGCCCATGCCCAGGTACAGATAGCCGTCCGGCCCGAAGAGGAGCTGGCCGCCGTTGTGGTTCACGCTCGACTGCTCGATGACGAACAGCACCCGCTCAGTCTCGGCGACGAAGTTGCCGTCCTCGGTGACCTCGTACTCCGAGATCACCGAGTGTCCGTCGCTCGCCCGACTGCGGTGGGTGTAGGCCAGCGAACCCGTCGGGTCGAAGGTGAGTCCGACGAGACCCTCCTCGACCGTCACCATGGTGTCGGCGCGAACGTCGAGAACGGTGGCGTCGGCTCCGAGGTCCTCACCGTCGAGCGGAGAGGTACCGAGATCGCCGTCGCTCGTCAGGTCGTCGAGCGTGGGTCGATCGACACGTAGGACCCGGCCACGCTGGTCGACCGTGTAGAGGTGGTCGTCACCGGGGCGCACCACCGTGGTCACGAACGGCACGCCGGCCATGACGAACGGCACGAAATCGACTGCTGCGGGCACGCGCGGCCTCGTCGTGTAGGCGAGTGGATCGTCGGGACGTGGTGCGCTCCGAGCGCCGTCCACACCGCAGCTCGTGATCAGCGCAGCGATGAACCCGACGGCGAGTGCCATCCGCGCCCGGCGCATCTCAGGACTCGTTCTTGCCGAGGAATCGCGCCACGCTCAAGAAGCCGGTGTGCGCGACCATCCGATGGTCGGGCCGGACGGCCTGGCCCTCGACGTGCCAGCCGCGGTGGAGTACCTCGATGGTCCGCGCATCGATCCACTTGCCCTTGAGGGTCTCGCGCACCTGGGCGGCCTGAGTGATGGATGGGGTGTACGCGAGAAGGATTCCGCCGGGGCGGAGCACGAACTCGGCGTGCGGCACGACCTGCCAAGGCTCAGGCAGGTCGAGCACCACTCGGTCGAAGGGTCCGTGTTCGGCGTCGATGCCGTCATAGCTGCTCGCGATGTGGACGTCGTAGCGATCGAGCGCCTCATCGCCGAGGAAGCCGCGGACGTTGGTCTTGGCGCGATTCGCGAAATCCTCGCGGATCTCGTAACCGACGATGTGGGCGCCATAGCGCAGCATCATCGTCGACAGTGCGCCCGACCCGATGCCGCTCTCGAACACACGCATGCCCGGGCCGATGTCGGCGAGCATGCAGATGGGAGCAAGATCCTTCGGGTAGATGACCTGCGCGCCGCGCGGCATCTCGATCACGAAGTCCTCGAGCGTCGGGCGCAGCACCACGTACTCCGCGGTCTTGGTCGAGCGGACCCGGCATCCCTCGGGCTGGCCGATGATGTCGCTGTGCCGGACGAAGCCCGCGTGGCTGTGGAACTCGCCCTCTGCGTCGAGATCGATCAGATACCGACGCTTCTTCGAGTCGAGGAGTACGGCCTTGTCGCCGGCTTCGAATGGATTGCTCATCGTCGTCCTCTCTTGCCCAGCACGAGTTCGACCGGGACCGGTTCGTGCGCACTGGCCGTGTCGACCAGCCGGCAGAACGCGCACACGTCGCCGGTGGTGGGTGCGCCGCATCGGCCGCAGTCCTGGAGCTCACCATTGGCGGCTGCGGAATGGTTGGCGAGCACGGGCGACATGTTGTCGATGAAGTTGAGGTAGAAGGCCGCCTTCGAGCTGGGCGACTCCTTCTCGATGCGATTCAACACGTCTTTGTGGTGCAGGTGTCGATTGCCGGCAGCAATCGGGCACTCCTCGACCAGGTAGTCGATTCCTCGGAGCAAGCACCAGGCCGCTGTCTCCCGCTCGGTGAGGCGCACCAGGGGCTTGGCCTTGCGCGGAAAGCCGTCACGGGCTTCCAGGACTGGGCGTTGACGTGCGAGGTAGTCGACGTCCCAGTGCAAGACGTTGCCGAGCAGCACCGCGGCCTCGTCATCGAGATTGTGGCCGGTGACCACCGCGTCGTAGCCGCCGTCGACGGCAGCCTTGTCGAACAGGTGGCGCTTCGACATGCCGCACGACGAGCACGGCACGCGCTTCGTGGCTCGGGAGGCCGTCGGGATGTCGTATCCGTATTCGTCACGGAGGTCGACGGTGATCAGGTGGAGCGAACGCTCCTCGGCGAACGCGCGCACGTATCGCTCGGATTCCTCGGAGTACTCGCCGATGCCGAGACCGACATAGAACCCGTCGGCCTGGTAGCCGGCCTCGACGAGCATGTCCCAGACCGCGAGCGAGTCCTTTCCGCCGCTGACGGCGACGAGGAGTCGGTCATCGCGTCCGAACATCGAATAGTCATCGATCGCCTTGTGCATCTGGCGTCGGCACAGTTGCAAGAGATGCTCTGCGCAGAAGTTCGCGTTGTGTCGAGGAAGATCGATCACCGCGGGGGCCTTGCACGATCGGCACTTCGAACCGGTGACGGCCATCAGCTCGACCCACCGGAGATGACTGGTCGGATCTCGACGACGTCGTCGTCAGCGAGCCGTGCATCGCCGGGAACGAGCGTGCCGTTGCAGATCACGAGGTGAGATTCGCGAACGAGGTCGAGCGCGTCGAGGAGGTGGTTGACGGTGCGGCCGCCGGGCATCTCGAGCTCTCGCTTCGGATTGCGCATCTTCACCAACATGGACCCGAGAGGCTACGCCGATGTGACCCGTCGGGCATCCGAGACGCCCACGCGGAGTCCGACTACTTCTTCTTGACGACGACCCGCGCGTCGGGGTGCTTCTTCTGCACGTCGCGCACCGCAGCCGCGACGATCGCCGCGCTGGCCGCCTTCGAGGTGATCGTCGAGCGCTTGCGCTCCTTCTTCGTCGGAGGCGTGGCGTTGATCACGTTGACGAAGCTGTTCGGGCCCGCGGTCCACGTGCCGAGTGACTCGGGGTTCTTGCCGAAGAACTTCTTGATCGTGCTCTTGCCGAAGACCCAGCCGGCGATGACCTTCCAGAACAGGCTTGGCCCGAGGAGACCCTGGCGGATCGCCTTTCGGCGGATGATGACCGCCGGACGAAGGGCGTACGGAAGGACCGCCATCAGACGCGGCGGATCTCCACGATCGCGCTCTTCTTCTTCCCCGAGCGCTTCCCGAGCAGGAACATGATGAGCATGATCGCCATCGCAGCGCCGCCCGCGACGGTGGCAATGGAGGTCTTCTGGTCGTCGACCTTGCCCTGCACGTCGCCTTGGAACGACTGCAACTTGTCGCGCAAGTCGTCAGGGGTGATCTTCGACGGCGTGGTGTCTTTGCTGGCCATGGTGGTACTCCCCGTCACTTCGGTTCGTTGTTGAGGGTGGACTTCTTCACCCGGAGCAGTGTGACCGCGAGCAGCACGAGCGTGACCACCAGTGTGACCCCGTAGGCCGCCCACGACAGCGACCCGGTCGCCAGCCGATCGAACTCGAACTGGACGAGCCGCAGCAGACCGAGCAGCACGATCATGAGACCCAAGCCCATGCAGAATGCGGCGGCGGCGCCGAAGGCCAGCCATCGCCCTGCACCCTGGAGGGGCCCGACGATCTCCTGCTTCGCATAGCCCTTGACGGAGTCGATCACCTCGCCGAGGGAGGCGTCGTCCTGGCGAGAACGGTTCGCGGACGTGGTCGACGGCGGCTCGGACACGAGCGTGTTTCTATCAGAACTTCACGACAGCCGGAACTTCAGCATCG
>JBGCFW010000131.1:0-33919 GCA_045107155.1 Ilumatobacter sp. | reverse complement strand
TCGCTGTTGACTCGAATCCGGACCTGCTGGACCCGACTGATCTCGCTCGACGTGGCGACGATCTGAGCGAGTGCTTGGCGGAGACCGTCGTCGGACAATTCGTTCAGCGCATCGTTGACGTCGATCGTGAGTCGGGTCCCGACGGTTCGGGCCGACAGAATCTCGAGATCGGTGGGAAGTGCCGTGCTCAGGCCCGCCGCGGTCTCGTCCTCGTTCGCTCCGCGCAGAAGCGACGCGAGGAGGTCGTCAGGCCCCGGCGGGGCGCTGCGCGGGACGGATCGGAGCTGGATCAGGCCGTCGTCGCCGACGGGGCCCAGGAGATAGATGCGACTCGCGCCTTCCGCCTCCTCGCCGGTCACTTCGTCGTCGAGCTCGTTGCGTTCCTCCGGCGGGATGACACGGGGGAGCGCGTCCTCGCGAACCGAGCATGCGGTGATCGTGACGATCGCGATGACTGAGAGAAGCACGGTGCGCCGCATCAGTCGTCGAGTCCCGTCGCCATGAGCTCGATCACGAACCGTGCGCCGGACTCGCCATCGAGGCGGTCCTCCACCCACACGCGGCCACCGTGCATCCGCACGTGTTCGTCGACGAGCGACAGGCCGAGCCCCGCACCTTCGCTCCCTGTCCGGCGTCCAGCTCCGCCGCCGCGTGCGAACCGTTCGAAGATCAGATCTCGCTCCTCGGGCGCCACACCGAGACCTCGGTCTTCGACGGCGATCGTGAGGTGCGAGATCGGTTCGTCGTCCGGGTCGTCGATCTCCATCATCACCTCCGGTTCACCACCACCGTACGCGCGGGCGTTGTCGATCAAGTTCGCGATGACTCGGGCCAGCCGCCTCTTGTCGCCGCGGATCAGCGCGGCCTCGGCGCGCTCGCTGACTCGCACCGGCGTGTCGGGAAGCGAACTCACCGACACCGCTTGGCGAACGAACTCGGCGGCGAGGAGCTCCTCCATGTTGAGTCGGATCGCGCCGGCGTCGAAACGGGAGATCTCGAGGAGGTCTTCGACAAGGCCTTGGAATCGCACCACGTCGCTGGAGAGGAGGTCGAGCGCCGAGCGCGCCCGCTCTGGCAGGTCATCGCGTCGCGCTTCCATCACCTCGACCGATGCGGCGAGCGTCATCAGCGGAGATCGCAACTCGTGGCTGACGTCGGAGGCGAAGCGTGCATCGCGCTCGACTCGTTGCTCGAGCGCGGCGGCCATCCCGTTGAACGACTCGGTGAGGACGGTGAGGTCAGGGTCGTCGGTGGTCTCGAGGCGGGTGTCGAGTCGTCCGCCGGCGATCGCCGATGCGGCCTGGGCCGCCGTGCCGAGCGGTCGCACGGCGCGACGTGAGGCGAACACTCCGAGGAGCACGCCGAGACCCGTCGTGATCGCCGCCGCCAAGACCAGTGCCACGCGAAGGTCGGCCAGGTTGGAGTCGACGTCATCGATCGGGAAGAACTCGAAATAGGCGCCGATCTCGGGGAGCGACCAACCCACCACGATGTTCAGTTCGCCGTCGATCCGAATGATCTGGCGGGCGGCCTCGCCGTCATCGACCACCTGCGTGATGAGTTCCGGGGGGACGTTGTCGCTGTTGTACGGAGGCGTCGCATACCAGAACCGATCCCGGTACCAGAGCATGTAGCGCTGCACGTTCAAGTTGTCGAGGGCCCGATTCGCCGGAGCGGGTTCCTGCGGGAAGGTGGACCGCAGGCTCTGGTCGACGATGGTCTTGTTGCGCTCAGCGGTCGCGACTGCGGTCTCGTCGCGCTCGCTCACGAGGTCCGATCGCGTGAGCCCGAACGTGGTGGTCGCAAGAAACACCGAGAGCGCGACCGACCCGAGGGTCATGATGAGAAGGATGCGCCGGCGAAGTCCGACCGAACCTGGGCGAGATCGGTCGATCAGACGGCGGATCGGACCGGACACGAGGTCTCCCCGACTTCGACGGTCAGGTCTGGAGGCGATAGCCGAGTCCGCGAACGGTCACGACATGGCGCGGATTCGCGGGGTCGTTCTCGACTTTCGTGCGCAGGCGTCGGATGTGGACGTCGACGAGGCGACCATCGCCGAAGTAGTCGTAGCCCCACACCTTGTCGAGCAATGCTTCTCGGCTGAGGACCTTGCCCGGGCTCTCTGCGAGTTCGCAGAGCAAGCGGAACTCGGTCTTGGTGAGGTGGACCTCGGAGCCTTCGCGCAGGACCTTCCCCTCGTCGGGAATGAGTTCGAGGTCGCCGAAGACCAGGCGGGCGTGTCCGGGCGCTCCGGGACGAATGCGTCGAAGCAGCGCGCGGATGCGGGCGGATAGCTCCTTGGGAGCGAAGGGCTTGGTGAGGTAGTCGTCGGCGCCTGCTTCGAGGCCGGCGACGATGTCGTGGGTGTCGTTTCGAGCCGTCACCATCACGACGGGAACATCGCTGGTCCGGCGCAGTGTCCGGCACAGCTCGAAACCGTCGATTCCCGGCAGCATGATGTCGATCAGCACGACGTCAGGTGACGACCGCTGGAACAACTCGATCGCGTCCTCGCCGCTCTCGGCCTCATCGACGATCCAACCCTCGTCTTCGAGCGCGAGCTTCACCGCCGAACGGATCCGTTCGTCGTCTTCGACCGCAAGGATTCGAGTACCCACGATCCCATTCTTGCCGATCGCGGGTGGTTGCGACGAACACCCCGCGTGATTCCGGGCCTGACTCCGGCTTGCCGAGGTTCGCCTGGCGTGGCCGGACGCCACAGAAGATGCGGATCTCGCGCTCGTCGTGCGTTCGCGATCGCGTCAGTCGTCGATGAGTTCGAGGACGGCTGCGTGCAGCGCCGGCCCCGCTGCGACCACGCCATCGGGGTTCGGGACCGACAGGTCGGAACCGTCGAAGGCGGTCACGATGCCGCCCGCCTCACGGACGAGGAGCACGCCCGCAGCGACGTCCCAGGAGTTGATGAATTCCTCGAAGTAGGTCTCGACGCGGCCTGCCGCGACGTAGCTGAGGTCGAGCGCAGCGGACCCCTGTCGTCGAATGTCGCGCACGTTCGGGAGCACGCGTGCGATCCGTTGCGCCTGGCGCACTCGATGACCGTCCAAGTGGTAGCTGAAGCCGGTCGCGGCGAGGCCGGTGGCGAGGTCGGTGTGGACGGACACGCCGATCGGCTGGTCGTTCAGCGTGGCGCCAGCTCCGATGGCGGCGCTGTACAGCTCGTCGACCGCAGGCGCATACACGGCCGCGGCGACGGGTTCACCATCACGGAGCACGGCGATCGATGTACACCAGCCGGGCAGGTCGTAGACGAAGTTGACGGTGCCGTCGATCGGATCGATGTGCCATTCGAGGCCGGACGTTCCCGAGTCGGCCGCCCCTTCTTCGCCGACGATTGCATCGTCGGGGCGCTCGGTGCGGAGGCGGTCGACAACCAGCGCTTCGGCGGATCGATCGAACTCGGTGACGGGGTCGACGTCGCTCGACTTGGTCTCGTGCGCGGCGCGTGCGCCGGGCCCGAGCGATCGGCGGGCGTCGAGGGCGAACGAACCCGCCGAGCGAGCGAGGTCGTCACACAGGTGTCGGAGCGATGCGATGTCGAGCGTGGCGCTGTCCGCCTCAGAAGGCATGCCCGGCCTCTTCGCGGTCGTTCGTCTCGCGCCATTCACCGATCGCTCGCATCACGAGCACGGCGACCACGGCCATTCCGCCTGCGGCGACGACAGCGCCGATGAGGAGTCCGATGCCTGTCGGTGTGGCGCAATCGCCCTCGCATTGGATGTCGACGAGCGCGTAGCCGATCAGTGCGCCGGCGAGGCCTGCCAGCAGGATCGACGCGAACGCCGCAATACGAACCCCGACCGACGGAATCGCCGACAACGGTCGCTCGGACACCTGATTCGACATGGCGTGGAGGCTACCGACGGCGCTCGCTCGCGTCGGTAGGCCGACCGTCTGCACCTCGACGGTCGTGCGGCGATACTGATGCTCGTGACACGGACGATCTTGCACGCCGACATGGACGCGTTCTTCGTGTCCGTCGAACTGCGTCGTCGGCCAGACCTCGTCGGAAAGCCGGTCGTGGTCGGGGGCACCGGCAATCGGGGAGTGGTGGCCGCGGCCTCGTACGAAGCGCGGCGCTTCGGCGTGCACTCGGCGCTGCCCTCCGCGATCGCGAAGCGCAGATGTCCACAAGCGGTGTTCCTGCCGGGCGACCACGATCACTACGGCGAGGTGAGCAAGCAGGTTCGCGCCGTGTTCGACCGGTTCACCCCGCTCGTCGAGCCGCTGTCGCTCGACGAGGCCTTCCTCGACGTGACGGGTTCCCTCCGGCTCTTCGGCGCAGGCGAGACGATCGCGCGGCGAATCCGGGACGAGATCCGTGACGAGCTGGATCTCGGCTGCAGTGTCGGCATCGCGCCGAACAAGTTCTTGGCCAAGCTCGCGTCGGTCGAGGCGAAGCCCCGTGCTCGCGCGGACGGGATCGATCCCGGAACCGGAACGTGGCTCGTGGAACCAGGCGGCGAACAGCAGTACCTCGATCCGCTGGCGGTGTCTCGGTTGTGGGGAGTCGGCCCCGCGACGCTCGCCAAGTTGGAGCGGTTGGGCATCAAGACCGTTGGCGATCTTCGAGCGATCGACCACCCGGTCTTGAGCACCGCGATCGGGGACAGACTCGCCCGGCACCTGGCCGCGTTGGCCGTCGGTGACGATGACCGTCCGGTCGAATCGGATCGAGACGCCAAGTCCGTGGGGCACGAAGAGACCTACCCGCACGACAAGCACACGGCCGCAGAGATGCGGCGCGAGCTCGTTCGCCTGGCGGACGCCGTCAGTGCGCGCCTTCGTCGCCAGGGGCTGGCAGCCCGGACCTGGCAGCTGAAGATCCGGTTCGCAGCCGGATTCACGACCATCACTCGATCGGCCACGACGTCGGACTTCCTCGATCGAGCGCCTGACATCATCGAGCTGGTCGGGCCGCTGCTCGATGCGGTCGACCCATCTCCCGGCATCAGACTGCTGGGACTGAGCGGATCGAACCTCGGCGCACCGTCTGCCCAGCTCTCCTTCGACGATCTCGACGACTCGCAGGCGGATCCGGGGGCGGCCACCGAGGCACTCGATGCGATCCGGGAACGCTTCGGAGACGCTGCAATCGGGCCAGCGAGTGCCGTTCGCGGCGGAAAGCTCCGCACGGTGCGACAGGGGGCACAGCAGTGGGGGCCGGACGAACCTGGCTCTACGCGTTGAGCTTCGCCGATTGTCGTGCGATGATGTGTTCGTGCCTTTGTCCGAAGAGGAACAACGCATCCTGCGTCAGATCGAGGAAGAGCTCGAACAGGACCCCACCTTCGCGCAGCGCGGGTATCGGGTGTCTCGACGGCGCTCGGCGTTGCTCGTGGCCGGGCTCGTCATCGGGCTCGCCGCCACGGTCGTGTGTTTGGCCATTAGCTTCGTGGCCGCGTTCGTTGCGTTCCTGTTCGTGCTGTTCATGGCGGTCAAGCTCGAGTCGGAGATCCGGCTGCTCGGGCGCGAGCAACTGGGTCAGCTGCCGATCTCGGCGTGGTTGAACGCTCGGCGACCTGACGAACGCACCGACCGCGTCGACGACTGAGTCGAAAGAACGCTGGCCTGCCCAGCGTCGAGCTCGGGTCCGCCGGCTCAGCGCCAGGTGGTGAAGTACCGCTTGACCCGCGCGGCCGGCCCCATCGTGTCGGCGACGGCACGCTCGACTTGCCGACACCAACTCGCGCAGTTCTCGAGCGCCGTCCGGCCGAACGTCGCATCGGAATCGAGCCAGGTCGACCCGCTGGGTGCGTACTCGACGATGGTGACGGCTTCGGCGAGTGATCGCATCGGACGCGCTGCGACCGGGAACGCTGCCGCTGTTGCGAGCGCGGCTTCGGTGGGCGTGAGGTCTCGGGTCGCCTCGACACCGGTCTCGGAGACCGCAGCGATCGCTCGATCCCACAGTCCGGCAAGTCGCCGTTCTGGTGCAACGGGAGCGCGCCGACGGATTCGCCGAACGGCGGCGGGCGCGAGCAGGCCCAACGCGACGACCGCGAGGAGTGCCATCGAGCCCCAACCCAGCCCGTCGTCGGTCTCGGGCGTCGGGACCACGTCGGAGGTCTGGGGGACCGGCTCGGGAAGCAGGTCGTCGAAGTCGGGCGTGTTCGGGACCGGCGTGTTCGGCACCTGGACGCCGCCCTCGCCGGGCACGAGGGTGGTCTCGGTGACCGGAACCGTCGTGGTCGGGGCGCTGCCGTCACCGGGCCCGGTGCCGTCGTCCTGCTGCGGGGCGATACCCGTGTACTCCTGTGCGTTCGGTGCGCCGCGTCCGGGAGTCGGCTCGAAGGGCACCCAGCCGACGCCGTCGAACCAGACCTCCGGCCAGGCGTGGGCGTTGCGACCGAGAACGCTGAACGCTCCCTGCTCGTCGACCGAGCCAGAGGTGAAGCCGACGGCGACGCGGGTCGGGATTCCGATCGTTCGCAGCATCGCTGCGTAGCTTCCGGCAAACTGCTCGCAGTAGCCGACCCGTCGTTCGAGGAACCCTTCGATCTCGTTGTTCCCGTGGCCCTCCTGGATGTCGAGGCTGTACTGGAACTCGGTCCGCATCCAGTTCTGGAGGGCGAGCGCTGCTTCGTACGACGAGGTCGCCCCCGCTGTCACCTCGCGGGTGGTCTCGCCGATCGACGAGGGAAAATCGGCCGGGAGTTCGAGAAAGATCGAATCGCCGGCGTCGGTCGAGGTCGCGCCCGACAACACGGCGGCGGAATAGCGCGGCGAGGCGGATTCGATGTCGAAAACGTCGCCTTCCTCGAGCGTGTTGCCCGTCTTCACGAGCGTTGCGCTGTCCGGGTTGAACCGAAGCTCGTCGTCGGCGGTGCCATCGGCGCCGCTGGCCGCACGCGGGTCGGCGGCGGCCGGCAACAGGCGGCCACCGAGCGCCTCGATCCGAACCTGCTGTCGCAAGATCACCGAACCGTTCGGCGCGTCGGCTGGTGACAGCGCACCCTCCGTCGTGGAGAGCCCGCGTTCTGGAAGACCCCAGAGCCGGCCGTCGAACTCCGCGAGCGCCGAGGATCGCCAGTACGACTCTCCGTCGGCACGGACCGTGAACAGCACCGTGTCGGATCGATTCGTCAGGCGCGAGCGGATGTCGACGAGCGGACTGATGATCTCGGTGACGCGTCCGCCGCTCGATCCCGTGGTGTCGTAGAGCGCCTCGGCGTCAGCGCCGGGAAGCCGAGGACCGATCGCGCCGGCGACGAGCGCGATCCCGAGCGCTGAGGCAGCCGCTGCCGGGAACGCCCGCGCGAGGCGTGGGCGAAGCCCGATGCGCAGCGACGACTCCGAGGCATGATGATGGCGGAGCACAACTGTGGTGAGGACACCGGCGGCGACGAGCACCATCGAGGACGCCACGCGGCTGCGGTCGGTGCCGAGTGCGGCGACGAACACGAAGAGCACCCCGCCAGGCACGAGCGCTTCGGCCCGCGCGTAGGCCCGGAACGCAAAGGTGTCGGCGAGCAGCACCGCCGCGACCACGCCGATGGATGCCACGACGTCCCAACCATCGGCAAACGGTGCCGGTGCGACCTCGGTCCGGAACGCCTCACCCACGCGTTCGATGTCGAGCCGGAACAACTCGAGCGTGTCCGCGGTCGGGAGGAACAGGTTGAGCGACTCGCGGTAGAAGAGGACGCAGACCGCGACCACGAGGGTGGCCACCGTCGCCGGAAACGCCGCCCACACCGGGGTGCGGACCAACCGAAGCGCAAGCGAGACGCCGTGGCCGACGAGCGCGATGAGCGCCAAGGGCTCGAAGAACGACCAGCCTTCGAAGACGCGAGCGAAACCGGCGACGACCGCCAGCGAGAACAGCAGCAGGGCAGCGGACGCAGCGACTTCCGAGATGGGCGACGGGTGAGTGTCGTTCGGTGTCGGCGGGTTCTGCATCGGGCTCAGGCTCCTCGGGTGGCGACCTGGCGTCCGACCAGTGATCCCCACGTCGCGAGGAATTCTGCCTCGGTTCGTGCTGCTGCGGAGATCGGCCCGCGAAGAGTTTCGTCGGTGGTCACGGTCACGACGGTGAGTGTCGGGTCGACGATCTCAGACGCGGCACGCATGGCCTGGCCGTCGGACGTGCCGCCGACGACGATCACGAGTCCGACACCTTCTCCTGGTTGACGGTCGAGCGCCGGGGCCGACGAACCGTCCAGATCGACGCGCGCGAGGACCCGGAGTGACTCCGGGACCACGTCGGGGCCACGAAGATCGACCGGCCGGCAGACGAAACGGGTGACGAGTCCGTCGAGATCGGCGGAATGCACGAGGCTCGCAGCGACCGTGACTGCTCGCTCGAACGACGCGCCATCGACGTAGGAGGCCTCATCGAGGTCGAGCACGATCGTGGCTCGTCGCAGGCCCTCGGTCGTGTGTTGCTTCACCAGCAGCTTGTCGGTACGCGCCGACGCCCGCCAATGGATCGTGCGCGGTTCGTCGCCGTCGGCGTACTCGCGAAGACTGTGGAAGTCGCCGGGGCCGAGTCGGCGGGCCTGGCCCAGGAGGTGGCGCCCGAGCGGGCCGCTTCCGAGGTCCGGCATCGGCAACGTGAGCGTGCGTGGGGCAACCACCACCTGATGCACCCCGGCGACCTGCCTCGTCCGGCTGATGAGCCCGAGCGGATCGCGAACCTCGGCGACGAGCGGACCGAGTTCGACGATGCCACGCGACTGGGTGGGCAGGCGGTAGCCGGCCACCGACGACGAGTTCGCGGGCATCGGTTCGACGGCGAGGTCGGCGCTGCGCTCGCCCACCCGGCGTCGCGCGATTCGCTCGTGCAGCCCGAAACGCGTCGACCGGACGACCCCTCGATGCTCGAGGTGGAGGTCGACGTGGCCCGGATCGCCGGCGACCAGCGTGGTCGGGCGAATCCGGCGGGCGCCGACCACCCGCGGGAGTCGGGCGAGGACGAACAAGCTGGCGAGCGCGACCGCGGCCAGGAACGCGGTACCGATGATGTACAGCTCGATGACGCCGAAGACTCGTCCGACCGCAAGCGCGAGCAGTCCGGCAACGATCGCCATGACGCCGTAGCGGGTCATGAGCGAGCGACAGGAACCGGGACGGCGGCGAACACTTCACCCACCGCATCGCTCGGCGAGAGGCGACCGGCTTGGTCGGCCCGGATCACGACCCGGTGGGCGAGTGCAGAATCGCCGACTGCCTTCACGTCGTCAGGCGTCGCGTAGTTCCGGCCGCGGGCGGCGGCGTACGACTTCGCGGCCGCTGCGAGCTGCAGCGTGGCTCGAGGCGACAGACCGAGCTCGATACCCGGGTGACGTCGGCTGGCTTCGGCGAGATCCACGAGGTACGACTTGAGCGCCGTTGCCATGTACACCGTCTGAACGGCCTGGATCATCGAGAGCACTTCGTCGCTCGTGACGACCGGCGACAACGTCGGGAGCGTCTCGGTCGCACCGCGGTCATCGAGCATCTGCAGCTCGGCCTCGCGTCCGGGGTAGCCGATGGAGATGCGGAGGAGGAATCGATCGAGCTGGCTCTCGGGCAGACGGTACGTGCCCTCCTGCTCGACGGGGTTCTGGGTGGCGACCACCATGAACGGGGGCGGGAGTTGGCGGCTCACGCCGTCGGACGTGACCTGGCGCTCTTCCATTGCTTCGAGCAGTGCGGACTGGGTCTTCGGTGAGGCGCGGTTGATCTCGTCGGCCAGCACGATGTTGGCGAAGATCGGGCCCGGCTCGAACCGGAACGTCTCCGTCGCTCGCGAGTAGATGCTGACGCCGACGAGGTCGGTCGGCAGGAGGTCCGGGGTGAACTGGATCCGCCTCCACGAACAGTCGATCGATGCGGAGAGTGCCTTGGCAAGGCTGGTCTTTCCGACGCCAGGGACGTCTTCGACGAGCAGGTGGCCTTCGGCCAGGAGGCAGACGACAGCGAGGTCGATCGCTTCCTCCTTCCCGCGTAGGACGCGGGAGATGTTCGACGTGATCGCCCCGAACATCGACGAGAAGTTGCGGGCGGCCACCCCGTTGTCGGGGCGCTGATCGGTCGTGGTGATGTCCGAGGTCACGACAGCAGGGTAGACGTGGCAGCGGCGGGAGTGGGTTCGGAGCCGTGGTCGCATTTCGACCGGCGATGCTGACGTAGCGTGTGCCCATGGCCGCCCCAGTTCTCGCCGTCGCGATCGAGCCGGGTCGTCTCGCTGCGGGTCTGGTCGGTGCCGACGGCGCTGTCATGGTGCGTGACCGCGTCACGATGCCGAGTCGCGACGTCTGGAGGTCACTCGAACGGCTGGTCCGTCGCGTCAATGCGGCGGCGCCGCACGGCCTCGTCCCGTTCAACGCCGTCGGGGTCAGCTGTGTGGGGCCGGTCGATGAACGAGCCGGGACGGTGTCGCCGCCACACGTGCCCGGCTGGGCGAGCTTCCCGTTGCGGGACCATCTCGAGGACTTGACCCAGCAACCGGTCACGCTCTCTTCGGCGGGCAGCGCGGCGGCCGAGGCGGAACGGCGCCTCGGTGAGGCGCGCGATACCGCGAGCTATCTGTTCGTGGTGGCCGATGCGACGGTCGACTCGGCGTGCGTGATCGACGGCCGCCGAGTTCAGGGAGCTCACGGCAACGCGGGTGGAATCGCGCACATCACCGTGTCGCCCGACGACGGGTCGTTGCGATGTTGGTGTGGCGCCACGGGTTGCCTCGAGCCCTACCTCGCATCGATCGCACTCGAAGCCGAGATGAACCGGCCGCTCCGGCGAGCGAATCCGTCGATGATCGAGCGCGGCGGAATCATGTTGGGCCGCGCCGTTGCTTCCATGTGCGCGTCGCTCGACGTCTCGACGGTGTTCGTCACCGGTGGAGTGATCGATGCCTTCGGCGACCAGCTCCTCGACACGGCGCGACGCGAGCTGCACACGCGCAGCAGGCTCGCGACGCTCGCCGATCTGCGGCTGGTCGAACCGGTCGAGCATCTGGGTCCGCTGGCCCGGGCGGCAGCGATGGTCGATGCTGCAGGGCTCATCGATGGGGTGGCGCGCTCGGCTACCGCGCGGTAACCGACGGTTGCTAGCGTCTCGCTCATGCAGCCGACCTACACCGCCGAAGCAGAGGCCTACCGAGAGAAGGTCCAGGCCTTTCTCGCCGAGAAACTCCCCTCGAACTGGCAAGGCACCGGTGCCCTCGAAGGGCAAGAGCTCGAGGACTTCGTCGCCGAGTGGCGCACGGTCCTCTACGAAGCCAACTATCTCGCTCCCGGTTGGCCCGCCGAATACGGCGGCGGCGGTCTCAGCGCGTTGGAGCAGGTGATCCTCGCCGAGGAGTTCACCAAGTCCGGTGTCCCGAGCGGTGGCCCGAACGATGCGTTCAGCATCCAGATGCTGGGCAACACCCTCTTGATGTGGGGCACCGACGACCAGAAGGAGTACTACCTCCCTCGGTTGCTGAAGGGCGACGACGTGTGGTGCCAGGGCTACTCGGAGCCCGATGCCGGTTCCGACCTCGGCAACGTGGGCTTGAAGGCGGAGCTCGATGGTGACGAGTGGATCCTCAACGGTCAGAAGATCTGGACGTCGGCCGGTCACCTCGCTGACCACATTTTCACGCTCGCGCGAACCGACCCTGATGGTCCGAAGCACAAGGGCATTTCGTTCCTCCTGGTGCCGATGGATCAGCCGGGGATCGAGGTCCGCCCGATCAAGATGATCTCCGGCGACAGCGAGTTCAACGAGGTGTTCTACACCGACGCACGCGTGCCGAAGGAGAACGTGGTTGGCGGCGTGAACAACGGTTGGGCCGTCGCGATGTCGCTGCTCGGCTTCGAGCGTGGTGAGGCCGCCGCGACCGGGCCCATCCGCTTCCAGGCCGAGATCGACCGACTGATGGCGATGGCCAAGGAACGCGGTCTCACCGACGATCCGGTGATCCGCCAGAAGCTCGCGTGGTGCCACTCCAAGGTGCAGGTCATGAAGTACCTCGGCATGCGCACACTGACGCAGTTCCTCGCCGGTCATCACCCGGGGCCCGACGCGGCGCTCGGCAAGCTCTTCTGGAGCGAGTACCACAAGATCGTGACCGAGCTCGCGGTCGACATCATGGGCGCCGACGCACTGTTCATCGAGGGTCGCCCGCCGTCGTCGTCGTTCTCGACCGACGATCCTGGCGCGCCGAACGTGTCGGGTTCGTGGGTGAACACCTTCCTGAACGCGCGCGCCGGAACCATCTACGCCGGGTCGAGTCAGATCCAGCGCAACATCATCGGTGAGATGGTGCTCGGTCTGCCGAAGGAGCCCAAGCCGGGCTGAGCGTGGCCCCGGCTGGGGTGGCCGGCGAGTCGCGCACGGTCACCGACCGGGTGGTCGGTCCGTTCTAGACTCGGCGACGTGATACGTGCCGGTGTCGCCGTGGTTCGTCGCCCGTCGCTGTGGCCGACCGCCGTGCGCCAGATGCGCCGAACGGCTCCGCCGGGCTGGTGGCGACAGCGACCGTTCCTGCCGTTGCCGTCGGGCGAATACCTGCGGTTCCGGCTCCTGACTCAGTACGGCGACGCCGACCATCGGTGGGAGCCCGACGATGTCGTGGCGTATCTCGGCTGGTGTCGTTCATGGGACGAATCCGCGGAGACGCCGAGCTGACTGCTCGGGTACTGTCCGGCCATGCACGGCGCACTCGTTCTCAACGCCAGCTACGAGCCGCTCAGTGTCGTGTCGGCGCGTCGTGCGACCTGTCTCGTGCTCGCCGACAAGGCGGAGCTCCTCGAGGACGACGGCACGGTGCTGCGCTCCGAGCGGCGATCGTTCCCCGGGCCTTCGGTCATCCGCCTTCGCTACATGGTCCGTGTGCCCTTCGTGCGAACTGCCACGCTGTCGCGCCGCGCCATCTTCGCCCGAGACAACAACACGTGTCAGTACTGCGGGAGCCGGGCGGATTCCATCGATCACGTGATGCCCCGCTCGCGTGGCGGGCGCCATGAGTGGGAGAACGTCGCAGCTGCGTGCCGGCCCTGCAACCTCTACAAGCGCGACCGGACTCCCGAAGAGGCCGGGATGCAACTGGCCTCGCCGTGTCGTGCGCCGCGCCGCTCTGCGTGGGTCGTCACCTCGTCGACGTCGGTGCCCGACACGTGGCGCAGCTATCTACCGCTCGCGTCGTGATCGTTTCATGAGCGGGTCGCCCTCTGGGGCGCCGCCGTGAGCGCATCGTCGTGGACGATCGTGCGTCGTGCCTCCACCGCAGGCGAGTTCCATGCCTTGCCCATTCCCGAGCCGGCGACGCCGCAGCTCTGGGTCCACGAGGTCACGCGGCCGGCGTTGGTGCTGGGATCCACACAGCGCGACCAGGTGGTCGACCGCGCCGCGTGTGACCGAGCGGGCGTGGAGGTCGTGCGCCGTCGCAGCGGCGGAGGAGCGGTGTTCTTGCACCCCGGCGAGGTCGTCTGGGTCGATGTGATCCTTCCGCGGGGTGGACCCTGGTGGTCGGACGACGTTCACGTGCCGATGGTGTGGCTGGGTGACCGTCTCGAGCGCGCCTTCGCGCTGGCGGGGCACGGGAGTACACGTGCCGTCGAGGAGCATCGAACCAGCTCGAAGCTGTCGGTGCACAGCGCGGCGATGGTGACGACGGAGAACTCACCGTTGATCTGTTTCGACGGGATCGGGCCCGGCGAGTTGGTCACGGACAACGGGTCCAAGGCTGTCGGCATCAGCCAGCGTCGCACTCGTGATGCCGCTCGGATGCAGTGCTGTTGGTACACGCGCTACGACCCGACCGCGCTGACGGAGCTCCTCGTCGATGCACCGGATCCCGCTGACCTACGACGGATTGCGCTGATTCGAGAAGAAATCTCTCGCAATGTGGTCGAGTCACTCCTCAGTGTGATGGACGCCGCATGGTGAGTCGAAACCCCTCCTCATCGCTCGTGGAGCGAACGAGCGTTCTGTCCAGCTGCGGGAACGGCGGTCATGGCCGGATGGGTCGACCGGGGGAATATGGGGGCGATTGGTTGACGATAGGGGTGTTTGGGGGCATCATGAAGTGACCCGGGGGAGCGGCCCCTGGCGGAGCGCACGAGGGGTCGGTGACAGCGATGTACGTCGGAACCCACGAGCGTCAGCTCGACGAACGCGGTCGCGTCGCCCTGCCCTCCTCGTACCGAAACGTCATCGGCGACCAGTGCTTCCTCACCGTCGGGAACGAAGGCTGCGTCTCGGTGATGGACGCCGATCGCTTTTCTGCGGTTGCCGACGCAATCGTCGCCAGAGTCGAAGCCGGCACGGCGACCCGGGCGTTCCAGCGTGCGTTCGCCGGCTCGGTCGACGTGGCGCCCATCGACAAGCAGGGTCGTATCACCGTCGACGCCGAGCTGCTCAGCCACGCCGGTGTCGCGCCCCGCTCGCCGGTGATCGTCGTGGGAGCGCTCGACCGCATCGAGATCTGGGAACCCGAACGCTGGCACGAGCAGGAAGCTCGCGGCCGCGCGCAGCTGAACGAGGAGTCCGCGTGACCGCTCCGGAACCCGTCGATAAGTTCCAGCACGCACCGGTGATGCTCGAGGAGATCGTCGAACTCTTCGATCCCGTTCCCTCGGGAACGATCGTCGACGCAACGCTCGGTGGCGGCGGCCACACGGAGGCACTGTTGGACCGGCGGTCCGACATCGACGTGCTCGGCATCGACCAGGACGACGCAGCGATCGGCGCGGCGCGCGATCGGCTCGCTCCGTTCGGCGGCCGCTTCCGCTCGAGTCGCCGCCGATTCGACGAATTCGACGGCGCACTCGCCGATCACGACGTCCGCGAGGTCAGCGGCGTCCTCTTCGACCTCGGGGTGTCGTCACCGCAACTCGATCGTGCCGATCGTGGCTTCTCGTACCGGCACGACGGCCCTGTCGACATGCGCATGGACACCGAGCAGGTGTGGTCCGGTCACGAGGTCGTGAACGGCTACGAGCGGTCTGATCTCGCTCGAATCATCCGCGTCAACGGCGACGAACGGTTCGCCAAGCGGATCGCCGACGCGATCGTTCGGGCCCGCCCGATCGAGAGTACGAGCCAGCTCGCCGAGGTGGTGACCACGGCGATTCCCGCGGCGGCGCGACGAACCGGCGGACACCCGGCCAAACGGACCTTCCAGGCCATCAGGATCGAGGTGAACGCGGAGTTGGAGGTGCTGCCGTCGGCGCTCGACCAGGCGATTGCCGCAACGCGGCCGGGTGGACGAATCGCCGTGCTGTCCTACCACTCCGGTGAGGACCGCATCGCCAAGGAACGGTTCGCCGTCGCGGCGGGAGCTTGCGACTGCCCGCACGACCTGCCATGCGTGTGCGGAGCCGTTCAGACGGTCCGCACCGTGCGAGGAATCCCGAAGCGTGCGTCGGCCGACGAGCAGGAGCGCAACCGTCGCTCGACGAGTGCCTTGCTGCGCGTGGTGGAGAAGACCGAACCGATTCCGAAGGGAGTCGTCTGATGGCTGTGACCGTCCGCAAGCAACGCTCGTCGCCTGCCTCAACGGCGCGTCGGCCTGCGCTCTCCGTCGTGCGGCGACGGCGGCGTTGGCCCGCCGTGATCGGTGTCGTCCTGGTGATGTTCATGCTCGTCGCGATGCTGGGAGCGGCGGTGTTCCACACCCAACTCGCTCAACGGCAGTTGCGAATCGACGACCTCGAACGTGAAGTGCAGTCCGAGCGCGAGCGGTTCGACGAGCTGCGCCGAGATCGAGCGGTCCTCCGGTCGCCGGGGCGCATCTCGACCGAGGCTGAGGCGCTCGACATGGTACGCGGCGAGACCAGTCGCTTCATCGAAGTCGACGCGGGGGCGCTCGCGCGCCAGCTCGCTGCCGCTGGCGTGACCGACGACGACGCCCGCCGAATCATCGGCGAGAGCGGTCCACTCGACCAGTTCCGCGACGTCAAGGAAGTCTCGGCGGGTCAACCATGAGCCGGCGCACCCCGATGGTGAAGGACCGAGTTCGGAGCCCTGGTGGTACCAGCGCCCCGCATCGAGACCAGCGCAACCGGTCGAAAGGGCGCAACGCTGCGCCGACGCGAGCCGACCGCTCCTCCGGACGCTCGCGGCGCTCGTTGACGCCGCCGCGAGGAACGCAACGCCGCCGAGCCACTCGCGCAGAACGAAGCGAGGCGACGCGGCGACGCATCAGTGCGCCGTCGCCGGCGATCCGCGCCAAAGATGCGAAGTCAGGCATCCCTCGCCGCCGTCTCCGTATCGCGGTCGTCGTGCTCGTGGCGCTGCTCGGCGCGGTGCTCGTGCGGGTCGCGATGCTCAAGACCACCGATGCGGAGTCGTTCCGGTCCGCTGGGGCCGAGCAGTGGACGCGGTCCACCGAGATCGCCGCGCAGCGCGGCACCATCTTCGACCGGCACGGCAATGAGCTGGCCATGTCGGTGCCCGCCGCGTCGATCTCGATCAACCCGAAGCTGCTCGAGAACGGTCCGGCCACGGTTCAGCTCCTCGACGGCCTGCTCGATCTGTCCGACGAACGCGTCGAGTCGTTGATGGCGGAGGTGAACAAGCCCGAGGGCGAGCGTCGCGGTTTCGTGTACGTCGCGCGCCAGGTCGATGCCGATCTCGGTGATCAGATCAGAGGTCTCGGTCGGGCAGGAATCAACGTCGACGCGGAAGCGCGACGTGAGATGCCGGGCGGTCGCACCGGCCAGACGGTGCTCGGTCGAACCGACATCGACGGTAAGGGAATTGCCGGTCTCGAGCTCCAGTACGACGATCTGCTCACCGGTGCGGGAGGCCAGTTGACGCGAGAGATCGCTCCGGGTGGTCGTACTGTGCCCGGTTCCGAGACGATCACGCAGCCACCGGTGCCGGGCGAAGACCTCGTGTTGACCATCGATCGCGCGATCCAGTTCGCATCGGAGGAGATCCTCATCGAGCAGGTGCTCGACATCGACGCACGCGGTGGCTTCATCGTGGTGCTCGACACCGACACCGGCCAGATCATGGCGAACGCGTCGGTCCGCCGCGACGACCTGACCGACGAGGTCGAGGTCACACGCGGCAACTTCGTCGTCACCGACAGCTACGAGCCCGGTTCCGTCGCGAAGGTGATCACCGTCGCCGCCGCACTCGATGCCGGCGTGGTCGACCAGGCGACCGAATTCGAGGTGCCGTGGCGCGAGCAGTACTACGACGACCTGTTGAAGGACTCCCACCAACACGACACCGAGATGATGACGATCGAGAAGATCCTCGTCGAGTCGTCGAACATCGGCACGATCAAGATCCAGGAGCGGCTCGGGCGCTTCGACCACCACGACTACATGACCGAGTTCGGGCTCGGTCAGAAGACGGCACTCGCCTTCCCCGGCGAGTCGGCGGGAATCTTCAAAGACGTCGACGAGCTCTGGGGGAGCGAGCGCGTCACCGTCTCGTACGGCCAGGGGATGTCGAGTACGCCGCTGCAGATGGTGGCCGCGGTGAACGCCATCGCGAACGACGGCGTGTACGTCGCCCCAAGCCTCGTGCGTTCGGTCGTCGGCGCCGACGGCACGATCACGCCGATGCCACCGAACGAGACGCGGCGGGTCGTTTCTCAAGAGGCGGCCGAGGTGACCGCGCGGATGATGCAAGAAGTGGTGTGCAACCCGTTCGGGACGGCTCGTCGAGCGGCGGTCGAAGGGCTCCCGATCGCCGGGAAGACGGGCACGGCGTTCAAAGCGGCTGCGAACGGCACCTACTTCGATGAAGACGGAGATCGCATCTACTACGCGAGTTTCGCCGGCTTCTTCCCAACCGATGACCCGCAGGTGACCGTGCTCGTGGCCATCGACGAACCTCCCGCCCGTTCACGGGACCGCTTCGGCGGCACGGCGTCGGCGCCGTTGTTCGCCGCTCTCACGCCGACGCTCATCCACGAGCTCGGCATCCAACCCGGCGACGACGCCTTCGGGTGCGAGGGCTGACCGTGGTGGGGGCAATGACTGGGACGTCGGCCGGGTGGGTCGACGGCGCCACCGTCGAGCAGATCGCCGAGCGTCTCCACTCCGCTGGGCATCGAGTCGAGATCGTCGGCGACGGGGCACGAGTGGTGCGGGGCATCACCCACGACTCACGCCGAGTCGACGCTGGGAACGTTTTCGCGTGCTTTCGCGGTGGACACAGCGATGGTCACGACCATGCGCCCGATGCGGTCGCGTCCGGTGCCGGTGCGCTGCTCGTCGATCACGTCCTCGACGGCGTCGGCGACGTGCCGCAGCTCGTCGTCGGCGATACCCGCGTCGCAGCGGGCCCCGCATCGGCGATCGCATGGGGCGATCCCGACGCGAAACTTGTCACGATCGGAATCACCGGCACCAACGGCAAGACCACGACGGCCCAGATGGTCGCAGCGATGTTCGAGGCCGCCGGCGTCTCCTGTGGGGTCATCGGAACGTTGCACGGCCCACGAACGACGCCCGAAGCCCCCGATCTCCACAGAATGCTGCGCGAATTCGTCGAGGCAGGTCACCGAGCGGTGGTGATGGAGGTCTCCTCGCATGCGCTCGAACTCCATCGGGTCGACGGCACCGCCTTCGACGTCGTGGCGTTCACGAACTTCGGGCACGACCACCTCGACCTCCACGGCTCCCCCGAGGCCTACTTTCGAGCCAAGGCTCGCCTGTTCTCGTCGACATTCGCGTCGGTCGCGGTCGTGAACGTCGACGATGTGCACGGACGCCTCATCGCCGACACCGCCCGCACCGACACGACTCCCGGTCGCAGCGGTGCGCCGATTCGCGTGGTCGAGGTCTCCCGTGCCGAGGCGCGCGACGCAGTCGTCGGAAGCGACCGGCACGAGTACTCCTGGCACGACCGGCCGGTGGTCGTCGGTGTCGGAGGCGACTTCAACGTCGACAACTCGCTGATCGCTCTCCGCATCGTCGAGCAATCACTGGTGGCCGACATCGACCGTGCGATTGCCGGGCTTGCGAGCATGGGCGCCGTGCCCGGCCGCTTCGAGATCGTGGCCCACCCGGTCGCGGCGGCCCGCGGGATCACCGTCGTCGTCGACTACGCCCACACGCCCGATGGGCTGTCGGTCGTCCTCGAATCGGCGCGTCGGATCACCGATGCTCGGGTGATCTCCGTGTTCGGCTGCGCCGGCCGGCGAGACCGGGAGAAGCGTCCGGTCATGGGCGAGGTCGCCGCGCGGCTCTCGGATGTAGCGGTCGCCACATCCGACAATCCCCGAGGCGAGGATCCCGACGACATCCTCGATGACGTGCTCGCCGGGGTGGCCGAGCAGTACCGTTCCCGCGTGACCCGTCAGCCCGATCGGCGCCTCGCGATCCGCGCCGCACTCGCAACCGCCGAGCGCAACGACATCGTGGTGATCGCCGGCAAGGGTCATGAAACATCCCAGGACCTCGGCCCGACGGTCGTCGAATTCGACGACCGCCTCGTGGCGCGTGAGGAACTCTCGAACGCTCAGGACGCCTCGTGATCTCGATCCTTCTCGCCGCCGCCGTCTCGACCCTCGTGTCACTGTTTGGCACGCGGTATCTCATCATCTTCTTCCAGACGCGAGGGCAGGGTCAGCCGATCCTCGGCAAGGAAGACCACGGTCCCGACCACCACATGGCCAAGCAGGGCACTCCCACGATGGGAGGACTCGCGATCGTGATCGCGGCATTCCTCGGGTGGCTGGTGGCGCACGTGCGGCCCGACCTCCCCTTCGCCACGCAGTCGATCATCGTGTGGATCGGCGTGCTGTTCATGGCGTTGATGGGTTTTCTCGACGACTTCATCAAGGTCCGCAAGAGCCACAACCGCGGCATCTTCTGGAAGCAGAAGAACTACATCACGATGGCAGCGAGCTTCGCCATGGCGTGGTGGCTCGTGGTCGGCACGGGTATCTCGGAGACGATCTCGGTCACTCGCGCCGACCTCGGCTTCGAGGTCCCCACGATCGTGTGGATCATCTGGTCCGGGCTGATCATCTGGGCGACCACGAATGCCGTCAACGTCACCGACGGCCTCGACGGTCTCGCGGCCGGCTCCGCGCTGATGGGCTTCGGTGCCCTGGTGATCATCGGCTACCTGAAGTTCCGCAGTGGTCCCGGCGCCGACAACGTCCTCTACCCAGATGTGGTCAACCCGCTCGACATGGGCGTGTTCGCCGCATCGTTCGCAGGTGGCTGTCTTGGCTTCCTGTGGTGGAACGCTGCGCCGGCGCGGATCTTCATGGGTGACGTCGGTGCGCTCGCGATCGGCACGGCACTGGCGTTCCTGACCCTCACGCTCAACACACATCTGTTGATCGTTCTGATCTGCGCGATCAATGTGATGGAAGCGGGATCGGTGGCCATCCAGATGGTGGTGTTCAAGGCGTCCGGACGCACGAAGCGGCTCTTTCGGATGTCGCCGATCCATCATCACTTCGAGCTCGTCGGCTGGCCCGAGACCACGGTGATCACTCGCTTCTGGCTGATCGCCGCGATCTCCGTCGGCCTCGCGCTCGGCATCTTCATCGCCGACTTCTCGAGCCTCGCTGCCACGTGATGCGCGCGCTCGTCTACGGCCTCGCGATCGCCGGAGCCTCCACCGTGCGCGCCCTGACCCGGCGCGGGTTCGACGTGGTCGCCGCCGACGATGTCGTGACGCCTCAGCGTTCCGCACTCGCGGCCGAACTCGGGGTCGAGCTGCTCGACGCTCCGGATGATCGAGTGCTCGCCGACGTGATCGCCGGCTGCGACCTCCTCAGCCCGGCGCCGGGTATCCCCGAACACCACCGCGTGGTGAACGCGGCGCAACAGGCTGACGTTGAGGTGGTGTCCGCGATCGAACTCGCCTACCGGTGGGAGCAGGAGCGTCCCGGCGGCGCACGCCCGATGCTGGCGATCACCGGCACCGACGGCAAGACCACCACGACACTGATGACCGTCGAGATGCTGCGCGCTGCGGGGCTGTCGACCGTGGATGCCGGCAACACGCTCACGCCGCTCGTCGACGCGATCGAGGACGATCACGATGCGTTCGTCGTCGAGTGCACCAGTTTCCGGCTCGCGTGGACGCCGTCCTTCCGCCCTGACGCGGGGGCGTGGCTGAACCTCGCACCCGATCACCTCGACTGGCACCGATCGATGGACACCTACGGCGATGCCAAGGCCCGCATCTGGGCGAATCAGCACGATGGCGACGCATCGATCGCGTTCACTGGATCCGAACCGGTGATGAAGCGTCTGTCCGTTGCCCCCGGCCGTCGGCGGACCTTCGGGCCCGGCGGGGACTATCACGAGGCGGACGGTCGGTTGATCGGCCCCGGCGGCGAGATCGCCGCGGTGTCCTCGATGCGTCGTTCCCTGCCCCACGACATCACCAACGCGCTCGCAGCCAGCGCACTCGTCCTCGAATCCGGCCTCGCGACCACCGATGCGATCCGAACCGCTCTGGGCACGTTCACTGGCCCGCCGCACCGCCTCGAGCACATCGGGTGCTGGAACGACGTCGACTGGTTCAACGACTCGAAGGCGACCACGCCGCATGCGGCGGCGGTCGCGATCCGGGCCTTCGACGACATCGTCCTGGTCGCCGGGGGCAAGGACAAGCACGTCGACCTCGGTGAGATGGCCGGGGACCTCGAACGGATCAAGGCGGTCGTTGCCGTTGGAGACACGCGCCGCCAGGTCGCCGAGGCGTTCGCCGGTGTTCCGTCGGTCACCACGACCGAGCGCTTCGATGACGGCGTCCGCGCCGCCGCCGAACTCGTTCGGCCGGGCGACACGCTCCTGTTGTCGCCGGGTTGCGCAAGCCTCGATCAGTTCCGTTCGTTCGAAGAGCGCGGCGATCGCTTTCGCAGCCTCGCCCACGAGATCAACCGTGCAGGCGCTTCGGGGACGGACGGGGCCCACAACCACGAGGAGACCGCCTGATGGCCCAGACGACCAACGTGGCGGATCGCCGTCGAGCCGCACTCGAACGGCTCGGTCACGACGACCGGGTCGCGCCCATCCGGCCCCGCCGTCAATCGACACGAGCGCGCTCTGGCACCCGCGATCGAAAGCGGGCACGGCGTCCCTCGATCGGTCCGGCCGCCCCGCCCATCGAGGGGCCGCCGCCCGGTGTCTGGTACGGGATCTGCGTCGTCACCGCCGTCTTCGTGATGCTCGGTCTGGTGATGGTGCTCTCGGCCTCGGCCGTCACCGAGGCGAGCCGCGGCAACTGGGCCTACTCGGTGTTCTTCCGTCAGGCGATGTGGGCCGGTCTCGGCCTGCTCGGGCTGATGATCGCGGCACGAGTGCCGTACACGTTCTGGCGCCGGCTCTCGATCCCCATGGCAGTGCTCGGCGTCGCGGCGATGCTGTTGCCCTTCGCCCCCGTCGTCGGAAGCACCGTCAACGGCGCTCGCGCCTGGGTGCGGTACGGCGGCGTGAGCGGACAGCCGTCCGAACTCCTCAAGCTCGTCGCTGTGATCGTGACCGCCGACCTCCTCGCACGTCGCACGCAGATCTTGAACCATCGGCGTCGAACACTGCTCCCGCTCGCGGGGATCGCCGCCGTCGCCTCCGGCTTGAGCATGGCGCAGGGCGACCTCGGCTCGGCGATCGTGCTGGCGTCGATCGTCTTGTCGATCGCTTGGATCGCCGGCATCCCGTTCATGCCGCTCGCAGCGATGGCCTCCGCGGCCACCGGGGCGGGGCTGCTCGCGATCATGTCGAGCCAGGCTCGCCTCGACCGATTCACCGCGTTCCTCGACGTCGCCGGCAACAAGGACCGATCCGCGTGGCAGGTGTACCAGGGCTTCGTCAGCATCGCTTCTGGCGGCATGAGCGGCTCGGGTATCGGGGGGTCGAACACCAAGCTGGGCTACTTGCCCTACGCCCACAGCGACTTCATCTTCGCGATCATCGCCGATGAGCTCGGCATGCTCGGCTCGGTCGCCGTGATCGGTGGCTTCGTCGTGTTCGTCGTGTTCGGGATCCAGACCGCACTCGCCGCCCCGGATCGCTTCGGGATGCTGGTCGCCGGTGGTGTCGCCTCGTGGTTCGGCGTCCAAGCGCTCGTCAACGTCGGCGGCGTCACAGGGCTCATGCCGGTCACCGGCCTCACCCTGCCGTTCTTCTCCGCCGGCGGATCGTCGTTGTTCGTGTCGATGGTCGCCGTCGGACTGCTGCTCAGCGTCGCACGGCGCATCGGTTCGACCGCGCCGAGGGCCTCGACGACGCGGGGTGCGTCCTGACGGTGTTCGCCGTCGTCACCGGCGGCGGCACGGCCGGTCACGTGCTGCCCGCGCTCGCGGTCGCCGACGCGCTCTGCGCCGCCGGACGCTCCGCCGAGGAGGTGCACTACGTCGGCTGCACCCGCGGCATCGAGACCAAGCTCCTCCCCGACACTCCATACGCACACACCTTCTACGACGTCGTCGGATTCCAACGATCGATCGACCGCCGCAGCCTCGCCACCAACCTGCGCTTCGGCCCGAAGATGTTCCGCGCTCGACGCGCTGCGGTCGAACTGCTGCGCCGGCTGAAGCCACAGGTGGTGGTCACCGTCGGCGGATACGCGAGCATGCCGGTGGTCTTCGGTGCGAAGAAGCTCGGGATCCCCATCGTCGTCGTGTCATACGATCGTCGCCCGGGCCGCGCGAGCCGAGTTGCGGCGCGCGACGCCGTGGCGTGCGCAGTCGCCTTCGAAGGCTCCGACCTGCCGAACTCGACCGTCACCGGAGCACCCGTACGCCAGGAGATCCTCGCCATCGACCGAACCGACGACCGAGCCGCAGCCCGCGATCGCCTCGGCGTGCCTGCCGACCGTTTCCTCGTGGCGGTGATGGGCGGATCTCTGGGATCGGGCGTACTCAACGCGCAACTCCGTGAATACGTCGATCTCCACCAGGGCGATGCGAGCGTCGCAGTTCGCCAGGTCGCTGGGGAGCGCTTCGTCGAGGCCATCGATGTCCGCGACGAGGGAGCTGCCGGCATCGTCCACCAGGTGGTGGGCTACGAGCCCGACATGGCCTCGCTCTACGCAGCGGCCGACGTGTTCATCGGACGCGGTGGCGCGAGCACGGTCCACGAGGTCGCAGTCACCGCAGTCCCCGCGATCCTCGTGCCGTGGTCTGGTGCCGCCGACGATCACCAAACTCACAACGTCGAGTGGCTCAGCGGGGTCGGCGCCGCACTGATGCTCACCGAATCCGAACTCCCTCGACTGATCGACGAGATCGAGCGACTCCAGGCCGACCCCGATGCTCGACGGGCCCTCTCCGACGCTGCTCGCGCACGCGGAGAGATTCATCGATCCGGCGCATTGGCCGGACTGGTGGAGCAGGTCGCCGTAACATCGCCGTCGTCATGAGCATCAGCGCACAGGTTCCCGCGGCTCCGCTCGATCTGTCGGTTCCGCACCGACTCCACGTCGTCGGTGTGGGCGGTCCAGGCATGAGCGCGATCGCGATCGCATTGGCCGAGATGGGTCATCATGTGTCGGGGTCCGACCTTCGCGAGCATCCCGTGCTCGATCGCGTCCGCGCCGCTCGCGTCGAGGTGTCGATCGGCCACGATCGAGCCCTCGTTCACGGCGTCGACGCCGTCACGGCTTCGAGCGCGATCCCCGAGCGCAACATCGAACTCGACGAAGCTCGCTCGACCGGCGTGACGACGCTGCGACGCGCAGGAATGCTCGCGGCGATCTGTGCCCGAGCGAAGTCGATCGCCGTCGCGGGAACACACGGCAAGACCACCACCACGTCGATGTTGATGCTGATGCTTGCCGAGAGCGGGCTTCGACCGAGCTTCGTCGTCGGCGGTGACGTCACCGACGTCGGAACCGGCGCCCAGTGGACGGGCGGTGATTGGCTGGTCGTCGAGGCCGACGAGAGCGACGGAACCCATCTCGAGCTCCCGCTCCACGGCACCGTGCTCACCAACGTCGAGGTCGACCACCTCGATCACTTCGGCAGCTTCGACGCGATCGTCGACAGTTTCGATCAATACCTCGCACAGGTGCCTGGGCCGAAGGTCGTGTGTGCGGACGATCGGGTCGCGAGCGAGCTCGCACAGCGTTACGAAGCCGTCACGTACGGCCGCTCGGAGCACGCCGATGTGCGGGCGATCGACGTGCGGCCCGACAACGGAGCCTTCGTGTTCGACATCGTGCGACACGGTGAGAACCTGGGCACGATCGAGTTGCCGATGCGCGGGATCCACAACGTGGTGAACGCGACGGGAGCGATCGCGATGGCACTCGAGATCGATGTGCCCTTCGAAGACATCCGGTCTGCCCTGGCCAAGTTCGGCGGCGTGGCCCGACGTTTCGACGTGCGCGGCATCGACGGTGGGGCCACGTTCGTCGACGACTACGCCCACCTCCCGTCGGAGATCTCTGCCGTGCTCGCCGCGACGCGTCACAGCGGTGAGGACTGGCGACGCGTGATCGCTGTGTTCCAACCGAACCGTTACAACCGGATCGCCGAGATCTGGCAGGAATACGCTCACGCATTCGGCGATGCGGACATCGTCATCCTCACCGACATCTACGCGTCCGGCACGACGCCGATCCCCGGTGTCACCGGCAAGCTGATCGTCAATGCCGTCACCGAGGCTCACCCTGAGCAGCGGGTCGTGTGGCTGCCTGACCGCAGCGAACTCGTCGATTTCGTGGCCCGAGAGGCTCGCGATGGCGACATCGTGTTGTCGATGGGATGCGGTGACATCGCCACGTTCCCGGCCGAGGTGCTCGATGCCCGCCGCGGACGCTGACGCGGTCGAACGCGCGGCCTGCGAACTCGGTGATCTCGCCGAGCGGGACCGTTCGCTCGCCCCGATGACCACCTACAAGGTGGGTGGCGCCGCCGACCTGTTCGTCGACGTGACCGAACACGACGACTTGTTGCGGGTCTCGCGCGCTGCTGCGTCGAGCGGCCTCCCGGTGCTCGTCGTCGGCCGCGGTTCGAACCTGCTGGTCGCCGATGCCGGTTTCGGCGGCATCGCCGTGTCCGTCCAACGCATCACCGGTGACGTCGTCGTCGACGACGAGCAGCACCTGGTCGAGGCGGGGAGCGCGGTGTTGCTCCCGGTACTCGCTCGGCAACTCGCGAATGCCGGACTCACGGGCTTCGAGTGGGCGGTCGGTGTACCCGGGTCGATCGGTGGTGCGGTCCGGATGAACGCGGGTGGGCACGGCTCCGACATGTCGGCGTCGCTGATCGACGTGCGCGTGTTCGATCTCGCCACGGCATCCGACGAAGTCCGTTCCGCCGATGAGCTCGGGCTGCGATTCCGGGGAAGCGGCCTGGGCCCGAACGACGTCGTGCTGTCGGCTCGCCTCCGACTCGGCCGTGGAGACCCCGAAGCTGCCCGCTCGGAGCTCTCCGACATCGTGGCGTGGCGCCGAGCGAACCAGCCGGGCGGGCAGAACGCCGGCTCGGTCTTCGTGAACCCGGTCCCCGGCGAAGTCAGCGCCGGGCTGTTGATCGACGAAGCCGGACTGCGGGGATTCCGACACGGGACCGCCATGGTGTCCGACAAGCACGCGAACTTCATTCAGGCTGATGCCGACGGCTCCGCCGACGACGTCTTCGAGCTGATGGCGCTCGTCCGCGAGCGGGTCGAAGCCGCCACGGGATACAACCTGCGCAGCGAGATTCGCCTCGTCGGGTTCGATCGGAGCGACGCGTGAGCCGGTGGCGGCGAAGTCGCGGTGGGAGCGATGGGGCCGAGACGACCACATCGGCCGCTCCGTCAGACGTCAGAATCGTCGGCCCTGCGGAGCAGGCCGAACGGGGCTCGGACGTGCTCGCCGAGCTGTCTGACGCATTCTCCGAATCGCCGGAGTCCGATGCCGATGATCCCGACGATGACACCCAGCCGACGCATGCAGGCGGCACCGAATCGGGTGCTCGAACGACGATCCAGATCGGCGGCGACGACGGCGCCGGTGACGCGGTGTACCTCGACGAGGAGCTCGCGTCGAGCGGTGATGACGCCGACCCGGTGTTCATCGACGACGACGGCACGGGCGACGCCCTGCCAGCCAAGGACGCCGCAGGAATCGAACCGCGCCTCCGCCAGCGGCGAATCGGCGTCCGCAGAGCCGAGAGTCGCAAGCGGTTGCGGATCCTCGCGCTGCTCGTCGCAGGGATCATGTTGGTGGTCGCCGCTCTGGCCACGCTTGGATCCGGCCTGTTCTCGGTGGAGGATGTCGACGTCGCAGGCCAGCAGTTCGCAGACGCCGACGCTGTCGCAGCAGTGGTCGACGACCTCATCGGTCAGCCCGTGCTCCTCGTGGACACCGAGGCCGCCGAAGAACGCCTCGCCCGGATTCCCTTCGTCGAGTCGGCGAGAGTCCGCACGGAGTTCCCGGGGTCGGTCCGCATCGAACTCCGAGAGCGCGTGCCGGTGGCGACCGCGCAGGGCAGCGACGGTAGATTCCGGATCCTCGACGCCGATGGACGGGTCCTCGTGGTGATCGATGGTCAACCCATCGAGTTCGCGCTCATCGAGAGCCCGGTCCCGCTCGATCTCGGAGCCGGAGCGTTCGCACCCGAGGGCATCGCTGCGGCAGGCGCGCTCTCCGTGAAGCTGACCCCGGAGATTCGTTCGCGGTTGATCTCGCTGTTCGCCACACCCGACGGCTCGGACCTGCGCCTCACTCTCTCGAACGAACCGTTCGACGACTTCGAGGTCCGGCTGGGCGCTGCGGTCACGGACGAGGACCAGTTCGAGCGGCTCGTGCGACTCCAGCGCCAGCTGGACGATGTGGCCGGCCGGGACGTCTCGGTGCTCGACGTGTCAACCTCCGAAGTGACCCAGCGATGATCACTTGGGTGGGTCGCAGTGAACACAAGTGGCGCGCGAGCGGGCTAGCGTCCCTCTGCGGCGCATTCGGACCTGTCAGACTGACCCGGATCGCCATGATGCACATGCTGAACACGAATTACGTCGCGCCGTGCGCGAGCGCTTGGAGGACCCTCTGATGGTCGGTACGCCCCAGAACTATCTCGCCGTGATCAAGGTGATCGGGGTCGGTGGCGGTGGCGTGAACGCCGTCAACCGGATGATCGACGCCGGTCTGAAGGGTGTCGAGTTCATCGCGGTGAACACCGACGCGCAGGCGCTGCTCATGAGCGACGCCGATGTCAAGCTCGACATCGGGCGTGACCTCACCCGTGGTCTCGGCGCCGGCAGTGACCCTGAGGTCGGTCGCGAGGCGGCCGAGTCGCATCGCGACGAGATCGAAGAGATGGTGCGCGGCGCCGACATGGTGTTCATCACCGCGGGCGAGGGCGGCGGTACCGGAACCGGTGCGGCGCCCGTGATCGCAGAGATCTCTCGCGAGGCCGGCGCACTCACCATCGGTGTGGTCACCCGTCCGTTCTCCTTCGAAGGCCGTCGTCGATCGGTGCAAGCTGACAACGGTGTCCAGAAGCTGAAGGAGAAGGTCGACACGCTGATCGTCATCCCGAACGATCGACTCCTCACGGTCGCCAACGACAAGACCAGCGTGCTCAACGCGTTCAAGATGGCCGATGAGGTCCTCCTGCAGGGCGTGTCAGGTATCACCGGCCTCATCACGACGCCGGGACTGATCAACACCGACTTCGCCGATGTCAAAGCCGTCCTCCGAGACGCCGGCACGGCGCTCATGGGCATCGGCCAGGCCAGCGGCGACGATCGCGCGGTCTCGGCAGCCAAAGCAGCGATCTCCAGCCCGCTGCTCGAGTCGGCCATCGACGGCGCACGTGGTGTGCTGCTCAACATCACGGGTCCGTCGAGCATGGGCCTGTTCGAGATGAATGCCGCCGCCGAGATCATCCACGGCGTGGCTCATCAGGACGCGCTGATCATCTTCGGCACCGTGGTCGACGACGAGATGGGCGACGAGGTGCGAGTCACGGTGATCTCGGCCGGCTTCGACCGCTCCGATTCGGGCGGCCTCGGCTCGTCTCGTTCGAGCGCAGCTGACGGCGATCAACCGCGGACATCGCCGACACGCATCACCGAGCTCTTCGCCGACGTCGATGACGCCGATCCGCTCGCGGACGACGACGACGACTTCGACGTCCCCTCGTTCCTCAAGTGAGCTGATCGAGTGCGGCCACCGCTGGTGGAGCGACGACTCGCCGATCGAATCGTGCGAGTGTGGGCGTCGCAGCGGAGCGACGGCAGCGTTCATCCCGAGCGGGTGGATGCCGACACGCTGGGCCGGCGCCAGCGCGACATCACCGGCGAGGAGTGGGTGATGGCCGACCAGGTTCACGGCATCGATGTCCACCGGGTCCCCGATGACATCGCCGATCCTCATCGTGCGGGCGCGCCGCTCGCCGTGGCAGACGTGGTGGTCACGCAAGCTTCCGGCGTTGCGCTCGCCGTCTGGGCGGCCGATTGCGCGCCGATCGCTCTCGCGGCCGCCGACGGCACGCTGGTGGCGGCTCACGGCGGTTGGCGAGGCCTTGCGGCCGGGGTGGTCGACGTCGCCGTGGAAGAAGCGACCCGGTCCGGTGGCGCGGTCGAGCTCGCCGTGCTCGGGCCGGTGATTCATCCCTGCTGCTATGCGTTCGGCATGGCCGACCTCGAAGCGGTGGCCGCAGGTCTGGGGCTCGATGTCGCCGCGGTTCGAGGAACGACCGCGCAGGGTGATCTGGCGCTCGACGTCCCGTCGGCGGTCGAAGCGGCGCTGGCGCGACACGGCGTCGATCTGGACGTGAGCGGTCCGTGCAGCGGATGTGACGATCGCTGGTTCTCGCATCGCGTCCGCGCCGAACTCGGACGCCACGCCGTCGTGATCGATCAGGTTGCGGCATGACCCCGGAGTCCGCCGAGATCGGCGCCCGCCTCGCCGCCGTCCGACAGCGCATCGAGGCTGTCGATCGATCGCACACGCATGTCGTCGAGATCACAGCGGTCACCAAGACCTTCCCGCCTGCGACGGTTGCTGCTGCAGTCGAGGCTGGCTGCTCTGCGATCGGCGAGAACTATGCGAGCGACCTGCTGACCAAGCGCGACCTGCTCGACTCACTCGACGCAGCGGTGCGGCCCCGTGTCGACTTCATCGGCCAGCTGCAGTCGAACAAGGTGCGCCAACTCGTCGGAGTGGTCGATCGCTGGTGCACCGTTGACCGCGTGTCCCTCGTGCGAGAGCTGGCCAAGCGCACCGCAGGCGCCGAAGTGCTGATTCAAGTCGACACGACGGGGGAGCCCGGCAAGGGTGGCTGTGCTGAAGCGCAGGTTCCAGCGCTGCTCGAACGATGCTCCGAGTCCGGGCTGTCGGTGCTTGGCCTACTCACCGTGGGACCCACGATCGGCGGCCCCGAAGCTGCTGCACCCGGATTCGATCGGGTCCGCCGACTCGCGGACGAGTTGGGCCTCGACGTGTGCTCGATGGGAATGACCGGAGATCTCGAGGTGGCCGTCGCCGCCGGGGCGACCAACGTACGCGTGGGTTCTGCGATCTTCGGCCCGCGACCCGCTGCGGCAGACCACACCCATGTCCACCCGGATGGTGGTGGGCGCGGCTAACCTCCCGCGCTCAGGAGGAAGACATGTCACTCTGGAAGAAGACCATGGACTACCTGGGTCTTGGTCCCGACGATACCTACGACGACTACGACGACGACTACGGGCAGGAACCACCTGCCCGGCAGCCGCGTGCTCAGCGTGACGTGGAGCCTCGATGGGAAGCAGAAGAGGAGCCGACGGTGCGCACGGTCGCGCCACGGCCCAGCTTTCCGTCACGCGACTTCGACGCGTCGTCGGCATCGCGGCGGCCTGCACAGCCCAGCCAACCCTCGTCCAACGGTCGCGGGAACGAATCGGGTGTCCACATCCGACCCAACACCGAGGAGGCACCTGCGTCGCCTCCCCAACTCCGGTCCATTCCGGGAGGCGCCATGGAACCGCACACCGTTCGACCCCGCCGCTTCGATCAGGCCCAAGAGGTCGCCGATGCGTTCAAGAGCGGCACGCCGGTCATCATGAACCTCGAGGGGACCGAGCGGGATGTCGCTCGTCGTCTCATCGACTTCGGGAGCGGCATCTGTTACGCGCTCGACGGCACGATGGAGAAGGTCGCAACCGGCGTCTACCTGCTCAAGCCAGCGGCGCGCCCGGCTCGCTACGACGAGTACGGCGACTGAGGGTGGCTGCGGTGCAGATCAGTCCTCAACGGGTCCGCTCGGCCGAGTTCGACACCATCAAGCGCGGCGGGCTCGACCCTGATGAAGTCCGCGCATTCCTCACCGACGTCGCCGGCGAGCTCGAGCGCGCGCAGAACCAGGCCACGGCCATGGAAGCGCGCGCACGCGCTGCCGTGGCGCGTTTGCAGGAACTGTCGGAGACCGGAGGTCAGTCGCCGGTTCCCACGAGTGAGCCGGGCGGCGACACAGCTTCGGTGACGCCGTCGGTCGACGAGGCCGAGACCATCAGCCGCACGCTGCTGCTCGCGCAACGGACCGCCGACACCACGGTCGCCGAAGCCGAGGCCGAAGCGAATCGGATCACGGGTGAGGCGACCGCTGAGGCCACGTCCATGCGCGAGGCGGCTCAGAGCGAGATCACCCAGATGCTCGACGAGGCCCGCGCCGAGGCGCGACGAGCCGGCGATGCCGAGAAGATCGAGGTCGAGACCGAGGTCAACTCGCTCAAAGCGCGCCGCGATTTCCTCGAGTCCGACGTCGATCACCTCGAGCGGCACGTGGCCGATGAACGGTCTCGCCTGCGCGAGGCCGCCACCACGCTGCTCGACCTCACCGAGCGCGTCCCGGGTGGTCTCGGAGAGGTCCGTCGCCCGCTGCTGTCGGCGTCCGACGACGACGCCGGCGAGTCCGTCGACGATTCGATGCCTGCGGTCGCCGATGAGTCAGACGATGATGGTGACACGCTGGTCATCCGCACCGATATCGCCGACGAGGACACCGACACCGCTCGATAGCCTCGCCGGGGTGTCATACCCCGACGTCGACCCGCAGCCTGACTTTCCCGCGCTCGAACGCGGGATCCTCGATCACTGGGAACACATCGGAGCGTTCCAGGCGTCGATCGAACAACGTGAGGCGGGCACGGACGGCGAGAACGAGTTCGTCTTCTACGACGGCCCTCCGTTCGCGAACGGTCTGCCCCACTACGGCCACCTGCTGACCGGGTACGTGAAGGACGCGATCCCCCGGTATCAGACGATGCGGGGCCGGCGCGTCGAGCGTCGGTTCGGGTGGGACTGCCATGGCCTGCCTGCCGAGGTGAAGGCCGAACAGGAGCTCGGCATCTCCGGGCATCCGGAGATCACGGCGTTCGGCATCGACAAGTTCAACGACGCGTGCCGGACCAGCGTGCTCCAGTTCACTGCCGACTGGGAGGACTACGTCACCCGTCAGGCCCGCTGGGTCGACTTCGAGAACGACTACAAGACGCTCGATCTGACCTACATGGAGAGCGTGATGTGGGCCTTCAAGACGCTCTACGACAAGGGGCTCATCTACGAGGGTTTCCGCGTGCTCGCGTACTGCTGGCGCTGCGAGACCCCGCTGTCGAACACCGAGACCCGCATGGACGACGTCTACCGGGATCGTCAGGATCCAGCGCTCACGGTCGCGTTCCGGCTGGAGTCGGGTGAACGGATGCTCGCGTGGACCACCACACCGTGGACGCTGCCGTCGAATCTCGCGCTCGCTGTCGGTCCGGACATCGACTACTCCGTCGTCGAGCTCGGCGGCGAGCGCTACGTGATCGCGGAGGCGCTCCGCGGGAACTACGACGCCGAACTCGGCGAGGGCACCGTGGTCGACACCTGGAAGGGGTCCGACATCATCGGGAAGCGGTACGAGCCGCTGTTCCGCTACCTGGCCGATGCCGAAGCGCACGACACGTCGAATGCGTTCCAGGTACTCGGTGCCGACTTCGTGTCGGTCGAGGACGGAACCGGCATCGTCCACATGGCGCCGGGCTTCGGTGAAGACGACCAGATCGCATCGAACGCCGTCGGGATCCCGACGATCTGTCCGATGGACGAGCACGGGCAGTACACGTCCGAGATCACCGACTACGTCGGACGGCACGTCTTCGATGCCAATCCCGACATCATCCGTGCGCTCAAGGAGCGCGGCTTGCTCGCCGAGGGCGGTCCCGTGGTGCGTCATGCGACGTACGACCACAGCTATCCGCACTGCTGGCGTTGCGCGCAACCCCTCGTCTACCGCGCCATCTCGTCGTGGTTCGTGGAGGTCACCAAGTTCCGTGACCGGATGGTCGAGCTCAACCGGGAGATCAACTGGCAGCCCGAGCACGTCAAGGACGGGAGCTTCGGCAAGTGGATCGAGAACGCCCGCGACTGGGCGATCAGCCGCAACCGGTTCTGGGGTTCCCCGATTCCGGTGTGGCGCTCCGACGACCCCGACTTCCCGCGCCTCGACGTCTACGGCTCGATCGAACAACTCCAAGCGGACTTCGGGGTCCCTGTCACCGATCTCCACCGGCCCGAGGTCGACGAACTCGTGCGCCCGAATCCTGACGATCCGTCCGGGAAGGCGATGATGCGTCGGGTCCCGGAAGTGCTCGATTGCTGGTTCGAGTCGGGATCGATGCCGTTTGCCCAGGTGCACTATCCGTTCGAGAACCAGGACTGGTTCGAGCACCACTATCCCGGCGACTTCATCGTCGAGTACATCGGCCAGACCCGCGGGTGGTTCTACACGTTGCACGTGTTGGCACGCCCCGAACAGGTCGTAGTCGTCCATCGACGGCGTCAGGTCCGACACGAGGGGACGGGTCTTGGCCAGGATGTACCGGTCGAGCACGTTGGGGGAGTCGGTGCGTACCGTGCCCTGGTGGTCACCAGCGTTGGCGTACAGCGTCAAGAAGTACCACGAGTTCCACAGCGGCAACAGGATCTGGCGCACGGTCTCGCGCATGCCGGCTTCGGTGACCATGCCGTCACCACCGCGCAGGATCGCTGAGCTCAACAGGTGCCAGCGCATGGCATCAGCACCGTGTGCGTCGAA
>JBGCFW010000130.1:0-5507 GCA_045107155.1 Ilumatobacter sp. | reverse complement strand
TTCCATAGCTTCTTCTTCCATGGCTTCTTCTTCCATGCCTTCTTCTTCTTCCATGGCTTCTTCGACTTGTTCTTCGACCTCGTCGCCGACTTCCTCGACGGCGTCCCCGACAGCCTCTTCCGCCTCTTCGACAGCCTCTTCAGCCTCTTCGATGGCGTCGGCGACCGGGTCGTCGCTGCCGCAAGCGGCCGCGGTGAGTGACAGGCCGACGAGCAATGCGCCGACGCGCTTCACGCGTGCTTTCTGCATAGTGGTGTTTCTCCCCCTGGATCAGGCGCAAGCGGGATTGCCAGCGCATTCAGGTCCAAGGAGTGTACGCCTCGTTTCCTGGCGAGGCCAAGCACTACGTTCAATGGGGTGTCTGGCCAAGCCGAGGGGGCAACGCCCCCCGACGTGTCGCTGCTCGACGGTCTGGCCACCACGCGGGCAATCCGGCGCTACACCGACGCGCCGATTCCATCATCGGATCTCCGGAGCATCCTCTGGCATGCCGGACGAGCGCCCTCCGGATCGAACCGGCAACCGTTCCGCTTCCTCTGCCTCACTGACGGTCCGAACGCCGCGACCGCGAAGACGCTGCTCGGCGGGTCGTTCAGGAAAGGGTGGGCGACCAAGCGGCAAGCCGACGGATACCGGCCCAGCCGGTTCGCCGACTCGATGCAGCACTACGTCGACCGCTTCGAGCAGATCCCCGTCGTCGTGCTCGTGTGTCTCGACCGGTATCGCGACCCCAATCCGATGGAGGGCGCCTCGGTGTACCCCGCGTGCCAGAACCTGCTCCTCGCAGCGCGCGCCCATGGCTACGGCGGCGCACTCACCATGTGGCACCTCGGCGTCGAGCGCGAACTCCGCGAACTCCTCGAGATCCCCGAGAACGTCGCCCTCTCCGCGTGTATCACCCTCGGCGTGCCTGCCGGTCGGCACGGGCCACTGCGTCGCAAGCCACTCGAGGACCTGACGTTCGACGACGGTTGGGGCCGTGCTGCACCGTGGGCCGCTGCGCCGTGACATCGCGGCCAACGGCCTCGTGGTCCGTGGTGAAATCCCTCCGGGGAGCATGACGTGACCGACCCGTTCACTCTGCTCGGGCTCCGCAGCGACGCGACAGCCGCCGACGTTCGTGCTGCGCGCCGAGACCTGGCCCGTTCACACCATCCCGACGCCGGAGGTGATGCATCGACGATGCGACAGGTGAACGTCGCTGCCGCCGATGCGCTCCGCATCCTCGCTGCTCGGGGCGTCGACGAGGCCACCCGAGCCGACTCAGGGCCCGTTGACACTCGCGACGCGCCCGCCGACACGCACAGCCGGCGATCCGAGAGCGACGACGGGTGGACCACATCGCAGCGCGATGCGCCGTCGTTCACCGTCGAAGCGCTGCCTGTCGAGACGTTCGAAGCCCTGCTCATCGCGGCGGCCGAATTGGGAGAGGTCGTCGACGACGATCCGCCGTACGAGTTGCGCTCCCTGCTCGCCGACCCACTTCACTGCTGGTGTCAGCTCGACGTGGTGCCCGACGCAGGCGCGTCGACCGTGTCGGTGGCGATCGCACGAGCCGACGGCGCCCCGGTTCCGCCGATCGTCGACGTACGAAACGCCTGGATCGAAGCGCTCAACGCCCTCGACTGGTCGTCACTCTGACAGCACCCCCGCCGTGGCGCCGGTCCGCACCGGACATGCGCCGCACAGCGGCCGCCGCCTCAGGAGGTCGGGCGCGGCGCCGCGGCCTTGCTGAGCCGGTCACGAATCGCATGTCCGATGCCCTCCGCTGGGGGAAGCACCGCGAAGAGCGTCGACACGCCGTCGGTGTCGGCCTGCCTGAGTTCCGCGAAGAGATCCCGAGCCGCCCGTCCGAGGTCATGACCCGGGTCGAGCACGCGGCTACCCGCCACCCGGTCCGATTCGCGCTGCGCCTCGGCGACCGACTCCGCCAGCACGACGCGGCACCGTGGCGCGTAGTGGGACGCGAGCATTCCGCTCGCGCGAGAGGGTCCCGAGGCCGGAGCGACGTCGGCGCCCAACACCGCCACCACCTGCTCGTGAGTGACCGCGCCCGCTCGAAGAATCTGGACCGGCTCGACGGTCGTGTCGACAATCGTGCTCTCGACGCCCACCGGACACGGACCGCCATCGACCACCGCGTCGCGTTCAGGGTCGAGCCGGCCCGCCAGGTCGGCGATCACGTGCTCGACCGTGGTCGGGCTGACCGACCCGAACAGATTCGCGGACGGCGCTGCCAACGGCACACCGGCCAGCCGGATCAGTTCTCGCGCCATCGGGTGCGCCGGTACTCGCAACCCCACAGAGTCCCGGCCACCGGCCACCGCGGCGGGCAGACGCGACGATCGCGGCACGATGATCGTGAGCGGGCCGGGCCAGGCCATCGACGCAAGTCGTCGTGCCGCATCACCCGCCTCCGGTGCCCAATCGAGGAGGTCCTCGGGTTCGGCCAGATGGACGATCAACGGATGATCCGGTGGCCGACCCTTCACCGAGAAGATCCGCGCAAACGCGGCGGGGTCGGTGGCATCGGCCGCCAGGCCGTACACGGTTTCGGTCGGCATCACTACGACTCCACCCGACCGCAGCGCCGCGGCAGCCGCGTCGAGCTCGGATCGGATGAGCCGTCGGGTCACGACAGCGCGCCGACGAACTCGAGTGCTGCGTCGAAGAAGCCGAACGACTCGGTGGTCGCGAAGTGGTCGGTACGGGGGAGCGTGATGCATCGACCGTCAGGGAACGACGCTGCCAGTTCGTCGCCCGGCGCCACGAAGTCCTCGTCGCCGACGACCACGAGAACCGGACACGTGACCCGACCGAACGCGTCGACGTCGAGCTCTGCGCCGGGTGGGCGCCGCATCACCGCGAGGAGCGCGGCGAGGTCGTTGCCGGGTTGTTGCGCGTACTGAGCGAACAGCCGCGGCGTCTGGCCGAGTGACGCCGGCTCGGCACCGTCGAGCAGAGCCTGGAGACCATCGGCGATCGCTGTGGCGCCCGCGTGGTCGCGCTCGAGCACGTTTCGTCCGATGCCGGCCAGCACCAGGCGGTCGAATCGGCCCGGATGGGCGACGGCGCAGCGCAAGAGCGTGAGCGCTCCGAGCGAGAAGCCGATCGCGGAGACCGGCTCGTCGGGAAGCGCATCGACGATTCGCTCGGTGAGGTCGGCATATGCCTCGGGATCGTGCGGCTTGGGCGCGGTGCCGTGGCCGAGCAGGTCGACGCCGATCACCTGCTTGCCGCCGTCGGCCAGCAGGTGCGTGAATCCGTTGCGCTGCCACGTCGATTCGAAGGAGCCTCCCCAGCCATGGACCAGCACGACCTGATCGGGGACGGTTTCGGCGGATTGGGCGTTCACGACGCTCAGCGTAGAACGCAATAGCATCCACGCCCGATGCGCATGCTTCACGACCGTCCCGGTCACGACCTCACCTACAACGACGTCTTCATGGTGCCGAGCCTGTCCGACGTGGCATCGCGGATGGACGTCGACCTCACCACCCCTGACGGAATCGGGACCACCATCCCGGTCGTCGTGTCCAACATGACGGCGGTGGCCGGCAAGCGGATGGCCGAAACGGTCGCCCGCCGAGGCGGCGTCGCGATCCTCCCGCAGGACATCCCGCTCGACGTCGTCGAGCGAGTGATCGCGGAGGTGAAGGCCTGCCACACCGTTTTCGAGACGCCGATCACGCTCGGGCCCACCGCCACGATCGGCGAGGCGATGGCGCTGATCAACAAACGATCGCACGGCGCCGTCGTCGTCGTCGACGACGATCGCCGACCCGTCGGTGTGTTCGTTGCCAAGGACGGCGACGGATTCGACCGCTTCGCGCAGCTCCGCAACGTGACGTCCTCATCGCTGTTCCACCTCGATGCCGACGTCGATGCATCGACCGCCCACAGCCGGCTCGGCGAACTGCATCTTCACGTGGCACCGGTCGTCGACGCCGACGGTCGGCTCGAAGGGGTCGTCACCCGGAAGGGCGCGCTTCGTTCGACGATCTACGCACCGGCCGTCGATGCGCAGGGGCGGCTGCTCGTTGGTGTCGCCGTCGGCATCAACGGAGATCCCGCCGCACGTGCACGCCGACTCGTCGACATGGGCGCCGACGTACTCGTGATCGACACCGCGCACGGACACCAGACCCGAACGCTCGTGGCGATCGAGGCCGTCCGAAAGGAACTCCCCACCACCAAGATCGTGGCGGGCAACGTGGTGACCGCCGACGGGACCCGCGAGCTGATCGAGGCAGGGGCCGACATCGTGAAGGTCGGCGTGGGTCCCGGTGCGATGTGCACGACACGCATGATGACCGGCGTCGGCCGACCACAGTTCTCCGCCGTGGTCGAGTGCGCCGAAGAGGCGGCTCGCCTCGACGGCCACATCTGGGCCGACGGTGGTGTGAAGTTCCCGCGCGACGTCGCACTCGCACTCGCCGGAGGCGCAGCGAACGTGATGCTCGGCTCATGGCTCGCCGGAACGCACGAGTCGGCGGCCGACGTACGTCTCGACACCGACGGCCGCATCTACAAAGAGAGCTTCGGCATGGCGTCGAATCGGGCCGTGAAGCACCGCACGCGAGCGGAGTCTGACATCGACCGGGCACGCAAGGAGCTCTTCGAAGAGGGCATCAGTACGTCGCGGATGTACCTCGACCCCGACCGACCGGGCGTCGAGGACATCATCGATCAGATCGTCGCCGGCCTCCGTTCCTCGTGCACGTACGCCGGCGCCGATTCGATCCCCGAGTTCCAGACCCGGGCCGTGGTCGGCGTGCAGGGTGCGTCCGGCTACGACGAAGGTCGCCCGCGGCAGGTGAGCTGGTGAGCGCCCACGAGATGACCGTGATCGCCATTGATGGTCCCGCAGGTGCCGGCAAGTCGACCGTCGGTCGGGCGGTCGCCACCGACCTCGGCGTGCCGTACCTGGACACCGGGGCGATGTATCGCGCCGTCACCTTCGCCGTCTTGCGACGCGGGGTCGACCCCCTCGATCTCGGGGCCGTCGCCGCCGTTGCCACCGATGCCACGCTCGACTTCTCCGACGACGGAACGACCACTCGCGTGATCGTCGATGGAGACGACGCAACGGCAGCGATCCGAGGCCGCGAAGTGACCGCGAACGTGAGCGCCGTGGCGGCCAACAGCGATGTGCGCGCAGCGATGGTCGATGTCCAGCGCAATTGGGTTGCCGAGCGTGGTGGCGCGGTGGTGGAGGGTCGCGACATCGGCTCGGTCGTGTTTCCCGAGGCAGACCTGAAGCTGTTCGTCACCGCATCGGCACGAGTGCGAGCCGAACGCCGCGTGGCCGAGATCGGCGGCGACGTCGACGAGGTCGAGGCATCGATCATCGAACGCGACCGCAAGGACTCTTCGCGGGCCGACAGCCCACTCGTCGAGGCATCAGGTGCCGTCGTGGTCGACACGACGGGTATGACCATCGCGGAAGTCGTGGCCGAGATCACGTCGATGCTGGGGGAGCAGTCATGAACGACGACACCGCTGCG
>JBGCFW010000013.1:0-16189 GCA_045107155.1 Ilumatobacter sp. | reverse complement strand
CCGATGCCGGACGCGGAGCGCAGCTCGTCGGCGTCGACGCCGAGCGACCGGGCGAGTTCCTCGTCGATCGCCACGAGACGCGGCGACGAGGCGTGGACCGCCTTCCAAGGCTCGTAGAGACCGACGAGGTCACGGACGAACGAGTTGTCGAAGTCGAACAGCGGGTCGCTCACGCAGTCGACGGTATCGACGCTCACCCCAGCACCCGGCGGCACCGAGGATCGAACACAGTCTCCGGAACTGCTCGCGGTCGACACGGAACCACGCCCATCGGCCGCGTTGCTCGCGTTCGAGCAACCCGGCGCCGACCAGTTGGGTGAGGTGATGGCTGACCGTCGGTTGCGAACGGTCGACGGCATCGGGCAGGTCGCACGCGCACGCCTCCCCACCGGGTGCCGCTGCGATCAGCGACACCAGCCGGATTCGAATCGGATCGGCGAGCGCTTTGAGGACGCCCGCCAACTCGTCGGCATCGATGTCGGACAACTCGGTGTCGAGCACACAGCAACGGACTTCGGCGAGACTCATCTCGACATATTGACACAGATCGATCTGACTTGTACCGTATCGACATTCATCGATATGAAGGCCCACCCGGGCCGAAAGGAAGCCATGCGACTGCAACTCGCCCTGAACGTCCCAGACCTCGCCCAAGCGATCGAGTTCCACACGAAGATGTTCGACACGCCACCGGCCAAGGTGAAAGACGGCTACGCCAACTGGGAGATCGCCGACCCGCCGCTCAAGCTCGTGGTCTTCGAACGCCCGGACGCCGAACCCGGCAGCCTCAACCATCTCGGCGTCGAGACCGAGTCCGCCGACGAGGTGGTGGCCGCCGAGGCCCGACTGTCCGCCGCGGGCCTCACGACCAGCGGCGTCGACGACACGATCTGCTGCTTCGCAGAGAAGGTCGAGACATGGATCGACGACCCCAACGGCAACCGCTGGGAGTGGTACGTGAAGCAGGCCGATCACGAGACCCAGCTCGAGAACACGATCGTCAGCTCACGCTCCTGCTGCTGACGCCAAGCTCAGTGACGCTCACCGATCCGATCCCGAGCGGCGAGGCCCGACATGGCCTCGTCGCTCGGCCGGTGCGACCACCCGGCGAAGAACCGACGCAGCGCATTCACCCGATCCGATGAGCGCCGACGATCTGCCGAGCGATGCTTCCGGTGACGTTGCGCCTGGCTCGTGACGAGCGGGGTGTGGGGAATCTGGATGATGGTCATGTCTCCATGGTGACGAAGGAGCCGTTATGACGCCAGAGACACGTTCTTGTTCTTTCGATGACAACATGTCATGATGAAGCCCATGCAACTCGACGTGGAGTCACTGCGCACCTTCCTCGCCGTCGTCGACCACGGCGGGATGACCCGAGCAGCGGAACGGTTGAACCTGTCGCAGTCGGCGGTGAGCTGGAAGATGAAGCGCCTCGAAGAGCGCGTCGGCCGCCCGCTGCTCACGCGAGACGGCCACAAGATCCGGCCCACCCGTGACGGGCGCCAACTGATCGACGACGCACGATCACTCGTCGAGATCCACGACCGAGCGGCCGCCCGACTCGCCGGCTCCGATCTGAGCGGGTCCGTCATCCTCGGCTCGAACGAAGAGGTCGACCCACAACACATGGCAGCGGTGCTCGGCCGATTCTCCCGCTGCCATCCGCGCACCACGGTCGAGTTCGTGATCGACGAGACCGCACACCTCGTCGAGCAGCTGTCGAACGGGACCATCGACGTCGCGATCATCCAGGTCGACGACGACGGCCTGCGCTCCGATGACGTCGTGTTGTGGACCGACGAGCTCCGCTGGCTCATGAGCCGTGAGCGCCCGGTCGACGACGACGAGACCGTTCCGCTCATCACCTTCGGACCCCACTGCTTCTATCGAGCGCTGAGCGAGCCGATCCTCGAAGACGCCGGCATCGACCACCGCATCACCTTCGCCGCGGGCTCGATCGCTGCCGTGCGCGCAGCGATCGCATCAGGGCTCGGCGTCGGCGTGCTCGGAGCTCGCTATCTCGGCGACGATCTCGTCGTGTGGCCACCGAGCCACGACCTCGCGCGCATGCCGGTGATTCACCAGATCGTACGAACCGCCCCGGGCGACACGTCCGAGGTCACGAACACGCTGGTGACCACGATCGCCGACGAGCTTCAGGCCGCGGGCGTCGCGGCATCCGCAGCCTGAACCGAGTTCAACGATCCCGCTCGGGCGCCACGACAGCCCCGCGAGCCCGCTTCGCCACCCGACCGAGCAGTCCGGTCGGACGTTCGCCGCGGCCGACCCGAGAGAGCATCCTCTGCAGCTCCCGCTCGACGCGATCAGCTTGTCCACCGCCCGACCGCGCGATCGCGTAGCCGCTGACGGCGAACGGCACGGCGGCGAACGGCCACACCACGAGCGCACCGGTGAACGCTGCCATCGCTCCGGTCAGCCCGACCCCGCCCACTCCGATCGATGCGCCGCCACCCAATCTGACCGCACGCGCCGCCGAACGGTCAGCACTGATTCGCACCACGCATCGCGGCTCGGTCGGCGAAGAGCCCACGAGGCGAGGGACCGCCTCGGCAACCAAGTTCCCGACGTCGAGTCGCCCCTCGCCACGCGCCGACGAGAACGAACGCGACAGGCGCGCATAGGTGTCACCGCGGCGCCGGGCGAACACGGCGGACCTCGATCGACGATCAGGAGTCAAGCGGTAGACGGACCCGAGCCATGCCTCGATCCCGTCCAACGCATCGTCCACCGTCAGGTGCATCTCTCGCTCGACGACGATTCGCTCGGGCCCAGCGAGGCGATCGACGCGGCGAGCCTCTGCGAGCGGCCCCTCGAAGCGCTCGACCGCCAGCGAGTCTCAAACGGCGTTGGGGTCGATCCCGACCTCGGCCGCAGCCTCGACGAGCGCCGCTGGCTCGATACCCCCATGCCGTTCCGGACTCGCGGCCTCTTCGATCGCGTGCGCTCGTCGCAGCACCCGCTCGACGGCGTCGCTGTCCAACCCTTCATCCACGCTCCCACGATAGAGCGACCCCGGCGACGCGATCACCGCGACGTCATCACACATCCGGCCGATTCTCTTGAAATCGTGACCTGTCTGGTCGGGTATCGTTCCCCCGGTGCCAGAGCCGACCACCACATCACCGGCCGCCTCCGAGGTGGCCCCTGACACCCTGGCGATCACCTCAGGGCGCGCCTCGAGCGGTCGGTCACTGGCCCCCGCCCTCTGGGCGTCGTCCACGTGGGAGTCCCACTCCCTCGACGACGCCCACGCTCGCGCCACGAGCGTGCGCCACACCGACTTCTACAGTCGCTACTGCAATCCGACCGTCCGGTCGTTCGAGGAAGCCGTGCGGGATCTCGAAGGAGCCGAAGAGTCACTGGCGTTCGCCTCCGGGATGGGAGCGATCGCATCGACGACGCTCGCACTCTGTTCCCACGGATCGCACATCGTCGCCCAACGTCAGCTCTACGCCGGCACGCTCGCGTTCCTCCAGGGCCCCTGCGCCCGACTCGGCATCGAGACGACCTTCGTCGATGTCGCAGAACCGGGCGCCTTCACGTCCGCCGTCCAGCCCGGACGCACGGCCCTGGTCATCGCAGAGACTCCGTCGAACCCACGGCTCGAGCTGGCGGACCTCGATGAGCTCGGCGCGATCCGCGGGCCGTTCACGCTCGTCGACTCCACGTTCGCCACCCCGCTCGGCCAACGCCCACTCGCCCACGGCGTGGACCTCTCGCTCCACTCCGCGACCAAAGGCATCGCCGGACACAACGACGCGACGCTCGGTGTGATCTCCGGCGACGCCGACCTGCTCGGCGAGATCTGGGCGTACGCCGTGCTGCACGGAGCGACGCCATCGCCGTTCGATGCGCTCAACGCGCTGCGCGGCCTCCGCACGCTCGGCGTGCGGACCCGTCATCAGAACGAGTCAGCACGCTCTGTCGCCATCGAGCTCGCCGACCATCACGCCGTCGTCGCGACGCACTACCCAGGGCTCAGCGAACACCCACAGTTCGCGCTCGCCAGCCAGCAGCTCACGCAGTACGGAACGGTCTTGTCGTTCGACCTGGGGAGCCGTGAAGCCGCCGCCACGTTCCTCGACCGCGTCACGTTGTGCCGCGTCGCCACGTCACTTGGCGGACCCGAGACGCTCGTGTGCCACCCCGCCTCGTCGACACATGCGAGCCTGACCGTGGACGAACAGACCACCACCGGCGTGACTCCTGGACTCGTCCGAATGTCGGTCGGACTCGAAGACATCGCGGACGTACTGGCGGACGTCCTCGGCGCACTCGACTGACTCCGTCGACCCGCGCCATGTGAGCGCCCGAGCTCCGGCGCGACAGCGCGTCCCACGCGACGCGCCAGGCCAGCGGCACCGCAGCGCTCGGCCGCGCTCGAAACCGCTCCGGTCTCGTCGCAAACTCGACAAAAGTCGCGACAAAAATTCTGCCGAAACCCCTCAAGCCGTCGATGACTCGCGACGAAGAACTTGCCAGTTCCCAGCGCGACCAACCCTCCACGTTCGCTCCGGGAGCATTCCGCCCATCACTTCCTCAGGAGTCTCCATGACGGCCACGGCCCTCCTCCCTCCGGCACAGACCGCCGCCCGCAGCGCACCGATGCTCTCCCGTACCGAAGCGACCCGCTTCCTGCAGCGGGCAACGTTCGGGCCGACACCGGACGATGTCGACCAACTCATGGGCGAGGGCATCGAGGCCTGGCTCGACCGGGAACTGACGACGACCCCCAACAGCAGCATCTACGACCTGGTCGTGCGATCCGACAAGTTCGACCAGAGCGTGTGGACGCACTACCTGTCCGGGAACGCCCCGCTCCGAAAGCGTGTCGGGTACGCCCTTTCACAGATCTTCGTCGTCTCCGTTCCCGGCATCAACAAGGTCCCCGCCGCAGCGTTCGCCGACCTGCTCGAGGCACATGCGTTCGGCAACTACCGCGATCTGCTCGGCGCCGTCACGAAGAGCCCGGCAATGGGCCAATACCTGACCTACATGGGAAACCGGAAGGCGAATCCCGCCAAGGGCACGATGCCCGACGAGAACTACGCACGCGAGATCCTGCAGCTCTTCAGCATCGGCCTCGAGCGCACCTGGCGGAACGGATGGCCCGTTCGCGACAGCAACGGCGATCCGCTCCCGGCATACGGCGAAGCGGACGTTCAGGGCCTCGCACGGGTATTCACGGGCTGGCGCCTCGACATGCAGGCGCCGAAGCCGCAGCGGTACCGCAACGAGATGTGGCACGATCATCGGCGGTACGAGAACGGCGAGAAGACGTTTCTCGGCCTCACGATTCCGGCCGGCGTCCCGGGCCCTCAAGCCCTCGACATGGCGCTCGACCACATCGCCGGGCGTCGCGAAGTCGGCGGCTTCATCAGCCGGCAGCTGATCCAGCGCCTCGTCACGAGCAACCCCTCCGGCCCGTACGTCAAGCGCGTCATCGACGCGTGGGAGAACGACGGCACGGGCGTGCGGGGCAACCTCGGAGCTGTGGTGAAGGCGATCCTCACCGACCCCGAGGCCACCGGCGCGGCGACCCGCCGCTCCGGCAAACTCCGCGAGCCCGTCCTGCGTTTCTCGGCCGTGCTCAAGGCGCTCGATGTGTCATCGACCCAGGCCGTGTTCAACATCCGAGGCCTCCAAGACAGCGCCACGAAGCTGGGCCAGACACCGTTCCGCTCGCCCTCGGTGTTCAACTTCTACCGACCCGGCTACGTGCCGCCCCAGACCGCTCTCGCCGAGCAGGGCATGGTCGCTCCCGAGTTCCAGATCGCCAACGAGGCCTCGGTGATCGGTTGGACCAACTTCTTGTCGAAGTTCATCGCGTTCTCTCCGAACGGCATCAAGCTCGATCGCTCCGGGCTGCTCCCACTCGCGGACGATCCGGAGGCACTCGTCGACGAGGTCGCAGCGCGACTGCTCGGGCGCGAGATGTCTGCTGAGACACGCGCCATCGTCGTCGACTGCGTCGGCCGCGTCTCGCTGTTCCGCCAGTGGACCCAGCGCATCGAACGAGTCAACACCGCACTCGTGCTGACCGCCGCCTCCCCCGACTTCCTCCACGAAGCCTGACCCGACCGCTCACCCGACACGAACGCCACCAGGACCATGACCTCCAACACCGCCTCCCCCGCCAACGCTACGTCCAGCACTCCCGAGCGCTGCTCGTCGAGCTCGCACGACTCGCTCGGCGGCACCCACAGCCGACGCGAGTTCATCCGCCGCTCTTCACTGCTCGCCGGCGCCGGGGTGGCCGCACCTTTCGCTCTCGACCTCGCCGGGCTGACGAGCGCCTCGGCTCACGCTGCCGGCTCCGACAGCGGGAGCGGCATCGACGAGTACCGCGCCCTCGTCTGCGTGTTCATGTACGGCGGCAACGACCACTGGAACACGATGATCCCGAACGATGCAGCCAGCTACGCCAGCTACAAGTCGGCTCGATCGGACCTCGCGCGGCCCCGCAGCAGCATCTTGACCCTCGACCCGACACACGGCTGGGCTGAAGGGCGCTCCTTCGGCTTCGCTCCCGAATGGGCTGGCATGAAGCGCCTCTTCGACCAGGAGAAGCTTGCCGTGGTGGCGAACGTCGGCACGCTCACGGAACCCGTCGACAAGGCCGCTGCACGCGATCGCGCCCGCCGACCAAAGGCGCTGTTCTCCCACAACGACCAGCAGTCGATCTGGCAATCACAGGGCCCCGAGGGCACCACCACCGGATGGGGCGGCCGGATGGCCGACATCATGCTCGACGACAACGGGGACAACGCTGCGTTCACCTGCATCTCCGCAGGCGGGGACGCCGTGCTGCTGTCGGGACGGCACGCGTCGCAGTTTCACGTCAGCCCGACGGGGGTCGTCGCACTCGACCCAACTGCCCGTTCGCCGATCATGGCCGAAGGGCTCGAAGCCATGATGCGACGCGTGGATGCAGACTCCTACGTGTCCGAGGCATACAGCCAGCTCACCTCGCGAGCGCTCGACACATCAGACCGCCTCACCGAACTCGTGCGCCGCAGCGGCGGGGTGAACACCTGGTTCCCGAACAGCGGGATCGGCAAGCAGCTCGAGACCGTCGCCGAGATGATCAAGGTCGGGCGAGACCACCTCGGTCTCAAGCGTCAGGTCTTCTTCGTGGCCACCGGCGGTTTCGACACCCACAGCAACCTGACGAGGAAGCATCCGGGCCTCATCGGCGACATCGATCAGGCGCTCGTCGCGTTCGAGAAGTCGACCAACGAGCTCGGCATCGGGGATCAGGTGACGACGTTCACCGCGTCTGACTTCGGCCGGGCCCTCACGAGCAACGGCGACGGCACCGACCATGGCTGGGGGTCTCATCACGTCGTCATGGGCGGCGCAGTCGCAGGACGCCGCGTCGTCGGCACCCAGCCCGTCGTCGCCCACGACGGGCCTCACGACCTCGGGCAGGGTCGCACGATCCCCACGATCGCCGTCGATCAGTACGCAGCAAGCCTCGCTTCCTGGATGGGAGCGGAGGGCGCCGACATCGAGTCGGTCGTGCCGAACATCGGCCGCTTCGAAACCGCCGACCTCGGCATCATGCGCTGACCGCGAACGACGTCCGCCGCGTCGCGACGCGAGCGGTCCGCTGTCGCACGGATCCGGTCCGGCCTCTTGGCGCCACCGCACGTGGCCTACGGTGACGCCGTGGACACCAGCGAACCGGCCGCCGGCCTGCACGTCGTGGACGTTCCCGACCTGTCACGTTTCGAGTTGATCCTCGACGGCAAACGCGTTGGCCTCGCCGACTATCGACTCGATGACGGGGTCATGGTGATCCCCCACGTCGAGACCGACCCGGCACATCGGGGCAGGGGCTTCGCAGCTGCGCTGATGGCAGGCGTCGTCGGATCCGTCCGCGAGCACGGGCACACGATCCGACCGCTGTGCCCCTACGCCGACGCGTACATGCGTCGGCACCCCGACACCGCCGACCTCCGCGACGGCGGCTGACCGACGACACCCGGCTCATCGCTCGTTGCCTCGGCGACGCGGCCATGTTCGCGCTCGATCTGAGCCCGAGCCAGCCTGGTTCCTTTTGCCTGCCATCGGTCGAACCGACCGTCGGGTACCGTCGTCGCCGTGTCGTCCGCGAACCCATGGCTGATCCTCGCTGACCTCGTCGCGCTCGCCCTGCTCGCGGGTGTCCTGTTCCGACGCCGCCACCGCCGCGCCGACATGGTCACGCTGCTCGTCGGCATCAACATCGGCGTCATGGCCGTCGCTGTGGCACTCGGCTCAGCCGAGATCGGAGCGGGACTCGGCCTCGGCCTTTTCGGCGCGCTGGCGATCATCCGCCTGCGATCCGACGAACTCGGACTCCACGAGATCGCGTACGCGTTCAGCGCACTCGCGATCGGTCTACTCGCCGGTTTCGAGATGGAACCGCTGTGGCTCGGACCAGCGCTCATGGCCGGAGTCGTCGCCGGCATGGCCCTCAGCGACTGGCCGGGCCTGCTCCAAGAGGAGCGACGCCTCCGGCTCACGCTCGATCGGGCGATCACGGACGAGGGCGAACTCGTCACGGAGGTCGAGGCGCTGCTGGGGCGCACCATCGACGAAGTGGTCGTGAAGGAGATCGACCTCGTCCGCGACCTGACATCGGTCGATGCCCGATACCGACTCACGCCCGACGAAGCCGCGGAGCGGCGCTCCGGTGCAGCGGGTCGACGCGTCGGACGCCGGTCGGCTGTTCGGCGGTCCGATCTCGTCGAGCACACCGACCCCACTGCCCGATGACGCTGCTGACAGGCACCGACGACACCGGTCCAGGGCGCGCCGAGCTCGACGTGTCGCGTTCGTTCGCGCCGATCGGACTCGTCGAGATCCAGGCACACGCCGACCTCCAGTCCCGCATCGATCGCAAGTACGTGGTCGACCTCGCCACGGCAGACGACTTCGTGACGTCGATGCCTGAGCAGATCGCTCGGCTCGAGATCGACGATCTGACGGCGTTCGCATATCGATCGACCTACTTCGACACCCCGGACCTCGACTGCTTCCACGACTCGGCGCATCGGAGGCGGCGGCGCTTCAAGGTGCGGATCCGGACGTACGTCGACTCGGGCCTCGCGATGGCCGAGGTCAAGGTGAAGAGCGGGCGTGGCCGCACCATCAAGCACCGCCTCGAGATCGGCACCGAAGACACCGTGCACTTGCACGACCCGGTCCGGAACTGGGCCCGCGAGCTCGTCCATCGACCCGATGCGATCGACGAACTGAGTGCCGTACTCACCAGCAGGTACCGACGGCGGACGTTCGTCGACACGAGCGACTGGTCACGCTGCACGATCGACGATCGCATCCACTTCGACGACTTCGCCGATGGTCGCGCTGACATCGGTGACCACGTCATCATCGAGACGAAGTCGACCGGCTCGGTCGGGTCGCTCGATCGTTGGCTGTGGCGCAACGGCATCCGTCCGGTGAAGATCAGCAAGTACTGCTCAGCCGCAGCGGCGATGCACCCGGAGCTTCCATCGAATCGTTGGTCGCGAACCATCCACCAGGTCTTTCGAATCCATCCGCCCGCCGCATGACCGACTGCGATCAACGCAGCTTGTAGCGCTGGATCTTGCCCGTGGCGGTCTTGGGGAGTTCGTCGACCACGACGTACTGCTTCGGTCGCTTGTAGCCGGCGAGTCGTTCGCGGCACCACGCCGTGAGCGATTCGGCAAGCGCATCAGCCGCGGTCGTGCCGGAGTCCACCGGGATCACGTGAGCAACCGGTCGCAGGATGTCCCGCTCGTCGCGCACGCCGACGACGGCGGCTTCGAGGACCTCGGGGTGCTCGATGAGCGTCGCCTCGACCTCGGCGGGCGAGACCCACTCCCCGCCGACGCGCATCATGTCGTCAGCTCGTCCGAGGTAGGTAAAGAAGCCGTCGTCTGAACGTTCATACAGGTCGCCCGTACGGACCCATGCTCCCTCGAACGTCGCTCGCGTCTGCTCAGCTCGGCACCAATAGCCCGATGCCGCCGACGCGCCACGCACCAGAAGTGCACCGGGCTCGCCCGGCGCCGCGTCGCTCCCGTCGAGGTCGACCACGCGTGCGTCGTAGCCGGGCACTGCCACACCACTCGTGCCGGGCCGGTGTCGGTCGGGCAGGTTCGACAGGAAGATGTGCAACAGCTCGGTGGACCCGATGCCGTCGAGGATGGTCACGCCGAACCGTTCGAGGAATCGATGGAACGTCTCGGGTGGCAGCGCCTCGGCAGCAGACACGCCGAAGCGAACCGAGGAGAAGGCCTCGTCGGAAAGATCAGAGTTGGTGAGCGCGGCGTAGAAGGTCGGGATGCAGAAGAACAGGGTCGGTCGCTCTGCGGCACAGAGATCGGCGACGAGCTGCGGCGTCGGTGGGCGTGTTGGTTCCAGCACCGTCGACGCCCCGACGGCGAAGGGAAAGGTCAACGAGTTCCCGAGTCCGTACGCGTGGAACATCGGGCCGACGGAGAAGCACCGATCCTCTGCCGACATCTCGAGCACACCGATCGCGTAGTTCTCGACGGTCGCGCGGACGTCACCGTGGGTGTGCATGGCGAGCTTCGGCTGACCGGTGGTCCCAGAGGTGCACAACCAGAATCCTGGCGAGTCGTCCCACGTGGCGTACGGGTCACCGTCGTCATCGGACGCTGTGAAGTCGGCCCACTCGTCGCCACCAGTGGTCACGACGGCGACCACCTCCGGAGCCCTCGCGCAGATCGCGTCGATCGACCCCGCCCGATCCGCCGAGATCACCACGATCCGGGCACGAGCGTCGGCGATGATCACGCCGAGATCGCGGCCCGGCAGGATCGGGTTGGTGAGCACGGGAATCGCACCGATGCGGAGTGCACCGAGGAACGTCGCGACGAACTCGGGGCTGTCGAGCATGACCATCGCAACCCGCTGTTCTGGTTGCACGCCCGCTCCTCGCAGACCGGTCGCCACCCGACGACTCGCATCGAGCACATCGGCATACGTGTGCGACGCACCACCCGAACGGATCGCGATGGTGTTGCCGCGCCCGTCGTCGACGTGCCGGTCGACCAGCCACGTGCTGACGTTGAATTCCTCGTGCATGAGTCCCCCGGATTCGTGCGTGTCGTGCGGTCGATGTTGGTCGGGTCGACGAGGCGTCGACGAAGCGGTCAGGCCACGGTGCTCGCGTACCGGGCATCGGAATCGCGCCACCACGTGGTCGCGGCATCGAGGAGCGCACTCCGTAGCTGCTCGAAGCGCGCCACGGCGTACGGAGCGGGCCAGTCGTGCGGGAGCAACTCCGATGGAAGCTCCGGATCGAGAAACGGGAAGCGGCGCCATGCGTGCACGAGGTTGATCAGACCGGCGACCGCCTCAGCACCGCGAGGTGCGTTCGCGCGTTCGATCTGTTCGACGGTCCCGAGGAACGTGTCGTAGTGCGATCGCAGCTCGGCGAGATCCCACGCCCTCGCCGCGAGCTCGTCGCCGTGGCCGAGCGCGCCGATCTCGGATCTGAACGTGGTCGCTCCCGCCACATCGAGGTCGGTGAGCACGGCCGCGCACTGCCGCTCGTGTTCGACCCAGGGCGAGATCCACGTGCCCTGCCCGAGGGATCCGAATCCGGCCCAGGCGAGCCCGGTGGTCAGGCGATAGCGCTGGGACGCCTCTCGGTCGGGGAGACTCGCGAGCACGACGAGCCAGCGCCCGTCCCATCGCTGCTCGGACCGTCCGAACCCGTAGATGCGGTCGGCGCCTGTCTCGAGCAGCGCTCGGCTCGAGGCGGTCAGATGCCAGTGCGTGCGTCGCCCGGCCTTCGATCGGTCGAGCCAGCCACGGTCGGCGAGTCGGGCCAACACCTGACGCGTCGCCTTGTCCTGCACACCCACCAACTCCATCGCCTCGATCAGCGTCTGCGTCCATGCCGAACCTCCGTTGGGCCGCACGAACTCACCGAGGACGGTGATCATCAGGCCGCGGGCGTTGTCGGAGTTCACGCGCCGATCGGTGGTGGCACCGAGCACCGGCGCGAGCTCGGCAGCTTCCGCTTGACGTTCTACAAATCGTTCAGGCATAGTGGAGGAATCGAGGAACATCGTAGATCGGTGGCCGCTGGCGATCAAGCCCTCTGCACACCGAGTCCGAAGGAGAATCCATGACGCTCACCGAGAATCCGCCGTCGGCCTCCGAGACGTCCGCGGCGACCCCGATCACGTTCGAGCGCCATCCCGACACGTACCGACACTGGTCCCTCCGACTCGACCCGCCCGTCGCTCGCCTCTCGATGCGCGTCGACCCCGATGGTGGCCTCCTCGGCGACTACGAGCTGAAGATGAACAGCTACGACATCGGCGTCGACATCGAGCTCGCCGATGTCGTGCGTCGACTTCGCTTCGAACATCCCGAGATCCGGTGCGTGGTCATCGACAGCGCTGTGGAGGGAATCTTCTGCGCCGGCGCCAACATCCGCATGCTCGCAGCGGCCACGCACGCCCATAAGGTCAACTTCTGCAAGTTCACCAACGAGACCCGCCTCGAGATCGAGGAGGCGAGCGAGCACTCAGGACTCAAGTTCCTCGCGGCGATCAACGGCCCCTGCTCGGGCGGCGGCTACGAACTCGCGATGGCGTGCGAGCACCTCCTGCTGCTCGACGACCGCTCCTCGAGCGTGTCGCTCCCCGAAGTGCCGCTGCTCGGCGTCCTCCCGGGGACGGGCGGACTCACGCGCCTCACCGACAAGCGACACGTTCGCCGCGACCGTGCCGACGTGTTCGCCACCAAAGCCGAGGGCATCCAGGGTGCGGAGGCACTGTCGTGGCGCCTCGTCGACGAACTCGCCGCCCCATCGACCTTCGACCAAGCCGTGGCCGCTCGGGCCGCCGAACTCGCTGCGACCTCCGATCGCGATGCTGCCGCGCCGCCTGTCGAACTCGCACCGCTCGACCGCGTCATCACCGGCGACTCGATCTCGTATCGCCACGTCACGGCCCAGCTCGACCGCATCGGCCGGTCGGTTCGACTCAGCGTGGCGGCGAGTCCCGATGCGTCGTGGCCGCTGCAGTGCGCTCGCGAGCTCGACGACCTGCTCTGCCACCTGCGGTTCAACGAGCCGCTCCTCGGCACCTTGGTCATCACCACCATCGGTGACCCGGACGACGTGTTGATCCACGACACCGCGGTCGTGTCGCCATCGACGCACGCCGAACGCGAGACGTCGCTGCTCTGGAAGCGCGTGCTCTCACGCCTCGACCTGACCGCGCGCAGCATCATCACCACGATCGAACCCGGGTCCTGCTTCGTCGGCGTGCTCGCCGAGCTCGCGCTCGCCGCCGACCGCACCTACATGCTCGACGGAATCTTCGAAGACGACGACGATCCGCTGCCCGCAGCGGCGATCCGATTCACCGCGGCGAGCAACGGCCCGATGCCCATGGCCAACGGCCTCACTCGACTCGAGTCGCGGCTGTACGGCAACGCCGAGCTCCACCAAGCAGCGATCGCGACGATCGACAGCGATCTCGATGCCGCCGCCGCCGCCGAGATCGGCGCGGTCACGTTCACGCCCGACGACCTCGACTGGCACGACGAGGTCCGGCTCGCCGTGGAGGAACGAGCCAGCTTCTCACCCGACGCCATGACGGGCATGGAGGCGAACCACCGCTTCTGTGGTCCCGAGACGATGGCGACCAAGATCTTCGCCCGGCTCAGCGCCTGGCAGAACTGGATCTTCATCCGCCCCAACGCCAGCGGCCCCGACGGAGCGTTGCGCCGCTACGGCAGCGGCAGCCGCGCCGACTTCGACCTGCACCGCACCTGACCACCTCGCCGCCCACGACCCGACTCACACCTGCACGAAAGCACCACACATGCCTGCCATCGACTACTCCGAACGGATCCCGAACAACGTCGCCCTCGCCGACGATCGACGGCTCCAACGTGCCCTCGAGAGTTGGCAACCGCGGTTTACCGACTGGTGGGCCGACATGGGTCCGGCGGGCTTCCAGGAGAAGGATGTCTTCCTCCGCACGGCCGTTGACGTCGGCCAAGACGGCTGGGCCCACTACGACCACGTCAAGATGCCCGACTATCGATGGGGCATCTTCCTCTCCGACCGGGAGAAGGACCGCACCATCGGCTTCGGCGACATGAAGGGGCAACCGGTGTGGCAGGAAGTCCCCGGCGAGTTCCGGACCGACCTGCGGCGCCTGATCGTGGTGCAGGGCGACACCGAGCCGGCTTCGGTCGAACAACAACGCCACCTCGGCAAGACCGCGCCATCGCTCTACGACCTTCGCAACCTGTTCCAGGTCAACGTCGAAGAGGGTCGCCACCTCTGGGCGATGGTGTACCTGCTGCACGGGTACTTCGGCCGCGACGGCCGTGACGAAGCCGACGCGATGCTCGAGCGTCAGTCGGGCAGTGCTGACGAGCCGCGCATCCTCGGCGCGTTCAACGAAGAAACGCCCGATTGGTTGAGCTTCTTCATGTTCACCTACTTCACCGACCGCGACGGCAAGTATCAGCTCGGCGCACTGCGCGAGTCGGCGTTCGACCCGCTGTCGCGCACCTGCGACTTCATGCTCAAAGAAGAGGCCCACCACATGTTCGTGGGTGCCTCGGGAGTGGGCCGCGTCGTCGAACGCACCGCCGAACTCATGCGCGAGTTCGACACCGATGACGTCGAGGCCCACGGCGGCATCAACCTCGGCACCCTCCAGCGCTACATCAACTTCCACTACTCGGTGTCGCTCGATCTGTTCGGTTCCGAGAAGTCCACCAACGCCGCCAACTACTACGCGGCCGGGCTCAAGGGCCGGTTCGGCGAAGATGGCTACGACGACGACCACGTCCTGAACGACAGCGAGGACACCTACCTCACGGTCATCGACGACAAGATCGTGGAAGCAACCATGTCAGCCCGAGCGTTGGTCAACCACGAGCTGCGCAGCGAGTACACCGTCGACTGCGCGAAAGGCCTCAAGCGCTGGAACCGTACGCTCGCCGAGGCCGGCATCACCGTCGAACTGACGCTGCCCCATGTCGGCTTCCATCGTGACGTCGGCGTGTTCCGCGATGCCCACATCTCGCCTGACGGTCGAGTGATCGACGAGGCGGAATGGGAAGCGAACGTCGACGAGTGGCTCCCGACCGACGCCGAGCGGACCCATGTCGGTTCGCTGATGAATCCCGAGTACGAGCCGGGGAAGATGGCCGGATGGATCGCTCCCCCGTCGCGCGGCATCGCCACCCGGCCGGTCGACTTCGACTACGTCCGCCTCTAACGATCGCGCAGCACCTGGCGCATCGAGTGCCGCAGCGGCACGAGAATTCGATGTCAACCACTCCCCAACGGTCGACAGCATGATCGAACGCGACGACCGTCGACTGCAGGTGGGCGAGGCGGATCTCGCGACCGCGACCTGGGGAACACCCGGTGCGCCGCCCGACATCGTCATGCTGCATGACGGCCTCGGGTCGATCGATCAGTGGCGTGACGTCCCCGAGCGCATCGCCGCCATCACCGGGCTGTCGGTACTCGCCTATGAGCGCCCAGGCCACGGGTCGTCGCTCCCCATTCCGACAGGGCCGTGGCCGACGCGATGGCTCCACCACGAGGCCGAGCGACTCGACGCGGTCCTCGAACACGTCGGCGCGCAGCGACCCCTCGTGGTCGGCCACTCCGACGGAGGCTCGATCGCGCTGATCGCTGCCATGAACGGTGTCGACATGAGCGGGCTGGTGTCGATCGCAGCGCACACGTGGGTCGAGGGCGTCTGTCGAGCCGCGATCGTCGACATGCGCGCCGAGACCACCCGCTTCACGTTCGGCCTGTCGCGGCACCACCATCACCCCGCAGCGCTGTTCGAGGCGTGGAGCGGGGTGTGGGTGAGTCGGGAGTTCGGTCGCTGGGACATCCGACCGGAGCTGCATGCGATCACGGTGCCGACGGTCGTCGCGCAGGGCGACCATGACGAGTACGCCACCGACGCGATGGTCACCGACACCGTGGCAGCCATCGGCGACAACGCCACCGCCCACTTCATCGCGGGCGGCAAGCACATCGTTCACCACCACGATCCCGACGCCGTCGTCGACCTCGTCGCCGACGCGGTCGACCACCTCTGACCACGCACCCGCCCGTCCGGGGCAAGCGAGAGCTCGAACGGCTCGGTCGAGCGCCGAC
>JBGCFW010000129.1:0-7009 GCA_045107155.1 Ilumatobacter sp. | reverse complement strand
CCGGCTCTTCCTCGAACTTGTCTTCCTTGTTGGCAAGAGCTGGGCTTGGGAGGACGACCAGTCCGGCCAGAGTCAAAAGTCCGGCAATGGCCTGACGACGACCTAGAGACACAGGTTGCCCTCCCGACCGGTAGCGCTAGCGGCTTGCTCCGAAGCGGTGATGAGCCATCCTGCGTTTGTCTTGTCCAGCAGGTATCGGAGGCGGAAGGAGACGAACGAGTCGTCGATGATCTCTTCCGGCTCCTCGGACGACCCTGGCCGAAATCGGACCGTGGCATCGACAACACAGATGCTCGCGATGGCTTGGCTCCGTGAATCGCTCACCTCAACACCTTCGACGACGACGGTCAGCGTTTCGGCCTCTCGCACGGCGATGCCGGCTGCGTTCCGGCGAGTGAGTGAATCCACAAGGCTCTCTCGGAAGGCCCCGCCAGTCACCGACGTCGCTTCTTCTACGTCACAGTCTGGGAGTGCCGCTAGGCATTCAACGAAGACCTCGTTGTCCCTCAGAATCGCGGCCTCGACTTCTCCTTCGATCGTGGTCGGATCGAAGTTCGTCGTGACCGGGGCCGTCGGCGCGGTCGTCGTCGATGCGGGGACCGAGGTCGTGGTCGAGTCGGTCGTCGTCGTCTCGGCGACGGTGGTCGAGGTCGTGGTCGACGTGGTCTGCGGCGTGGTGGTTGCCTGGGCCGTGCTGGTCACGGCGGGTTCCGGAGGTGGCGCCGAAGCGTCGCTCGCCGAGCAGGCACCGCCGACCACCGTGAGGACGATCGCCAATCGGGCGGTGACGGTCCGCAAGCTCGGGCGCATCGTCATCGAGAGATCGCTTCGTGGTGCACGGTCGTCCAGTCTGTCGACCCGACGGCCTTCCGCCGACGGGGAGCGGTCCCCATCATGGCCCTGCGATCACCACGCTCCGTTGCGGAAACGCCTCTTCTTGTCGAACTCTGAACACGATGCCGCGATGGGTCCCGCGCCCACCACCTGACGCGCGGGTCGAGTCGCGCCGCAGACGAGTCGTGCACGACAACCAGGTGAGGCGTGCGGGATCGATGTGGGAGGCGCTCCGAGTGGCCGGACCACCCGCCGGGCGCCAGACTGCACGAGTCCGAGCACGAACGAGACGAAGGAGCGCAACGATGAGCCGACCCAAGGAACACGGCGGCGGTCAGGCCGGCCCGCCCATCGCCGGCGACCCGTCGACTTTTCCCAGCGACGCCGAGCTGTCCCGCACACTCGTCGCAGCCAATCGAATGGCCACCATCTCCACACTCACCGCCGAGGGCTACCCATACGGCAGCGTCGTGTCCTACGCCGCCGACGACGTGGGCAACCCGATCGTCCTCGTCAGCGAGATGGCCGAACACACCGTGAACGCTCGCGGTGACGATCGCGTCAGCCTCCTCGTCGTCGACATGACCGGTGACGGCGACCCGCTCGGCAACGCTCGCCTCACACTCGTCGGCCGGCTCGAACTCCTCGACGCACCCGGCGAACTCCGCGACCGCTACCTCGAGAAGCATCCCTACGCCTCGTACTACGCCGACTTCACCGACTTCGGGTTCTGGCGACTCAACGTCGAATCGGTCCGCTACGTCGGCGGGTTCGGCCACATGAGCTGGCAGAGCGCCGAGGCCTACGCACACGCAGCGGTCGACCCGCTCGCCGACGCAGGCGGCGGAGTGGTCGAGCACATGAACGACGATCACCGCGACGCCAACCTCATGTACGCCCAGGTCCTCGCCGGGCTGGACGACGCAACCGACGCCAAGATGGTCGGCATCGACCGCTACGGCGTCACACTCACCGCCGAGACACCGGCCGGACCACGCATGGCGCGCATCCCGTTCGCCGAAGCACTCACCGACGCCGACCAGGCCCGACCGGCGGTCATTTCACTCCTGCAGGACGCACGCAGCCGGGCCGACAGCGGGGCCGACAGCTGAACCCAGTTCGGCCACCGAAGCGCCCTCAACACATCGACCAACGTCAATATTCCATTGATCTGAGTCGTTGTGACTCAAGAAATCTTCACATACCTTGTCTCCATGTCCATCACGGAGACACTCACCCGCCTGCCCTCGCTCCACTTGCCCGCACCGCTCCTCCCGGGCGCCACGGTCACGATCACCCTCACCGACGAATCCCGTCCCGCCATCGAAGCCGCCGTCGGTGCGACGACGCGCGATGACGCACACGGCGGCGATTCGAGCGGCTCGACCGGCCGCATCGTCCTCACGGGCGGTGATGAACGCACCATCGGTGTCGTCGCCCGCGTCCCGAATGTCGGCAACCTCCCCAACGGCAGCCCCGGCGCGATCATTCTCGCCGAGCAGCGCGTTCGTGTGGTCGCCCGCCACACCACCACCGGCGACGTCATCGCCACCGGCTCGGCCCGGGCGGCCGAACGCGTCGACGTCGAAGTCCTCGTCGATGCCGAGCCCTCCTCCAGCGTCCGAGCAGCAACGCGCGAACTGCGCGCCACGCTCGAACTGATCGCCGAGCGGCGCAACAGCCGGCGCCTTCCCGAACTGCTTCGCACCACCGTCGATCGCCCCGGTGCCCTCGCCGACGGCGTCGCGCTCTGGGCCGAGTTCGCCGACGCCGATCGGCTCCGTGTGCTCCAGGCCGTCGACCTCGCCGACCGCGTCAACGCCATCCACGCCTGGGCCCGCAACCACCTCAACGAACTGCAGGTGGCCGAGACCATCCGCAACGACGTGAGCGAAGGCATGAGCAAGCAGCAGCGCGAGTACATGCTGCGCCAGCAGATGGCCGCCATCCGCAAGGAGCTCGGCGACGGCGACGATGACGTGGCCGCCGAGTTTCGCGAACGCCTCGACGCGCTCGACGCCCCCGAGGGCGTCAAGACCTTCGTCGCGAAGGAACTCGACCGCTTCGAGCGGATGAGCGAACAGTCGCCCGAGCACGGCTGGGTTCGCACCTGGCTCGACCGGATCTTCGAGATGCCGTGGGGCGAGCGCACCGACGACACGCTCGATCTCGATGCCGCGCAAACCACTCTCGACGACGACCATTACGGCCTCGACGACGTCAAGGAACGGATCGTCGAGTTCCTCGCGTCGCGCAAGCTCCGTCACGACCGCGGCATCACCCGCGACGACGACGCCAAGCGCGGCGAAGGCCAGGTGCTCACCCTGGTCGGCCCGCCCGGCGTCGGCAAGACCTCCCTCGGCGAGTCCATCGCTCGCGCGATGGGCCGCGAGTTCGTGCGCGTCGCCCTCGGCGGCGTCCGCGACGAAGCCGAGATCCGAGGTCATCGCCGCACCTACGTCGGCTCCCAGCCGGGCCGCATCGTCAAGGCGCTGCAGGAGGCAGGGACGATGAACCCGGTCATCCTCCTCGACGAGATCGACAAGATGGGCGCCGGTGCCTTCTCCGGCGACCCGACCGCAGCACTCCTCGAAGTGCTCGACCCTGCGCAGAACCACACGTTCCGCGACCACTACCTCGAGGTCGACCTCGACCTCTCCGAAGTGGTGTTCATCGCGACCGCGAATGTCGCCGACACCATCCCCGGTCCGCTGCTCGATCGCATGGACCTCATCCGGCTCGACGGTTACACCGACGCCGAGAAGGTGTTCATCGCCAATCGCTACCTCCTGCCACGCCAGGTCGAGCGCGCCGGGCTCACCCCCGACGAGCTCGCGGTGAGCGACGAACTGATCGGCTCGATCATCCGTGGCTGGACCCGCGAAGCCGGTGTCCGTTCACTCGAGCGCGAGCTCGGCCGCCTCGTTCGCAAGGTCACCGCGAAGGTCGCGACGGGCACCGAGACTCCTTTGACCATCTCCGACGACGAGCTGAACGACTGGCTCGGCCGCCCGAAGGTCGACGACGAGATCCAGCAGCGCACGTCCGACGCCGGAGTCGCGACCGGTCTCGCGGTCACCGGCGTCGGCGGCGACGTGCTGTTCGTCGAGACCACCTCGTTCCCGACCGGCCCCGACTCCGAACCCGGCTTGACCCTCACCGGTCAGCTCGGCGACGTGATGAAGGAGTCGGCGCAGATCGCGCTCAACTACGTGCGCAGCCACGCGCACGACCTGGGTATCGACGACGAAGCGTTGCGTCGTCGGTTCCACGTCCACGTGCCCGCAGGCGCCGTCCCCAAGGACGGTCCGTCCGCCGGCATCACGATGACCACCGCGCTCGTGTCGCTGCTCACCGATCGACCCGTGAAGTCGACGGTCGCGATGACTGGCGAGATCAACCTGCAGGGCCAGGTCATGCCGATCGGCGGCGTGAAGCAGAAGGTGCTCGCCGCGCACCGGATGGGGATCACCGACGTGGTGATCCCGAAGCGCAACGGTCCCGACCTCGACGATGTCCCCGAGAACGTTCGCGACGAGATGACCTTCCATCTCGCTGCCACCTACACCGATGTGCTCGCCGCCGCCTTCTGAACCAGGCGGGGTCGAGGTTCGAACGAGGCTCGCGTGTCTAGGCTCGCCGGATGGATGACCACGCGTCCCATGTGACCAGCGTCTGGTCGGTCGCGACCGAGCTGCAGATCGAGCGCGGCCACGGACCGCGAGTGATCGACATCAACGGACACGAGTACCTCGACTTCTCGAGCGGCCTCGGTGCAGCGACCACCGGCTACGCCCACCCGAAGATCACGCAGGCCATCAGCGAGCAGGCGGCCAAGATCGTCCACTCGCACGTCAACGTCTACCGCCACGACAAGCTCGCGCCGCTCGCCCGCAAGCTGAACTCGCTCACGCCCGAGCACATCGACACCTTCTTCTTCTGCAGCACCAGCGACGAGGTCGTCGAGTCGGCCATCAAGTTGGCGAAGCACGCGACCGGTCGACAAAACGTCGTGGTGTTCGACGGCGCCTTTCACGGTCGCACGCACTACACGCTGGCCATGTCGTCGAGCCGTGCGATCGACCGCGACGGCTACGGACCGCTGCCGTCGGGGGTGTTCGTCGCACCATTCCCCGACCCGCACGCATCCGACCAGGAGGCCGAGGTCAGCCGGGCGCTGCGCGGCCTCGAGCGTCTGCTCATCACGCAGATCGCCGCGAACGAAGTCGCAGCGATGGTCATCGAGCCGGTGATCGGAGAGCGCGGTTACATCCCGACCCCGAAGGGGTTCATCGCCGGGGTGGCCGATCTGTGCCGAGAGCACGGGATCCTGTTCGTCGCCGACGAGACACAGTCCGGCTTCGGGCGCACCGGCAAGATGTTCGCCATCGAGACGCTCGACGTCGAACCCGACATTCTCTGCATGGCGAAGGGTCTCGCATCCGGCTTCCCCATGGCAGCACTCGGAACTCGCCGCGAGCTCGACGAGAAGTGGGTCACCGGCAGTCACAGCGGGTCGTCCAACGGCAACCCGCTCGCGTGCGCGGCCGCGCTCGCGACGATCGAGATCCTCGAAGAACCCGGCTTCCTCGACAATGTGAAGGCGCGCGGTGACCAACTCATCGATTCGCTGCGAGAGATGCAGCAACTCGACGCCGCACTCCTCCACGTCCGCGGACGCGGGCTCATGGTCGCCACAGAGTTCGATACAGCGGATCGGGCCGTCGCCGTTGCCGAGCACTGCTTCCGCGAGCACGGCGTGATTTTGATGGTGGCCGGAACTCGTCACCGCACCATCCGATGGAGCCCGCCGCTGATCGTCACGTCCGACGACGTCAACGAAGCCACGCACGCCTTCTCGTCCGCCATTCGCGCGACCGGGTGAGTCGTCGATCGTCTCGCCCTGGTAGTAGCCGTCCGATCGACTGAGCGATGCCTCGCCTCGACAACGTCCGCGTCGGAACCTGGCGTGACCTTCGCCTGCTCGTGGACCGCATCGAGCGAAGCATCGACGAGGAACTGCGCGCGGATTGGGACATCGCCATCGAGTGGTTCGACGTGCTCACCGCGTTGCAACGCCTCGATGGCATCGCGCGCCCGCTGGACATCGCTGCGGAACTGGGCGTTCCGGCGTCGAGCATCTCGCGTCGTCTCGACCGCCTCGAAGAGGAGGGTTGGATCGCACGTCACCGCCACACCGACGTCGACAAGCGCGCCGTCGACGTCGAACTCACCAAGAGTGGACGCCGCCTGTGGCGCGAGATGAACGTGACCTATCGCCGTGCCGTGCAGGCGCACTTCGCGACACACCTCGCCGACGAGGACATCGCGTCGTTCCGCTCGCTCATCGATGCCCTCGCCGAGCCCGGCGACGACGTCGACTGAAACTCGCCCCGACAACGATGCGTCGGACTGCGAGGATCGATCGATGACCGAACCCGACTCGATATTCGCGGACCCGCGACTCGCTCGGCTGTACGACCCGCTCGAAGACGACCGCGGTGACCTCGACGTCTACACCGCAATGGTGCACGAGTTCGGAGCGTGCTCGGTGGTCGATGTCGGGTGCGGCACCGGCGAGCTCGCCGTCCGCCTCGTCCGCGCGAGCGCCGATTGGCGGCGGTCGATGTCGGTCATCGGTATGGACCCCGCCTCCGCATCGCTCGACATCGCGCGCACCAAGCCAGGTGCCGAACAGGTGCGGTGGGTGACCGGCACCGCGGCCGATGCCGCTCGATCGATCACCGACGTCGACCTCGTCGTGATGACCGGCAACGTCGCCCAGGTGTTCATCACCGACGACGACTGGGCGCAAACCCTGCGCGCGGTGCGTTCGATGCTCGCCGCCGACGGCAGTTTCGTGTTCGAAACCCGTGACCCGGCGAAGCGAGCGTGGGAGCACTGGTCGGGTGACGGCCGGCGCTCGGTCGCCCAGGTCGACGGCGTGGGCACCGTCGAGTCGTGGATCGAGGTGACCGACGTGTCGCTGCCACTCGTCACGTTCGACGCCTGGTTTCGCTTCGACGACGACGAATTGCTGTGTTCCACCTCGACGCTCCGCTTCCGCGACCAGCCCGAGATCGAGGCCTCGCTCGCCGACGCTGGCTTGGCTGTACGCGAGGTGCGCGATGCACCCGACCGGCCCGGGTTCGAGTTCGTCGTCGTCGCCGAGCCC
>JBGCFW010000128.1:0-5658 GCA_045107155.1 Ilumatobacter sp. | reverse complement strand
CCGGGATTCTCCACCACAGGACCATTGCACGTCAGGCCGGACAAAGCTGGCCGAGAATTCGGTGACCATGGCTCCGAGGATCCGGGTTGGTGTCCGCCGTCGACATCCTCTGCCTCGTGCTCGAGTCGCGTGTCGCCTACACGTGCTAGAGACTTCGCGAGATCTCGAGCGCAGGGTGGGTGGCCGCTGGTCGAGCCAGAATCGCAGTGAACTGTGCTCCCGGTACGAGAGAGATGGCGGCCTGTTTCGGTTCCGTTGTTGCCCACGTCGTCAGGTCGAGTCCGTCAGGCGGCCTTACGATCTCGACCTTCATGGTGCGCAATCGTTGTATGCGCTCGGAGATCGACGCGGCGCCACGGTCGCCGCTGTCGTCGGGATCGAAGCAGATGACGATCTGCCGGGAGGTGGAGCGCTGTGCGATCGAGCCGACGCCGGCGTCGTCGAGCGCCCCAGCACCGAGCACCCCGACTGCCTCGAAGCCGAGCGAGTTCGCTGCGAGCGCGTCGGCGATTCCCTCGACGACTACGAGCGAGTCAGAGGGACGACGTCGGGTTGCGTCGGGAGGCCGTGTCCAGCCGAGCCGAGGATTCGACGCCCACCGGCGGCTCGGGTTGTCGTACTTGCCTCGCCCATCCGGCGGATTGAGATACCGAGCCTGGAAGTAGGCGACCCGCTCCTCGACATCGAGCGCCGGATACACCGCAGCCGGCCAGCCCCCTGGAAAGCCCCGAGGCCGGGGGAGGAATCGGCGGCCGGGGTCCGCACCGACCTTGTTCACCGCCAGCACGTCGTCGGTGTAACCACGTGCGTTGAGCCACTCCCGGATCGGGCGACCCGACCCCGACCACAGCAACTTGGCGCACCGCTCGACGTACTCGACCACCTCGGGAGCCGGCTCACCAACCGGTCGCGCAGGCGGGGCCGGCAGGCGGGGGACCGGTTCGAGGTGAGCGAAGTTCTCGGCGAGCCATCTCATCGCATCACCGACGCGGAGCCCGCGTGCCGCGACAACAGCGTCGATCGCGGTGCCGCCGTGCCCGCCTGACCAACACTTCCAGCGCTCGACGCCTCGCGCGTCGGTCCGCACGGTGACCGACGGATGGGCGTCGGGATGGTCACGCTCGGGGCACCGCCAGGTTCGACGGCGGCCGCACCCGGTGCCGGTCGTCAGAGCGTCGAGCAGTTCGGCCAGGTCGGTCCGACCGAGCAACTCATCCCGATCGACCCGACGTTCAGCGGCGTCCACGACAACCTCGTCACGCCACCATTGCGTCGTCGGTATCGCAGATCGCCCGCTCCGGCCCCTGCGATGCGATCACGTGTTGCACGACTGCCGCCCGACCCGCCACCGTCCACACCGACCGGCCCCGAGTCAACCGTGGCAGCAACTCGACGAGGCGATCGTTCATCCGCAGCAGCTCGCCAGTCATCGCGAGCTGGTCGGTCGCCTGCCGGAACACCACACGCGTCTGCACATCGGCGAGTAGCCCCTCTGCAACCTTGGACGCTGACGTGCCCGAGTCGGCCTGAGCGTTCAGGTCCGAAAGTCGGTGGGTGACGAGGATGTTCCAGATCCCCCAGAGCCGGCACAGCTTCAACCGCGCCTGCAGGGTCTTCGCCGCCCGCTCCGACGCCATGGTCGCCCACACCTCGTCGTCGACAAGGATGCCCCGCCGCCCCTGTGCGGGAAGGTTCGCCATCTGGCCCGCAAGGGTCGACGCTGCCGCCATCTGCACGAGCGGCAGAGCCTCGGAGTTCGAGAACACCGACGACAGATCGACGACCACACCCTGACCGGACATCTGCTCGACCGACACCGTCGACACGCCATCGAACATGCCGCGCAACGTCGTGCGCAACAGCTTCGACAACGCCAGGCGAACGTTTGTGATCGACGCGGCGACATCGGCGTCGTCGAGCAACTTCAACTCGTCCACCCGATGCACCGAGTCGGGCATGTCACCGAGCAACGTCGCCAGATCGACCAGCGTCGGGTCGTCGAGGCGCCCGCGATGGGAGTCGTCGAGCACCTCGATCGCGCGGTTCAACAGCGTCTCCTCGACCGGGTCGAGATCTCGACGCATGACTGTCGCGAGCATCCCGGTCATCAGTTCCTGGCGGTTCTGCACCGACCGCTCGGCGTCGCCAGGGCCGGCCTCCAACACGTTCAGCCGATCGGTCCCTCCCGGATGGAGCTTGACCACCGGCATGTCCAGGGCTCGGGCGAGCGGCCCGTACTCGCCTTTCGGATCGGAGATCGAGATGAACCGCCGGTGCCCGTAGAACGCAGCCTCACGAAACAGCATCGTCTTCACCGCCGATGACTTGCCGTTGCCGGGTTCGCCGAGCACCAACATGTTCGAGTTCGTCAGCACCGTCCCACCACCGAGGTCGCGCCCATACAGCTCGAACGGATCGAAGCACCATGCCGACTGACCGTCGGTGACGTTGACCCCGACGAACGGCGCAGGCACGTCATGGAGAGCACGTCCGCCGTGGAACGGGTAGATCGACGCCACATGCGCCGTCGTTCCTCGGTGGCGTGGTAGCCGAAGGCCGCCGCCCGACCCAGCGAGCGGATCGACACCGGCAATCGTCGGCATGAGATCCGAGACGTCGTCCGACGAGGTGTGTCTGCGTCGCATCATCGACCGCCCAGCCGACGGGCGAGCGTCCGCCCGAGTGGCAGCGACGCCACCCACCCGGCGCCCTGCCGACCCCACAGCGGCTGCAGTTCGATCCCGGCGTTCGCCGCGACTTGTTCGAGGTCACTCGACTGCTGGTTGAGCAGCTCCGCGGTCGGTGCCGTCAACGTGAGCAATCCGGTGAAGAGGCACTCGACGTACCCGGCAGCGAGTTCGATCTCCCGGGACTCCACCTCGGCGACCGCCTTCTCGTCGGTGCGTCGAACGATGAACCCCTTGCGCCTGCGCGTCTCGATGTTCGCCTCGCGCTGCGTGCGTTCCCGATCGACGTCGTCGTCAGAACGTGACGGAGCGACCGGCTCGAACACCGTCGTGAACGTCCGGGTGCATGCCGAGTCGAACACCAACGAGTCCAACCACGAGCCACCGACCTCACGCCGAGGCCAGCGTGAGAACCACCACGACCGGTGCCACGCTCCGTCCACGACCACCGAACCGAGTCGCTCGTCGACGTGCATCGGCCCGAACGTCGGAGCGGACGAACCAGTCGCAGCGGCCAGCGAGTGCGTGAGTGTCGCCAGATGTTCGGCCGCCGACGGATCAGAACGGACCCGCATGGCGGTGACCAGATCAGGTGCCGACAGCACGGACTCGACCCGTAAGCCGCTGGTGCCGAGGCGACCGGCGAACAGCCGTGTCTGCTCGGTGACGCTGCGAATGCCGGCGGCGAGCTTCCGCTCACCACGCGACTTGCCGAGCCGACTCATGTCGACGGTCACCTCGACGAGCACCTCGTGATCGATGACCGTTGCCGACGTCTCCCGCAAGAGTTGCAGGTAGCTCGACCGGGCCGGATGCTCCGCCTCATCGGCCCAGGTCGACTCCAGCCGAGCGACAGAGTCACGAATCGGCGCCGGCGACGACCAGTCGTGGAACGTCACCCGGACGACGGGGGAGTGCTCGCGAGCGAACCCGGCGATCGCCGAGCCCCACTCGTCGATCCGCAGATCCTGGCCGGCCGGATCGGCCAGCCCGAACTGCCCGTCACCCCCGACCCGAAGAACCGCAGTCAGTGTTCCGGCCTGTCGATCCCGGACAACACCCAACGGGCCGACGTGGCCGACCGTCGGCCACTCCACGTCGACCTCGAACAGATCGATGCCAGACAGCTCGGGCGGCAGCGAGGCGGGCTGCTCGCCGTCAGCGATCAGCGCCACCGGCCGATACCAGCGGTTGCGAGAACGGAGACGCCGCCACCACCACATCGCCAACACCGGCAGGATCTCGTGCGCCGGCCGCGCACGCACCTTGCCGAACCACAACCACCCGCACACCAGAACCGCAGCCACGCAGACCGGGATCGGCACGTACCCGGCGATTGCCATCCACGCCGCAACCAGCGCTGTCCCACCCACGAGTGCGAGCGACGGCGGGATCGAACCGAACAGCCCCGAACGCCGACGCTCGCCGAACCGATAGCCACGCAACGACGTCGAGTCGCCCATCACCGATCACCCTCAAGCGGACGGCGCGACCCCGAAGACGAGGGAACGGACGCCGACTGCCCGTTGCTCGCTGCCGTGTCGACGGTCGACGTCGCTACTGATCGCGTCGTGGCAACCCCGGCCTTCACCGCACTCGCAGCCAACGCCACCGGGGCAGCGGGGCCAGCCGCAGCGCTTCCGGCTGCGGTGCTTGCTCCCGAACCTGCGGTCGCCGAGCCTGCCGAGGCGCCGGCACCACCGAGGGACGACGCACTCCCGGCCATGCGGCCACCTGACCCGCCGCCGGCGAGACGTTGCATCGACGTCCGCCCGTAGTACTGCAACTGCATCGCCTGCGTACCGCCACGCATCGGCGCGGACGCGATGCCCTGCGCGACCACGGCCGCAGCCACGATCGGCATCAGCTTCCACACCAGAAACGGCATGAACGCTGCGAGACCGAACATGATCACGCCCGACACGAGCGTTCCGAGTTCGCGAGCCAGGTTGTCCCCGACACCATAACCAGGCTCGCCGGTCGCACCGATCCCGCCGAGCGCCGACACCCCGACCGACAGCGCGAGGACCATCACCGGCTTGGCGATGATCAACGCAACGAGCAACTCCAACACCTTCTTGGCCGTGTCACGCAGCGGCGGGAAGAGCATCGACGGCATCCCGAACGACACCGCATAGATCACGACCAGGTAGATCAGCGCCTCACGCACGAACAGCGTGATCCACATGAACAACATTGCGCCGAGCAGGACCAGCGCCACGATGATCCCGAGGAAGTGCATGTTCCCCAGGCCTGCCATCAGCGTCACGCCGAGCCCGTCGAACGCGCCGATCGCATCGTCACGGGTCTGATCCCAGATGAAGTCCGACAATCCATCGGACAGGTCGATCGCAGCCGCCGAGACGATCACGAGCGACACCATCGCGAAGATGGCGATCGGTAGGTCGTGGGCGACGGTCCGCAGCACCGCACCGGGTGACCCGGCGGCAACGGCACGAATCAGTGCGAGCATCACGAGCAGCGACACCATCGCGATGCCGATTCCGAACGAGATCCGGAACGGCGACGATTCGGCTGTGTAGAACCACTCCGAGGTCAGCCGCGGTGACGACGCCGTGTCCATGAAGTTCCACATGGACATCAGGAGCGCCAGCACGCCCTTGAGAATCCAGTCGGTCAGCCCACCGACGACGGTGTCCCACGCCCAGCCCGCAGCAGCGGTGAAGGGCGAGGTGACGAACCCGAGCAGATCGCCGATGATCGGAATCGCCAGCATCAGTCCTCCCACGCCGTCGTGTCGACGAACACCGCCGGCTGCCAGCCGTCGACCCGAAGGAAGTCAGCTGCCGGCGACGGCAGGGCAATCTCGTTGGGGATCGGCGTTGGCCCCTCGGTGATCGAGACCTCGTCGATCCGCCAGTCGTCGCGTGCCCACACCACATCGATGCGATGCGTCCGCCACACCGACTCGACCGGCCCCTCACCGGGATCGCCGGTGACGAGGACCGAC
>JBGCFW010000127.1:0-4618 GCA_045107155.1 Ilumatobacter sp. | reverse complement strand
GAAGAACGTCGGAGCGCTCGCCGCACTCGTCATCATCCTGCTCGTGCGACCACAAGGACTCCTCGGTCGAGCCGAGCGGATCGGATAAGGAGACATCATGGATTGGGGAGCGATCATCGAGTCCACGTTCCGCGGACTCATCGGAGAACAGTTCATCTACTTCGGGCTGGCCGCAATCGGTCTGAACCTGCACTTCGGCTACACCGGCCTGCTCAACTTCGGCCAGGCAGCCTTCCTGGCCGCCGGCGCGTACGGGCTGGCGATCATCGTCGCGACGATCGGCCCGATGCTGAACGACGACGAGGGCATCTTCCAGACGAACATCAGCGAGGGGTGGTTGTTCATCATCGGGTTGGTGTGCGGCGTGATCATCGTGCCACTCGTCCTCGCGCTGCTCATGGGCGTGCCGACGCTCAGGTTGCGAGCGGACTATCTGGCGATCGTCACCATCGCAGTGGCGGAGATCATCCGCATCACGCTTCGGTCACCGCAGTTCGACAAGGTGACGGGCTCGTCCGACGGACTCACCGGCTTCTCCGGCACCTTCTACGACCTGAGTCCGTTCGACACCGGCGGTCGATACTTCTTCAACCTGTTCAGCGGGAACCAGATGTTCCTGGTGCTCGTGGGCTGGACCGTCCTGACCCTGTCGGCCCTGCTGTGCTGGTTGATCATCCGGAGCCCCTGGGGACGCGTTCTCAAGGCGATCCGCGAAGACGAAGACGCCGCCCGAGCGCTCGGGAAGAACGTGTTCGCCTACAAGATGCAGGCGCTCGTTCTCGGCGGCATGTTCGGTGCGATGGGCGGCATGCTGCGAGCGATCGGCTTCTCGAACGCTCAGCCCGACAACTTCATCACCGACGTGACCTTCTTCGTGTGGGTGGCACTGATCCTGGGCGGGGCCGGCAAGGTCTTCGCTCCCGTCGTCGGCGCCGCGCTGCTCTGGGCGGTGCTCAGCTTCACCGACGTGTTCCTGCGAGAGGTCGAGCGGACGGATGCGCTCGGCATCACCGATGACGTGCTGTCGGGCCCCCAGGTCGGTCAGTTCCGATTCATGCTGATGGGTCTCGGCCTCGCACTCCTCGCAGCATTCCGACCGCAAGGCATCTTTGGCAACAAGGAAGAGATGGCGCTCGATGACCGATGATCGTGGCAAGACCTGGACGTCCGATCTCGACGCCCAGCTACAAGACGAACTGATCCCCTCGGCGGGTCCCAAGGCTTCGGGTGCACCTGACCCCGAAGCGACCGGCCACCTGGTGTCGGTCGAGGGCGTCGACCCGGAGGCGGCGCGAGCCTCGCTCGCTGACGTTCCCTGGGAACCGGGAGCGAAGAAGCCGGATCCGATCCTCGTCGCCGACAACGTCGTGCGCCGCTTCGGCGGCCTGACCGCCGTCGACGTCGATCACGTCGAGATCCAGCGAGGCGTCATCACGGCACTGATCGGTCCGAACGGCGCCGGCAAGACCACGCTGTTCAACCTGCTGACGAACTTCGACACGCCCGACTCCGGCACCCGGCGCTTCAACGACCAGGCAATCGACGGGGTCCCGGCGCACAAGATCGCCAACTACGGCATGGTTCGCACGTTCCAGCTGACGAAAGCGCTGTCGAAGATGACCGTGATCGAGAACATGAAGCTCGGCGCCACCGGACAACGTGGCGAGTCGCTGATGTCTTCGGTGTTCCCGTTCCTCTGGAGGAGCCAGGAGAAGGAGATCGAGGCGCGCGCCGACGAACTGCTGATCCACTTCAAGATGGACCACATGCGTGACCAGTTCGCCGGGACGCTGTCGGGCGGCCAGCGCAAGCTCCTCGAGATGGCTCGGTCACTCATGGTCGAGCCTGAGATGGTGATGCTCGACGAACCGATGGCGGGCGTCAACCCAGCGCTGACCCAGTCGCTGCTCGGACACGTCACCGGACTGCGCGATCAGGGGATGACCGTGCTCTTCGTCGAGCACGACATGGACATGGTCCAGGAGATCAGCGACTGGGTGATCGTCATGGCCGAAGGCCAGGTCATCGCCGAGGGCCCCCCTGCGTCGATCGGGCAGAACCAGGCGGTGGTCGACGCCTACCTCGGCTCCAGCCACGACACGGCTCTCGACCTGGACAAGGAACTCTGATGAGCGATACGACCGTGACCGAGCCGCTGCTCGTCGCCGATTCACTCACCGCCGGGTACATCCCGGGGGTCAACATCTTGAACGACTGCAGCCTCACCCTCGACGAGGGGGAATTGGTCGCGATCATCGGTCCGAACGGCGCCGGGAAGTCCACGCTCGTGAAGTCCATGTTCGGGCTCGTCAACATTCGCGACGGGCAAGTTCGTCTGCGCGGTGAGGACATCACCAACATGAAGGCGCACTCGCTCGTGAGCCGAGGAATCGGCTACGTGCCCCAGATCAACAACGTGTTCCCAGCGTTGACCATCAACGAGAACCTCGAGATGGGCTGCTTCTTGAACCAGAAGAAGTTCAAGAGTCGCTTCGAGGTGGTCGGCGAGATGTTCCCGCGGCTCGTCGAGCGCAAGGACCAGCGTGCCGGCGCGCTGTCGGGCGGCGAGCGACAGATGCTCGCCATGGGTCGTGCGCTGATGATGGACCCGTCGGTGTTGCTGCTCGACGAACCCTCGGCTGGCTTGTCGCCGGCTCTCCAGGACGAGGTGTTCATCCGCTGTCACAAGATCAACAAGGCCGGCGTGTCGATCGTGATGGTCGAGCAGAACGCCAGCCGTTGCCTGCAGATCTGTGATCGCGGCTACGTCCTCGACCAGGGGGCGAACGCGTACACCGGGACCGGCAAGGAACTCCTCAAGGATCCCAAGGTCATCGAGTTGTATCTCGGCACCTTGGTCAAAGACCACCAGGACGACTGAGCCGCGCTCCGCCGGCGTTGCGTCGGACGAGCGATGCGGCGCGTACGGGGCTCGAACGAGAGACTCGCCGCATGACCACACCGATCCCGATCGCCGCCATCGCCGCAACAGCCCCGACATCGAGGGCGACTTTCCGGCTGCTGGCACGCGCCATCGACGCCACGAACCGTGACGCGGACACGCTCCGTCATGCGCTCCTCGCGCAGTGGGCGGAGCATGCGTCTGGCGACGAGCTGGTCCGTCGATTGCGCCGTCTCGACCAGGCGGACCCGGACGCTTCATTGGGTGTCGAAGCACGCCTCGCGGTCTGGTTCGCGTTCGCTGACCCCGGCAGCGGTGGCCTCATCGCAGCGGATGATTCACTCCTCACCGGCGTGTCCGAGGAGTTCAGGCATCGCCTCGCCGGCACCGCTCGACCACCTACAACAGACTGACGGGCGCGAAACGGCCCGGAGGCGTGAGCCCCCGGGCCGTTCGGCGTGTTCAGTTGTTCAGACGTTCGAGACGACTGATCGTGAGATCAGACCTCGACCGAACCCTGGACCGCACCGTCGACGATGATGGCGCCGGTCTCGTCGAATTCCAGGATGAGGATCGAAGCCTGCGTGGGCTCACCCTCGTCACGGAACTCGAGCGGGCCGGAGACGCCGTCGTAGTCGAAGTCGGTGCCGGCCTCGGCGAGTGCGAGGCAATCGGCGTAGGTGGTGCACTTCTCGCCACCACGGGTCACGTCGTTGATCTCCGCACCGAATGCGACGCCGTCGTCGGAACCAGCAACCGCAGCTGCCAGCGCCATCACGACGATCGCGTCGTACGACTCGGCCGAGTACGAGAAGTCGATCAGCTCAGGATCGACAGCGAGGAGACGGTCACGGAAGTCCGCGATCTCACCTTCGACGTCGACGCCCGGCAGCGTGCCGCGCATACCTGCGAGGACCGACGGGTCATCGAATGCAGCAGCGAGGGCGTTACCCATGTTGCCGTCGGTGCCGTAGATGGCCTTCTCGGCCGGGCCTGCGCCGTTCTCGATGAGACCGGTGAGGATCTTCGACGTCTCGTCGAAGCCGATGATCACGATGGCGTCGGAGTCGGCGGCCACTGCCTCCGCAACGACGTCGTCGAAGTTCTCGGCCTTCGGGTCGTAGATGTTCTCGACGTCGACGACGCCACCCTGTGCCTCGAACGGGCCCTTCGTGAACTCGAGGAGGCCGGTGCCGTACGCGTCGTTGAGCACCAGGAACGTCGCCGATGCGTTGCCGTCGGCGATCATGATGTCAGCGAGCGCTGCGCCCTGAACGACGTCGGACGGTGCCGTTCGGAAGTACAGGTCGCTGTCGTCGTAGTCGGTGAACGTCGGCGACGTGTTCGCCGGCGAGAAGTGGACCACACCAGCCTGGGTGATCTTGTCGATGACCGTAAGCGACACACCGGAGGAAGCGGCGCCGATGAACGCGTCGACATCCTCGGCGAGCAGGCGGTCGACGGTGGCGTTGGCCACGTCGCCGTTGTCACCGGAGTCACCGGGAAGGTACGAGACGTCCTGGCCGAGCACGCCGCCGGCCTCGTTGATCTCCTGGACCGCAAGGTTCACGCCTGCGATCTCGGGCGGGCCGAGGAACGCCAGGTTGCCCGTCTCAGGGAGCAGGCCACCGATGACGAGCTGGCCCTCGGTGTCGCCACCTGCGGGAGCCTCTTCTTCTTCCATGGCTTCTTCTTCCATGGCTTCTTCTTCTTCCA
>JBGCFW010000126.1:0-68812 GCA_045107155.1 Ilumatobacter sp. | reverse complement strand
GGTTGCCTTCAGCGCATCCACTTCCGTCTGGGCGATGCCAGCGAGGTCGGAGAGCACTTCGACGTTGCCCGGCGACGAGATCGTCGGCAGCGACGGCGTGGTGAGCCCGACGATGCCGATGCGTCGACCGTTCTCGAACACCACGTCGCTCTTCACGAGACGACGGCCTGCGAGCGCGGCGAGGGCCGGCTCGGCCGAGTAGTCGAGGTTGGCGGACACGAGCGGGGTCGGGGCGACGTGGCGTGCGAAGCGAGCAAACGCTTCGGGGCCGAAGTCGAACTCGTGGTTGCCGATCGCGAGTGCGTCGTAGCCGAGGCGGTTGATCGCCATCGCGTCGTAGAAGAGGCCCTGGTTCACGAGCGATGCGTTGTACTCGGTACCGGCGAGGTAGTTGTCGCCCGAGTTGAGCAGCACGTTGCCGCGTTGGGGCGCCTCGCCGGCGTCGAAGCTGGGTCGGAAGGATTCGCGACGGAGTTCGTCGACCTTTGACTGGAACAGGGCGACGCCGCCGTAGTTGACGCCGTCGACGTCGCTCGGGATCAGGCCTGATTCACCGTCGTTGTTGTGCAGGATCGTGAGGGTGAACTTCGGTGGGCCGTCTTCGTGGCCGTCGGCCGAGGCGGCGATCGGCACGGCGAGGGAAGCCCCGAGTGCGAGCGACAGGGCGCCGGCGATTGTCCGGCGTCGTGTCAGATGAGTGGTTGTCCGCATGTGTGTCCGCTTTCCGTCCGTGGAGCTTTGGGTGTGTGTTGCAGCGCGACGAGTCCATCTCCGTCGCGTCTCGGACAATACTCGCGCCGGTGGCGGTGCTCCGAAGAGGCCGTCGTGTGAACCGAAGATGAATGCTCCCGTAGGCTCGCTCGCCGTATGGCTCACAACATTGCAGTGATCGGTGGCGACGGGATCGGACCCGACGTGACGGCAGAGGCCGTCAAGGTCGTGCGTGCCGCAGGCGTCGAGGTCGACACGACCGATTTCGACCTTGGCGGCTCGCGTTACCTGCGCGACGGCGAGATCCTGTCCGATGAGACGCTCGACGCGTTGCGCGGATTCGACTGCATCTTGCTGGGTGCCGTCGGGCACCCCGACGTGAAGCCCGGCGTCATCGAACGGGGTCTGCTGCTCAAGATGCGGTTCGCCCTCGACCTCTACATCAATCAGCGACCCTTCGTCGGGACCGCACCGGGCCACGCCACCCCCCACGACTTCGTGGTGATCCGAGAGAACACCGAGGGCCCGTACGTCGGTGAAGGTGGCGTGCTGCGCGAGGGGACCGAGCACGAAGTGGCGACACAGGGCTCGGTGAACACGCGCAAGGGCGTCGAGCGATGCATTCGCTACGCGTTCGAGCTGGCCGCTGGTCGCGAGCGCAAGCACCTCACGCTCGTGCACAAGACCAATGTCCTGACGTTCGCCGGGGGCCTCTGGCAACGCGCGTTCGACGAGGTGGCAGTGGAGTACCCACAGGTCGACACCGCCTACAACCACGTCGATGCGGCGTGTATCTACTTCGTTCAAGACCCGCACCGCTACGACGTGGTGGTCACCGACAACCTCTTCGGCGACATCCTCACCGACCTCGGCGGGGCAGTCTCGGGTGGGATCGGACTGGCGTCGTCGGCGAACCTCGACCCCACGCGCTCGAGCCCATCGCTGTTCGAGCCGGTCCATGGGTCCGCTCCCGACATCGCTGGTCAGAACACGGCGAATCCGACCGCTGCGATCCTCAGCGCTGCGCTGATGCTCGACTTCCTCGACGAGGGCGCGGCTGCCGACCGAATCCGAGCTGCCTGTGCCACTCCGGTCGAGGGCAGCACGACAGAGATCGGTGACGCGATCGCTGCTCGTGTGACCGCCTGACTGGCGTTACATCCACGGGCGGTCGTCGAGCAGCACGGACGCGAGCACGTGATCGCGCACCGCGTTCGCCTCGTCGATCGACAGCATCCCGATCGTGATCGTGCCGGCGGCGGTTTCGACGTCGACGCTTGCGAGCGAGCGTCGACGTTCATAGAAGGAGCGGCGCACGGAGACTCCGTTGGTGCTTCGCAGCAGCGACTGCTCCGACCAGTCGTCGATGATCCGACCGACGGCCACCAGTTCGGTGTCGGTGACGTCCCATCGGAAGTTGCGAACGTGTCGCCAACGCCTGAACCAGGTGACCGGCACGATCGCGAACGCGAGCAGGGCCCACCACCCGAACAGGACCGCGGTGGCCGCTGCGATGACGGCAGCGAGGAGGCTGGTGTTCCTCGTGGCCAACCAGATCTCAGCTCGTTCGATTCGGCGAGCTGGTGCGAGCGCAGTGACGGTCTCGTGATCGACCGCAGCGCTCAGCCGGGCGATCTCGTCGGCGTCGCATCCGATGACTTCGAGGTCTCCGTCGCCGCTCACCGACAGCCCCACCGTCGACAGGCCCACGGCGCGCTGCAACGGATTCGCCGCGGTGGATACCACCTGGACCCGTGAGGCGTCGCGCGCATCGCGTCGCTTCGACACTAGACCCGCCGAACGGCGAACGTTGGTGTCGTCGGCCTCGACGCGGAGGTTCCAGTTCCGGAGGAGGAGCTGCACGACGTTGAGGACCACCGCCACGGTCACCACGATCCCGATTCCAGGCGCGACCCACCACCATTGCGCCCGTTCCAGGTCGACCTCGGGAACCGGGAGGTCGTCGCCCACCTGATCGCGCGCGGCGAACAGCGGCGCCAGTACGACGAGCCCTGCCCACGGCCACGATGTGACAGCAGCGATGGCGAGGCGCCCCGGCGAGTGCGCGAGCAACGTGCGCGCCGATGGCTCGGTCGACGTGTCGGCCCCGATGTGTGCAGGCCCGCTCGCTGACGAGTCGACCTGGTGAGGTCGCACGCGACCGACCGCTCGCTGCATCTCGTCGGCGATCGAGCGATCGACGGCGTCGAGTCGGAACTCGGTCTCCTCGGAGCCGGCGGTGTCGAGTGAGATGCGGACCACTCCGACGAGGCGGTGGAGGAGATCCTGTTGCGTCGACACGCTCTGGACACGAGCGATGGGCACCGACAGCCGGTCGATGCGCAGAACGCCGGAGCGGACGATGAACTCGTCGTCGACGAGTTGGAACGTGAAGCGCCACCAGGAGAGCCCGGCCGCGATCCCGATCGCGACGGCGAGCACGGGCAGGACGATGAGGAGCCAGCTGCCGATACCGCGCGTGAAGACGAAGAACAGAGCGATCGCGGCCTGAACCCCGCCGATCGAGCGCACGATGCGCCAGCCGAGAAAGGCGATCGCCCAGGGTGACTGTCGTTTCGGTTCGCGCAGTGCGGTCACGGCGACGTCGGGCGATCGGGTGACGAGCCCCCGGTTGCTGGTGGTTCTGGCGGTGGCGGGCCGGCGGGTTCTGTGGTCGGAGTCGGCGGCGCTTCGAGACTGGGTTCGACGGACGTCGGCGGGCCCCAGGGGCCGTCGCCGTCGTCGGCGAAGGGGTCGTTGCCCTCTGTGTCGAGGCCCGCTCGCACCGTGATGAATTCGCGTACAGACGCTGCGAGGTCGGCATCGAGACCCGGCACCGAGATGTCGGGTCCCGCCGAGTTGATCGACAGGGTCGAGAGCCCGAGCCATCGCTCGAACACGCCGCGGGAGAGGTAGACGTGCTGGACACGCCGGAACGGCACCGTCGCCTCGCTGTGCGAGATGAGGCCGCTGCGCAGCGACACGTCGTGATCGCGCAACTGGTAGGCGACCCGCAACGAGGCCAACCGGGTGTACACGGCGAGCGCCACGGCGACGACCGAGGCGCCGGCGCCGACGAAGTACCAAACGGCCGCGCCCGACTGCGCGGCGACGATCACACCGACGATCGCGAACGCGAGCGCAGCGACGATCCACCCGACGATCGAGGGCAGTTCGAAGCGGGCGTCGACCGAGACGAACGCGTCACTGCGCAGCCGTGGCAGCCCGGTCACGTCGATCGGTTCGTTGACGAGTCGTTCCGTCGTGGTGTCGTCCATGGCGGTGACCAGTAGATCAGCCTGTCACCGGCAACACCACCGACGGCGATGATCAACACACGTCGGCGTGGGAGACTCCTGCCCATGCCAATCACACCCACCGACAAGATCTGGATGAACGGCGAACTCGTCGACTGGGACGACGCGCAGGTTCATGTGCTCACTCACGGGCTGCACTACGGGAGCGGTGTGTTCGAGGGGATCCGTGCCTACGAGACCGCTGACGGCCCGGCGATCTTCCGCCTGACCGAGCACATCGAGCGGCTGTTCAACTCAGCGAAGATCCTCGGGATGGTGATCCCCTACTCGGTGCAGGAGATCATCGACGCCTGCAAGCAGACCGTTGCGGCCACCGGGCTCTCCTCGTGCTACATCCGGCCGCTCGCGTACCTCGGCTACGGCGAGATGGGACTCAATACGTTGCCATGTTCCGTCGAGGTCGCGATCGCCTGCTGGCCATGGGGTGCCTATCTCGGCGACGATGCCGTCACGAAGGGCGTGCGTCTGAAGACCTCGTCGTGGACGCGCCATGACCACAACACCATGCCGCCGGCCGCCAAGACGACGGGGAACTACGTCAACTCGTCGCTCGCGAAGGTCGAAGCGATCAAGGCGGGCTACGACGAAGCCGTGATGCTCGCGCCGAACGGCCTGGTCGCCGAGTGTTCCGGTGAGAACATCTTCGTGTCGCGACACGACAAGCTGATCACGCCGCCGTTGTCTGCCGGCGCGCTCGAAGGCATCACGCAGTCCACCGTTCTGACCATCGCTCGCGACCTCGGGTTCGAGGCCGTTGTCGACAACATCGCTCGGACTGACCTGTACGTCGCGGAAGAGGCCTTCGTGTGCGGGACGGCGGCCGAGGTGAGCTCGGTCAACTCCGTCGACGATCGCGAGATCGCCTGTCCCGGGCCCAAGACACTTGCGATCGCCGAGACGTATCACCAGATCATTCGCGGCGAGGTCGACCAGTACCGCCACTGGTGCGAACTCGCCGTCTGACCGCGGCCGCCCCGGCAGCGAGGCAGCAGTCTGGAACCCGGCCGGCGCGCTCGCTTTGTCGTGTGCTCAGGCCTGCGGCGTCGGGCCGAGCAGGTCCCAGTGGTTGCCCGCGATGTCGACGAACACTGCCACCGTGCCGTAGGGCTCGTGACGAGGTTCCTCGAGAAAGGTCACACCGGACGCCGCCATGTGGGCGTGGGCGTCACTGAAGTCGTCGACGTTGAGGAACAGCCCGACGCGGCCGGCGAACTGATCACCGACGGCAGCGCGCTGCATGTCGCCGTCCGCTTGGGCGAGCAGGATGCCGGTGTCGGCGCCGGGCGGTCGGACCACGACCCAGCGCTTCGGTCGACCGTCGTCGGTGGTTGACGGCGAGTCGTCGACGAGCTCGAACCGGAGCGCGTCGACGAAGAAGTCGATCGCCTCGTCGTAGTCATCGACGATCACGGTCACGAGGCCGAGCTTCATACGGCTCAGCGTAGGTCTGGCTACTTCACGGCCACGTCGATCGGCGGACAAGAGGCGCGCTGCACGTCGTCCACCGATCGCTCAGTCGGTGGCGAGGTGGGAGTGCTGGTGCATGTCGTGCCAGCCATCGGCGTGGAGACCCTGCTGGCGCGCCGTGCCTTCGGCGACGTAGCCGGCGCGCATCGCAACGGCGCACGAGGCGTGGTTGCGCGTCGAGTGCTGGAGCGAGATGCGGTGCACCCGCAGTTCGGTGTGCGCCCAATCGGTGACGCTGAGCACAGCACGGGTGACGACACCTCGCCCCCGCGCTTCGGGCAGCAGCCAGTAGGCGATCTCGGCGGTCCCGCCTCGGCAGTCGAGGTGCAGCGCGCAGCGGCCGAGGACCACCGACCCGTCGGTGATCGCCCAGTCGGCCGACTGGGCCGCTGACCATCTGGTGTGTGTCCGATCGATCCACGCTCGAGCCTGGTCGAGTTCGTCGACACGAAAGCCGTGCCACTGTTGGATGTCCGGATCCGAGAACGCTGCCGCGACGGTCGGTGCATCGGCTCGCTCGAACGGCCGGAGCGTGAGTTCTGCTGCTCGCAGCGAAGGTTGGGGCGTGTGCACGAAGTGTGTGGCGTCGATGACGGGTGCGACGGTGACGGGCACGTCGGCGAACGTACTGCCTCCCATGGATCTCGATCGAGCGGGTTCTCCCGCGTGAGTTGCAGGTATGGCTCACGATCGCGCAGGATGGCGCTCACGCCGTGAGGTGCGCCCAGCATCAGAACCGACCCGGCCGAGTGGCTAGATTCGATTGCGGTGGGCGACAGGTCGGCAGAACACCCGGAGCTACGGGTCGTGGCGTCTGGCCGTCTGCAGATCTGGGTCGGCGATGAGCGAGTGGACACTCGGATCCCGATCAAGGCGGCGCTGATGATCGCGTACCTGGCCGATGTCCAGATCCCGGTCTCGCGAGGAACGTTGGCGGGCCTCCTCTGGTCTGATCACACCGAGGAGCGAGCACGAAGCAGTCTCCGAGTGGCACTGACCCGAAGCCGACAACACGTCCCTCACCTCGGAACCGATCGATCGAGTGTCGGGCTCGACGGGCCGGTGCGGATCGACCTCCACGCCATCGAACAGGGCGGTCCAGAGGGCCGGTCGGTCGAGTACGCGGGTGAAGCGTTTGCGGGGATCGAAGTCGATGGCGCCGAGCTCTTCAACGAGTGGATGAGCACGCGACGGGCGGAGCATCGGACACTGACGATTCGATCGCTGGGGTCGCGTTCTCGTCATGCAGCCGACGAGGGCCATTGGTCGGACGTCCGCTCCCTGAGTCGAGAGATGATCCAGATCGAGCCGTGGAACGAGCTGGCACATCGCCAGATGATCAGCGCTCAGGCGGTCATCGAGGGTCGCGCCTCCGCCCTCGCCGCCTACGAACGGTGCGCCGCAATTCTGCTCGACGAGTTCGGGGTCGAACCCGATCGCGAGACCGCGGACCTGGCCGCATCGATCCGGTCCGGCTCGTTCGCGCCGCCGGAACAGGCTCACGGCAAAGATGGCGGCGCGACACCGCGAGCGCGGTCGGTCTCGTGGCGACTGCTCGGCGACGTCGCCGTGTCGATCGACGGAGTCGTTCACGATCTCGGTGGCCGCCATCGACGCTCGGTGATGGCCCATCTCGCGCTCCGGGCTCCACAGCGCTGCTCGATCGAGGAGCTCAGCGCTGCTGTGTGGGGCGATGCCGCTCCAGCGACGGCGCGGCGCGCAGTACGTCGGTACGTTCGCGAGCTCCAGTCGATGTCGCCTGAACTCGGCGAGCGCATCGAGCACGTTCTCGATGGCTACCGATTGGCGGCGCTCCCACACGAAGTCGATGCGCACGACGTCCGTGCGTCGATCGAAGCAGCTCAGACCAAGTTCCGGTACGGGGAGACCGAAGACGCTGCGGCAGCGCTGAGGGACGCCATCGAACGTTGGGACGGAGCATCGCTGGGCGGCGTGTCACGCAGCGATCAGATGGATGCTGCGAGGTCGGCGCTGGACGAACTTCGTCTCGGCGCGATCGACGATCTGATCGAAGCCGAGTTGGCGCTCGGGCGAGATCGAGAGATCGCCGGCGAAGCCGAGGCCTTCGCCTTGGAGCACCCGACGCGAGACCGTTCGTGGTCGAATCTCATGCTGGTGCGATTCCGCACCGGTCGACGCTCGGAAGCGATCGACGCCTACCGGCGGTTCTGCTCGAGTCTCGATGACGAGGGTCTCGCGCCGCCCCAGTCGATCGTCGCGCTGTATCGGCAGATCGTCGACGAAGCACCAGCGGTGTACAGCGCTCTTGAGGCGTCTTCTGGCGACGGTGCGTCGTGGACCCTCCCGTCCACCTCGTTCTCGGTTCCTCTTCCGCCGGCGTTCGATCGTTCGACCGTCGTCAAGCTGGCTGGCCGTCGGCGTGAGGTCTCGACGCTCGAAGCCGTCTTGGATGACCTCGCTGCGACCGGTCCGAGGACCGTCTTCGTTGCCGGTGAACCGGGCATCGGCAAGACGAGACTGGTGGCCGAGATCGCGAAGACGGCGCACGACGCAGGCGCCGCTGTGCTGTACGGCCGCTGCGACGACTCGCTGGGTGTCCCGTTTCAGGCGTGGCGCGAGGCGCTGGCCCACCTCGCTGACCACGTTCCGCCACACGTGGCGAGGCGACATCTGGAGCGGTTCGGACCCTCGCTGCGGATGATGATCCCGTCGCTTGCGCACACCGGTATCGACGACGTGTCGGACGCACACGGACAGCTCGACGACTCGAGCCAACAGGAGCTGTTGTTCCGAGCCACGGCGGACCTCCTCGCCGACGTCGCTCGGCGACGCCGACTCGTCGTGGTCATCGACGACATGCAGTGGGCGCATTCGTCGACGCTCGACCTCCTGCGATATCTCGCACGCCACGCGCAGGAACCGATGGTCGTGATCGGTCTGCACCGAACGACCGATCTGCACGACACCCACCCGCTCCACGATGTCGTGGCCGACCTGGAACGAGCCGACGTCGCCATCACGATGACGCTCGACAACGTCGACGAAGCCGCCAGGACGAGCATCGTCCGGGAGATGGTCGGCGCCGAGTTCAGGGAGCTGGCACCCCAGATCGCGTCGAAGGTCGCGACCGAAACGGGCGGGAATCCCTTCTTCTTCACCGAAGTGGTCCGGTCGCTCTGTGAGACCGGGTCGGTCGCGACGATCCTCGACCCGGATGTCGATCCCGCCATCCCGCCAACCGTGCAGCGAGTCGTCGCCCAGCGGGTGGGCCGGCTGGGCGATGACATCGCCGAGACGCTGAGAATCGCGAGCGTGTTCGGACGTGAGTTCGAGATCGACGCCCTTTCGCTGGTGCTGCGCATCGATGAGGAAGCAGTGCTCGATCAGATCGAGCTCGCACTGTCGGCCGGATTGGTCACCGACGCGCCGCTCGGTCGCGATCGGTTCGCGTTCGCGCACGATCTCGTCCACCACACGCTCGCCGCCCAACTCTCGGCGAGTCGCCGCTCGCGTGTCCACGCACGCATCGCAGACGCCCTCGAGCAGATCCACGGAGCCGATCTGGGAGACCGCGTGCCCGCCGTCGCCACGCATCTGATCGCTGCCGACGACCCGACTCGTCGCGCCCAGACGGTGCGCCGTTGCCGAGACGCGGGGCGCCACTCCGCCCGACGACTCGCACCTGTCGAAGCCGGCGCCTGGTTTCGTCGTGCACTCGACTGCCTCGACCCGGCGGAGGACTCCGAGCGAGCCTCGATCCTGGTCGAGCTCGGGACACAGCAACGCAACGCCGCCGACGCCGAGCACCGGACGACCCTCATCGATGCCGGGCGGCTTGCGCTGGCTCGTGGCGACACCGAGACCCTCGTCGCGTCAACCCTCGCGAACACGCGGGGGATGAACGCCCATGTGTGGGAGCTGGATGCGGACCGCATCGCGATGCTGCGTGCGACGCTCGACGCCATCGGCCCAACGCGTTCGGCTGAGCGAGCCGACCTGCTGGCCAGCCTCGCGAACGAGCAGTGGGACGCCGACCATCGCGCCGAGTCGGAGGCGTACTACCGAGAGGCGATGGAACTCGCTCGCGAGGTCGGGGACCCGGCGACCATCGCTCGTGTACTCGTCCGAGTCTCCCGAGCGCGCAACTTCCGTCTCGACCGCGCTGAGTTGGCAGAGGTCAGCGAAGAGCTCAAGCGTGTCGCGCACTCGTTCGAGCTGAGTGATCCGCTGCTGTTCGCCAACTGCTTGACGACCGTGCTGAACACCTCGATCCGCCTCGGTCTCGCTCGAGAGACGCGCGAGGCGATCGCGGCCATCCACGCGACCTCGGAGCAGCTGCCGCTGCCGATGTTCACCTTGCCTGCCCACCTCGCTCGCTGCCTCGACGCCGGTGTGCGAGGCGACATCCAGGCCTATGAGCAGGCGGCGACGGACACATACCACCACGCCACGTCGATCGGTGACGAGGAAGCGGGGTTCATCTTCGAGGGTCAGATGTACTACACCGCGTACCTCCGAGGAGACCTCGCCCCGATCCTCGAATTCAGCGTGAGGGTGATGGTCGAGCGGCCAGACGTGCCGCTGTACCGGGCGGTCTGCACGCTGATTCACACCAAGGCCGGCAAGCTGGCCGAAGCTGGTTCGATGCTCGACACCGAAGTCGTGACCGGCATCGAGTCGAGCGTCGACATGTTCCAGATCCAAGCGCTCGTGGCCTGGGCCGATGCCGCTGCGACGCTCGATCACGAAGACGCGAGCGAGCAGCTGTACGACGCGTTGATCGGGCTGTCCAACGAGATGTCCGGCCACTTGGTCCAGGTCGGTGAACCGATCGACATCAGCTTGGGCCGTCTCGCCACGGTGCTTGGACGATTCGACGATGCGCAGCGGCACTTCGAACGCGCGCAGGTCATCGCGCACGGGTTCGAGGCGCGCTGGATGAGTGCACAAACGGCGATCTGTCGAGCCGAGATGCTGCTGCGCAGGAAGCGCCCCGGCGACGCAACGGAGGCCCGAGAGGCCGCTCGTAACGCGCTCGAACTCGCACAGGCATCCGGTTACCGAGAGATCGCCGCGAAGGCCGAGATGCTGCTCGACGCTGCCGTCGAGAACCCTGTCTCCACTCAGTGAGCACGGACACGTGCCCGAAGCGCATCACGCCCGCGGCGCTTCGAGGAGAAACGGAACAGAAACGCGGGCGGCGCGATGTTGACGGTCCGACCCGCTACGAGAGGCAACGACCCATGACGATGACATCGACCAGCCCGACGATCAACTTCCAGAGCCCGCACCCAAGCCTCGAATTCCCCGAAACGACGTTGCACGAACTGATCCGTGAGCGGGCGCGCTCGTTTGGCGACGCTCCGGCATTGATCGATGGCAGTTCGGGTCACACGGTCGGCTACGCCGATCTCGATCGTCAGATCGGCAGTGTCGCAGCCGGGCTCGCAGCCGATGGCGTGCGGCAGGGTGACGTGATCGCCATGATGAGCCCGAACTGTGTCGAGTTCCCCGCAGCAGTGCTCGGGGCGATGGCCGCGGGTGCGGTGCCCACGCTCGTGAATCCGACCTACTCGGGAGCCGAGCTCAGCCACCAGCTCCGCGACTCAGGAGCGACGCGAGTGATCGTGTTCGTGATGTTTCTCCCCGCCGTCCAGGCGGTCGCAGAGGAGTGCGGCATCGAGGAGATCTACGTCATCTACGGCGGCGCTGACGACGATGGGACGCCGTTTCAGGAGCTGCTCGACCACGAGCCGACACCGGTCGACGTCGCGGTCTCACCGGATGATCTCGCGGTGTTGCCGTACTCGTCGGGAACGACTGGGCGCTCGAAGGGCGTGGCCTTGACGCACCGCCACGTGGTCGCCCAGCTGTTCCAGGCCGGCGAGATCATGCCGCTGCAGCAGCACGACCGCGTGCTCGCGTTCCTGCCGATGTTTCACATCATGGGTTTCTCGATCGTCGCGCTCAACACCTTGGCCACTGGGCTCCCGTTGATCACGGTCCCGACGTTCGAGCCCGTGTCGTTCCTCGAGACGCTGCAGCGGGAGAAGATCTCCGCGCTGATCCTTGTCCCGCCGGTGGCGAACTTCCTCGTTCAGCACCCGATGGTCGACGGCTACGACCTGAGGAGTCTCCGCGTGATCGGCTGCGGCGCAGCCCCGCTCGGTCACGACACCGAAGTGCGACTCGCTGATCGGTTCGAGTGCATGGTCGGTCAGGGGTGGGGAATGACCGAGACCTCGGGCGCCGGCACCATCGCCACGTTCACCGAGGAGGCCGAGAGCCGGCCCGGCTCGTCCGGACAGCTCGTTCCCAACTGCGAGGCCGTGATCATCGACCCCGACACGGGGACGTCGCTCGGCCCGAACGAGACCGGCGAGCTCTGGGTGCGAGGACCAAACGTCTTCTCGGAATACCACCGAAACCCGGAAGCTTCAGCGGCGACCGTCGATGCCGACGGCTGGCTCCACACCGGCGACCTCTGCCACTTCGACGACGATGGATTCCTGTTCGTCACCGATCGACTCAAGGAGCTGATCAAGGTCAAGGGCTTCCAGGTCGCTCCGGCCGAGCTCGAAGCGTTGCTCCTCGGACACCCGGCGGTCATGGATGCAGCGGTGATCGGTCGTCCCGACGAACGATCCGGTGAGGTGCCTGTCGCATTCGTCGTACCACACGGAGAACAACTCGACACCGAAGAGGTCGCTGCGTGGATCGCCGGGCAGGTCACCGACTACAAGCGACTCGCCGAGGTGATCGTCGTGGATGCGATCCCGAAGAATCCGTCGGGCAAGATCCTCCGCCGTGTCCTGCGTGACCAGTTCGCGAGCTGACGACATGACCGCCCGGTGATCGGCCACACGTGAGGGCGCGCCTGCAACACTGACCATCGATGGGCAACGGGTCTGCGGCCGGGTTCACGGCTGCCATCGACATCGGAACGAACTCGATGCACCTCGTGGTCGCTCGCCTCGCCGAGCACGGCGGATTCGAGATGCTGACCTCCGAGAAGGACATGGTTCGGCTCGGGCAGGGCGGTGGTGAGATGAAGGAGCTCGCGCCGGATGCCGTCGATCGCAGCATCGCTGCACTCGCTCGCCTGAAGGAGGTCGCCGGCAGCTTCGGTGACGTCGAGATCGCTGCGGTCGCGACGAGTGCCGTCCGCGAGGCGTCGAATCGCCACGACTTTCTCGATCGGGCCCGCGACGAGGTGGGCGTCGAGGTCGAGGTCATCAGCGGCTTCGAAGAGGCGCGTCTGATTCATCTCGGAGTGCTCCAGGCGCTTCCTGTCTTCGACGAACGATTGCTCGTGGTCGACATCGGGGGTGGGAGCACCGAGTTCTGTCTCGGTCGTCAGGGCGAAGTCCTCGAGGCGCGGAGCATGAAGCTCGGAGCGATCCGCCTCACCGAGCGTTTCTTCGCCGGCGTGGCCGACGATGACAACGACGGTGCGGTGGCGCGTCAGGCGGTCAAGGAGTGCCGTAAGTACGTCCGATCGGCGCTCGCGCCCGTCGCACACGAACTCGGTGGCCACCAGCCCGAGGTGACCGTCGGCAGTTCCGGGACGGCGTCGACCCTCGCCGAGATGGCACTCGCCGCACGCGGTGAGAAGTCGCGTCAGCTGAACGGTGTGAGCTTCACGGCCGAGGAGCTGGGCGCCATCGTCAAACAGCTCACCTCCACGACCACCGACGAGCGTCGCAAACTGCCTGGGCTCGACGAGAAGCGCGTCGACATCATCGTCGCGGGCGCGATCTTGCTGCAGGAGATCTTCCGAGCGCTCGACATCGAAGCGATGACGATTTCCGACTACGCACTCCGCGAAGGGGTGCTGTTCGACCGCTTCGGTGTCGACTCGGTTCGTGCGCTGCGCGACCTGCGCCGCATGAACTTGGAGCGGTTGGCGCGCCAGCTCGACCCGGACCCGGCCCACGCCGAGCACACGGCACGGCTCGCCACCGAGTTGTTCGACCGGACCGAGCGGCTCCACGGCCTCGGTGGCGACGCCCGCGAGTTGCTCGATGCCGCGGCGCTCGTCCACAACGTCGGGCTGTTCATCAGCCACTCGAGTCACCACAAGCACAGCTACTACGTGGTGCGGAACAGCGAGCAGCTCACCGGCTTCACCGAGCGCGAGATCGAACTCATCGCGGTGATCGCTCGCTACCACCGCAAGAGCTGGCCGAAGGAGAAGCACGACGAGTTCTCGGCGCTCGCGAAGGACGACCGGCGACTGGTCGAGATCCTCGCCGGGCTGTTGCGGATCGCGATCGGCCTCGATCGGCGGCACTCGGGCTCGGTTCGTTCGGTCAGAGTGTTCATCGACGACGGCGTCGTCGATGTCGAGCCGATCGGCGACGGAGATGCCAACCTGGATCTCGAGATCTACGCCGCCCGCGAGCGCAGCGGGTTGTTGGCCGAGGCGCTCGGCGTCGACGTTCGCATCGATCGGCCCACGCTCTTCGACACGACCGACCTGTCGAGCTGAGCCCGGGCGCGTTCGAACTCAGCCGAACGCAGCTTCGATCCGCGCGACGGCGTCGAGATCCTCGCGGGTCAGGTCGACGGTCGGACCCGGGAAGAAGGCCAGGTCCGTACAGCCGCCGTCGCGCATCGCACCGGCATGCGCTTCGATGTCGTCGAGGTCGCCGATCGCGCCGAGCTCCATCCACCAATCGCCGGGCATGGTGGCGATCGCATCGAGCCCGCCGTCGGCGTGACGCTCGCGGATCTCGGCCGCGTGCGGGTGGTCGTCGATGCCCGGCCAGCCAGCGTTCAGTTGGTACTCGATGTAGGGCGCCATGATCCGGTGCGCCTCGGTGCGGTCGTCGGTGAGACACAGTGCAGTGAACACCACGGTCCGGAACGACCGATCGCCAGTGCGACCCGTCTGCTCGATCGATCGCGCCGTGTGAGTCGGTCCGGCACAGTCGGCCAACACCAAGCCGTCGGCGACGCGGCCTGCCAGCTCCAGCGACCTCGGGCCTCGGACTCCGGCGAGCACCGGTGGGGGAGCGTCGGGCGCGGGTTCGAGTGCGACGTCGCGGAGTGTCACGTATCGCCCGTCGACGTCGAGGCGTTCGCCGGCGAGGAGGCGCCGCACCGAGGACATGACCTCGTCCAGCGCAGTGACCGGAGAGTCGGGCCGCACCCCCATCTGCTCCATCCACGGTTGAACTCCGTGGCCGATTCCTGCGATCAGGCGCCCGGGTGCGAGGCGTTCGAGCGTTGCGAGCTCCATCGCCGTGATCGCCGCTGTGCGCGCGACTGCGGGGAGGATCCCGATACCGACGTCGAGGCGCTGCGTGAGAGCGAGTGCAGTCGCCGCGAGCGACGGAGCGGTGGTGAAGAAACAATCCTCGATGACCCAGAGCTGATCGAGGCCGTCGGCTTCGAGCCGGGTGGCGACCTCTCGCACGAACGACGGCGGAAGCTCGCGCGGGAAGCACATGCCCAGGTTCAGATCGTCCACGAGCGCACCTTAGGACAGCGGAAAACGGCGAACGCCCCGACCGAGGCCGGGGCGTTCTTCGAGCACATCCACCACCGGTCGATCGACGGGCGTTAACCTGCGTCTCGACCTGTTCACATCGCCCGTCTCGCTGCCCGAGGGCTGCGCGGCGGGCGATGTCGCTTTTCGTCACCACCCGACGGTCCGGTTGCCCGGACGGTCGCGCCATGCCGATTCGCCAGAGCTTCCACGGGATCCGCCACCTGGATGGCTTCACTCGCTTCCGACCCTGCCGATCCGTGAGAACGTCTGCTCTCCGACCCGCCGAAGCGGCCCCGATCGCATCCGGCCTCTCACAGATGTGGTGTGCCGTGTCCCGATTCCGCTATGCCACACCGTTGCGGGTGTGGCGTGCGCTCTCCGGAACAATCTCCACTTTGACGGGTGTAAAAGCCCAGGTCAAGAGGTATTTCCGAACTCACAGGGTTCTCCACAGAACTTCTCGGTTCATCCCCAGAAACACTGCCGTCATCCACTGGTCATCCACTGTTCGCGTGTTTCTGGTCACACGTTGCCGACAGGGTTGTCCACAGATTCACTGGACCCATGCGACTCGTCGAAGTGTTCGACACCACCCTGCGCGACGGATTGCAGGTCGAAGGTGTCACCGCCACGGTCGACGACAAGCTCCGCATCGCCGAACAACTCGACCATCTCGGGGTGCACTTCATCGAGGGCGGATGGCCCGGTGCCAACCCGAAGGACATCGAGTTCTTCGCTCGCGCCGCATCTGAACTCCATCTCTCCACGTCCACGCTCGTCGCGTTCGGCTCGACCCGTCGGCCACGCGGTAAGAGTGACGATGACACCACGCTGCGCAACCTGCTCGACGCCGGCACGGCCGCGGTGTGCATCGTCGCGAAATCCTCCGAGTACCAGGTGACCGAGGCACTCAAGACCACGCTCGACGAGGGCGCGGCCATGATCGCAGACTCCGTGCGCTTCCTGCACGGAGAAGGTCGCCAGGTGCTGGTCGACCTCGAGCACTTCTTCGATGGCTACCGCGACAATCCGGAGTTCTCGCTCCGGGCGATCGAGTCGGCGGTGGTCAACGGCGCGACGCACCTTGTGCTCTGTGACACCAACGGCGGCACGTTGCCGCACGAAGTCCACCAGATCGTGTCCGATGTCGCCGCACACGTGCGCGACGACGCGGTCATCGGCATTCACTGCCACGACGACACCGGCTGTGCGGTCGCCAATGCCGTCGCAGCGGTCCAGGCCGGAGCCGGTCATGTGCAGGGCACCCTCAACGGTCTCGGCGAACGCACCGGAAACACGAACTTGTCGACCGTCATCCCGAACCTGCAGCTGAAGCTGGGATACGAGTGCCTGCCGGAAGGCCGGATCGAGCGGCTCACGCCGGTGAGTCATCACGTCGCCGAGACGCTCAACCGGGCCGTGAACCCGCAGGCTCCCTATGTGGGCTCGTCGGCGTTCGCACACAAGGCCGGCCTCCACGTGTCGGCGATCGCCCGCGCTCGCGACGCGTACGAGCACGTCGCTCCCGAGGATGTCGGCAACGACACTCGCTTCGTCGTGTCCGAGATGGCAGGGCGCGCCACGATCCAGCTCAAGGCGGATGCGCTCGGCCTCGAACTCGACGGCGCCCAGATCAACGAGGTGATCGACGAGCTCAAGCGACTCGAGCACGAGGGCTATCAGTTCGAGGCTGCCGACGCATCGCTCGAACTGTTGATGCGCCGCATCGCCGGCGGCGTGCCCGAGTTCTTCCGGGTCGAGTCGCTCCGAGTCATCACCGACGAACACAACGGCGCCCACTTCGGTACAGAGGCGACGGTCAAGGTGTGGGTCGGCGACCAGCGCCACGTCTACGTCGCCGAAGGCAACGGCCCCGTGAACGCGATCGACACCGCACTTCGAAAGGCGATCGGGCGAGAACTCCCTCACGTCGCCGACATCCATCTCGTCGACTACAAGGTTCGCATCCTCGACGGTGCCACGGCCACGGGCGCGACCACCCGGGTGTTGCTCACCGCGACCGACGGTGAGCGGGTCTGGACCACGATCGGCGTCAGCGCGAACATCATCGAAGCGTCGTGGAACGCGCTGGAAGACAGCCTGGTCTTCGGCCTGCTGTGATTGACTGTCGTTGATGGCTGCTCCGAAGTTCACCCCGGTCGAGCCGACCGACGCTCCGCGCTACTACGAGTCGCCCGATCACGTGCCGGCGTCGTGGACGCCAGACCGTCCGGGCGAGATCGATGGATTCCAGCCGCAGGGTGATCGACTGGGAGCGCCGGGCCCCGACCAGGGCTTCGCGATCAAGATCGCCAACTCGATGCGAGACCGGCTGCATCTTCGCGACGGCGAGAACTCCGAGGACGTGATCCGGGGATGCCTCGGTGTCGCGCTTCGCCGAGCGTCGCTGTTCTCGCGTGCGCCGGTCGTTCACGATCTCACCATCGCGTTCACCGTGTGGGGCTTTCTCGACGAGGCCCCAGACGCCGAACTCGTGGAGCTCAGGACTCCGCTGTTCGAGGGTCTTCGTCACGTCGGGCATCACTACGCCGAGTCACGCGTCGTCGTCGACCACGTCCCGACCGAGACGTTGCGTTCGACGCCTGCACAGGTCGAAGCCGCGTACCGCTCAGGCTGGCGCGATCTCCTGTCGATCTGAGCGTGGGCGCGACCCGACGTCTCCACGTCGGCGACATCGATCTCGCCAACACGCTCCAGGTGATCGGCATCTATGGCGCAGATCCGACCTTCCGCAAGGGGCCCGGACGCTTCGCCAAAGCGGTACTCACCCCGGACGGGCCCGGCGAGCTCGAACTGCGCTGGGCCCGTGACGGCGCCGTCGACGCCGAAGCCTGGGGCGCCGGGGCCGACTGGTTGGTCGATCGCGCACCGCACTGGGTGGGGCTCACCGATGACATCGACGGATTCGACCCGTCGCTCAACGCGAGGGTCGAACACCTGTGGCGCCAACACTCGGGGTTGCGACTGGCCGCGTGCGGCGTGATCTGGCAGGAGTTGGTGCTCGTCCTGCTCGGCCAACGCGTGACGACCGAGGAGGCGGCGAAGAGCTTCCGGCGGTTGTGTCTGACCTGGGGTGAGCCGTCGCCGGGCCCCAACGAGCTCACCTTGCCGCCGGAGCCGAGCGCGATCGCCTCGCTGAGCTACGTCGATCTCCATCGGATCAACGTCGAGCGTCGGCGGGCGGAGGCGATCCTGCTCGCAGCGAGGCGGGCCAATCGGCTGGAAGAAGCTGCGGCCATGCCAGTTGCCGATGCGATCACACGGCTGTCGGCGCTCCCGGGTCTCGGGGCGTGGACGGCAACGGCGACCGTGATCGCCAGCCACGGTGCCCCAGACACGGTCCTGTTGCGTGACTACGGAATGCCGACGCTCGTCAACTACGCCTTCACCGGCGACGCCACCCATCTCGACCCAGACGATGGCGGAGACGAGGTCATGCTCGCCCATCTGGAGCCGTGGCGGGGGCATCGGCAACGGATCATCCGATTGCTGTTCGCCGCCGGAATCACAGCTCCGCGTCGAGGTGCCCGCCAGCGCAACCCGGACATCCGTCGGCTCTGAACCGGCGAAGTACGGTCGCACGCATGAGCGAAACGTTCGATCCGTCAATGCACCCTCATCGCCGTCGCAACCCGCTCACGGGCGATTGGGTGGTCGTGTCGCCGCAGCGGACCAAGCGGCCGTGGCAGGGTGCAACGGACGACAGCGTCGACGACGGGACACCCGCCTATGACCCGGACTGCTACCTGTGTCCAGGCAACGCTCGTGCCGGGGGTGTGACCAACCCCGACTACACCTCGACGTTCGTGTTCGAGAACGACTTCGCCGCCCTGCTGCCGGGGGTTCCCGGACCGACGAACGACCCGGCCGACGAACTCTTCGAGAGCGACACCGCCGATGGAGAGTGTCGGGTCATCTGCTTCTCGCCGCGGCACGACCTCACCTTGGCAAAGATGTCGATCGCCGAGATCGAAGTCGTCATCGATCTCTGGGTCGAGCAGCTCGCCGAGTTGAGTCAGCGGTACGAGTGGGTGCAGCTGTTCGAGACCAGAGGTGCCATCAGTGGTTCGTCGAACCCGCATCCGCACGGTCAGATCTGGTCGTCGAACTTCCTGCCGAACGAGGCCGTTCGCGAGATCCAGACGCAAGCGTCGTATCACGAACGCCACGGGTCGTCGATGCTCCTGGACTACGCCGAGCGGGAGGCAGCGTCGGGCGAGCGGACGATCGCGATCAACGACCACTGGATCGCGGTCATCCCGTATTGGGCGTACTGGCCGTACGAGACGATCGTGCTCCCGCGGCGGCCGATGCGCTCGCTGTTGGAGCTCGACGACGGTGACTCCGAAGCGCTCGCCGAAGTGCTGCAAACGATGCTCGCCGGCTTCGACCGGCTCTTCAACACACCGTTTCCGTACTGCTCCGGCTGGCACAACGCGCCGTCTGGCAACCACGGTGCGAAGCCCACCGACTTTCAACTTCACGCGCACTATCACCCGCCGCTGCTGCGGTCAGCCGACGTCGCCAAGATCCCAGCCAGCTACGAACTCCTCGCGAATCTCCAGCGCGACCTCACCCCGGAGTCCGCAGCGGAGAATCTTCGCCGAGTGCTCTGAGTTCGGTCCGCTCGACTAAACCGACTCGATGGACTTCGACCTCGACCAGACCGACGCACTGCTCTCCACCACCCGAGCCGTCCGCAAGCGGCTCGATCTCGAACGCGAAGTTCCCGACGAGGTGTTGCTCGAGTGCCTGCAGCTCGCCGTCCAGGCTCCGACCGGCTCGAATCGCCAGGGCTGGAGATGGATGATCGTTCGCGACCAGGAGAAGAAGACGGCGCTCGCCGAGATCTACCGCCGCGTGGGCGGCGACTACCTGGCCGAGGCAGCGGCGAACACGCCGGCCGGTACCCAGAGTGCCCGCGTCATGGACTCGGCGAACTACCTCGCGCAGAACCTCGACAAAGTCCCCGTGTTCGTGATCCCGCTGATCATCGGTCGGCTCGAGGACGCCGTCGAGGCCGGTGCGCCGATCAACAACGCAGCGGCGGGGCCGTACGGAACGATCCTGCCCGCCATGTGGAGCCTCCAGCTGGCACTGCGCAGCCGAGGTCTCGGCAGCTGCTACACGACGCTCCACCTCGGAGCTGAAGAGGAGGCTGCGGACCTGCTGGGGATCCCGGCGCACTTGAGCCAAGCAGGTCTCTTGCCCGTGGCGTACACGACGGGCACCGACTTCAAAGCCGCGAAGCGTGACGACGTCGCCGAGATCACCTACCTGGACACCTACAAGAACCCGATCCGCTGATCAGGACCCGTCGGGCCGTCCGAGGGTCGCGAGGAAGCGGTCGTTCATCGCGCGATCGCCGACCGTGACTCGGATTCCGACGCCCGGAAACGCTCGCGTCACGACGCCGGCCCGCTCGAGGCGCTCTCCGGTCGCCGCGGCGGCGTCACCGATCGGGAGCCACACGAAGTTCGCCTGCGCGTCGGGTACGACCCAACCGCTCGCCCGCAGCGCGTCGGCGACCCGATCGCGTTCGGCGGTGACCCGGGCGACGCGTTCGCGCATCTCGTCGGTTGCTCCGAGGCTTGCGATCGCCGCACGCTGGGCGAGTTCGTTGACGGCGAACGGAACGAAGGTCTTGTCGAGCGTCGCGATCACATCCGGGTGAGCGAGGGCGTAGCCGACCCGCAGTCCCGCAAGTCCGTGAGCTTTCGAGAACGTCCTGGTTACGACGACGTTGCTGAAGTCTTCGAGGAGCGCCGTCGCGTCGGTGACCGCGGGATCGGTGACGAACTCGGCATAGGCCTCGTCGACCACCACGAGACAGGTCGATGGGACCCGCTCGCAGAGCGTGCGGATCTCGGCGGTCGCGACGGTGGTGCCGGTCGGGTTGTTCGGGTTCGTGACGAGCACGATCTTCGTCGTGTCGGTCACGGCATCGGCCAGCGCACCGAGATCGAACGTCTCGTCGACCACTGGAACCCGCACCTCTTCGGCGGCGACGAGCATCGCGAACAGCGGGTATGCCTCGAATGACGGCCAGCACATTGCGATCTGCTCACCTGCATCGACGTACGAGAGTGCGAGCTGCTGCAAGATGGTGACCGATCCGTTCGACACCGTCACCTGTCCGGTCTCCACGCCGTGGAACGCAGCGATCGTCTCGCGGAGCTCGGTGGCGCGGCTGTCGGCGTAGAGATGGATCCGCTCGATGCCCGCCGAGATCGCGCCCGCCACTGCCGGAAGCGGACCGTACGGGAGCTCGTTCGACGCCAGCTTGATCACGTCGCCGATTCCGTACTCCGCTGCCACCTGCTCCGCGGAACGCCCGGGCTGGTAAACGGGGAGGACGTCGAGAGCGGGGCGCGGCGATCCGGTCATGAGCCGAGTCTGGCATCATCGTCGAGTGCGACGGGCGACGCAGTCATGAACGATGGCGAGTTCGAACGGCTGCATGCGATGCTGGACGACGGCCGCGCCGACGACGTGGTGGCGGCGGCTCGACAGGGTCTCGCGACCACGCCGTATCACGAGCGGTATCGCGCGCTGCTGATCGACGCGTTGATCCAACTCGGCGACGTCGATGGAGCACGGGAGCAGGCGCAGTTCGGAGTCTCGGAGCTCCCGGGTTCCGCCTTGCTGCATCGCCTTCTCGCGTGCTCCTTGCTGGCCAGCCGCGAGTGGCCGGCAGCGGTCGACGCGTCGGATGCGGCGGTGCGCCTCGACCCAGGTGGTTTCGCCTCGTTGTGCCTGAGCGCCGAGACGCGTGCCGCACTCGCGGCGTCGCTCGCCGCACGATCGAAGGAACAGAGGGCTGCGCTCGACGCGGCCGAACAGGCCGCGCACAGCGCCTCACTCCAGTCCCCGGAGTCGGCGGAGCCGCACTTTCTGGCCGCCCGTGTCGCGCTCATCGGCCGAGAGTGGACCGCGGCGAAGTTGGCGGCCGAGCGCGGGCTCGCGATCGAACCCGACAGCGCTGACGGACACGCGATCCTGAGTGAAGCGATGCTCGGCACCGGCGACGTGCCCGGCGCAGGTGCTCACGCCCGGATCGCAATAGAGCGCGAGCCGGATCGGTTGGACGTCGCGGAGATCCTGGATCACGCCGGACCGCCGATCTGGCAATGGTCGGTTGCCGGTATGGCGGCGTTCGTCCCGGTCGCTTCGGCGCTGGACGGGTCGTTCGAGCCGTGGATGTGGCTGAGCGGGGCGCTCGGTGTTGGCGGTCTGGCGTGGCTCAAGTTCGCCCCGTCCAATCGGGTCGATGCCGAGACCGCCGCCTCTCGACGTCGCTCGCAACAGCCGTGACGCATTGCGTCGAGCTCAGCGGTGTGCGAACGTATGTTCGTGGATTCGTGGGCCGCATCGATCCTTCACGCCGACCTCGACTCGTTCTACGCGTCCGTCGAGCAGCGCGACGATCCGTCGTTGCGTGGCAAGCCCGTGGTCGCCGGTGGGGGCGTGGTGCTCGCTGCGAGCTACGAGGCCAAGCGATTCGGCGTACGCACCGCGATGTCCGAATACGCAGCGCGCAGGCTGTGCCCTGACCTGATCGTCGTTCCGGCCCGGTTCGAGGCCTACTCGGCGGCGAGCAAGGCGGTGTTCGCAGCATTCGACGACACCACACCGATCGTCGAGGGGATCTCGATCGACGAAGCATTTCTTGACGTGTCGGGCATGCGGCGCATCGCCGAATCGCCCGAGGCGATCGCGGTCGATCTGCGACGTCGCGTCCGCGAGCAGGTCGGACTCCCGATCACGGTCGGCGTCGCTCGCACGAAGTTCCTCGCCAAGGTCGCGAGCGGTGTCGGCAAGCCCGATGGGCTGCTCCGCGTCGACCCCGATGCGGAACTCGACTTCTTGCACCCATTGCCGGTCCAGAAGCTGTGGGGCGTGGGCGCGATCACCGCCGACAAACTCGAAGCCCGTGGAATCCGCACGGTTGGTGAAGTGGCCGCACTCGATCGCGAAGTCCTCGTCTCGCTGGTGGGGAAGGCATCTGGGCGACAACTCCACGCCCTTGCCCACAACGTCGATGCGCGGCGGGTGACCACCGGGAGGCGGCGTGGATCGATCGGATCGCAACAGGCGCTGCGGCGTGGCCGTCGAGAACTCGAGGAGTTGCAGGTGATCCTCGCCGGCATCGTCGATCGGGTCACCCGTCGGATGCGTCGAGCCGAACGATCGGGACGCACCGTCACGCTTCGATTCCGGTTCGACGACTTCACGCGCATCACGCGAGCGTCGTCGCTTCCGCAGCCGACGTCGGCGACGGGTTCCGTCGGTGCCGTTGCGAGGGCTCTGCTCGATGCTGCGTGGCCGTTGATCGACGAGCGCGGGCTCACGATGCTCGGGCTGTCGGTGGGCAACCTCGTCGATGATCGCCGGGCGGGAGGAACTCAGCTCGCACTTCCGCTCGATGCAGGCCTCGCCGAACCGGTCGATGGTGCGCTCGACGCGGTGCGCGAGCGATTCGGCGCGGCGAGCCTCACGCGGGCGACCAACCTCGGCTCCGACCCTGATCTGGGCGTGCCGAAGCTGCCCGACTGAGCGCTCGGTCAGACCACGGCGCCCAGCCAGCTGCCGATGAACCAGGTGACGGTGCACGCCACGACAGCCCAACCGACCTGGCGGCCGGCAGTGCGCACGATCGAGCGTTCCGTGAACACAGCGAGCGTTGCGCCCACCGCCGCTGCCGCAACGAGACCCAGCAGCGCACTGGCGACGATCGCGCCGTTGCCCTCGTCGAAGAACCACGGAAGCAGCGGAATGATGGCGCCGATCGAAAATGCGACGAAGGAACTGAGGGCCGCCCCGACGGCGTTGCCGGTCTCGTCGGGGTCGACGCCCAGCTCCTCGCGAGCGTGCACTTCGAGTGCGACGTCCGGGTCGTCCATCACTGCTTCGGCCATCTCGGTCGCCAAGTCTTCGTCGAGTCCGCGCGCTCGGTAGATCGCCGCGAGCTCGCGAGTCTCGGCTTCAGGTTGTCGCTCGATCGATCGGCGCTCGATCTCGAGCTCACGCTCGACGAGTTCGGACTGGGCCTTCATCGACACGTATTCGCCGGCTGCCATCGAGGCGGCGCCGGCGAGAAGACCAGCAACGCCCGCGACGAGGACGTTCGAGCGTTCCGACGCCGCAGCTGCCACGCCGAGAATGAGGGCGACGTTGGAGACGAGCCCATCGCTCACGCCGAACACGGCAGCGCGTGCAGTCCCGCCGCTCACGTCGCGGTGGCGGTGAACCATGTGCCCGTGCGGGTGTGTGTGGTCGTGAGTCGTCACGATGCTGGACGATACCGGAGCGGGTCGGTTCGGGATTCGGACCGACTTGGTTCGGATTCAGAACCCACGTATGGTGTGCTCTGACATGACGCAGATCGACACACCCGCCTGCTCGATCCAGGCGAGCCTCGACGTGCTCGGTGACCGTTGGACGATGCTCATCTTGCGCGAGGCGTTCCGCGGCACCCGGCGCTTCGGCGAGTTCCAACAGCACCTCGACATCGCGAAACCGGTGCTCACCGAACGGCTGAAGGGGCTCGTCGAGCACGGTGTCTTCGCCCGACACCTCTACTGCGAACGCCCACCGCGCTACGAGTACCGCCTCACCGAAATGGGTGTGGCGTTGTCGCCTGCACTCGTCGCGCTGATGCGCTGGGGCGACCAGTGGTTGTCCCACGGTGATGCACCGACCGTGCTGGTGCACGACGCCTGCGGACATCCCCACGACCAGCAGTTCGTGTGCTGGGAGTGCGACGAGACCTTCACGCCCTACGACATCGCCAGCCGACCCGGAGGCCCCACATGAGTCAGCCCATCGATCACCCACTGCTGAGCGAGTCGCTCGACGACCTGATGGCGCTGGCATCAGCCCGGCGCGACGAAACATACGGAACGCGGGTCACGTACAGCCCCAAGGTGTTCATCCCGCTCACGTTCTTGTGCAACGACACGTGTGGCTACTGCACGTTCGCGCAGCCGCCGGCACGCGTCGAGAAGCTGTTCCTCGAACCCGACGACGTGCTCAAGATCGCTCGGCAGGGCGCACGGCGGGGTTGCCACGAAGCGCTGTTCACGCTCGGTGAACGGCCGGAGGACCGCTATGACGTGGCCCGCGACTGGTTGACCGAGCGGGGCTACGACTCGACGGTGCACTACGTGGCCGAGATGGCCGAACTCGTACTCCGCGAGACCGGGCTGCTTCCACACGCCAATGCAGGTGCCCTCACGAAAGATGAACTTGCGCGCCTGCGCCCGTTCAGCCCGAGTCAGGGAATGATGATCGAGTCGGTCGCGCCCGACCTCGATTGTCATCGTGGTGCGCCGGACAAGACCCCCGAGCGCCGCTTGGCCACGCTCGAGGCTGCTGGTTCGCTGCAGATCCCGTTCACCACCGGGATCCTGATCGGCATCGGCGACACCCGCGCCGATCAACTCGCCGGACTCGAAGCAATCGCCGAGTCGCACGCACGGCACGGCCACGTGCAAGAAGTCATCGTGCAGAACTTTCTGCCCAAGTCGAACACACGGATGCGCGGCGAGCGTGCGTGCCCGAGCGACGACTACTTGTGGACGCTCGCCGCCGCCCGCCTGATCCTGCCGCCCGAGGTGCATCTGCAGGCGCCCCCCAACCTGTCCGATGACTTCGGTTCGCTGCTCGATGCAGGGATCGACGACTGGGGCGGCGTTTCACCGGTCACCGCCGATCACGTCAACCCGGAACGTCCGTGGCCCGACCTCGACCGATTGCGCGAGGTCACCGAGGCTCGCGGTCACGTGCTGGCTCCGCGGTTGACCGTGTACCCCGAGTTCGTCCGGGAGCGCGTTCGCTGGCTCGACGAGTCGTTGCACTTCCCGGTCATGGACCGTGCCGACACCGAGTGGCTCGGCCGCGACGATCCCGGCCAGTTCTGGCCCGAGAAGACCACGGCGGCCGACACGGTCGCCGACGGCGCCGAGTTCGTCCTCGTCGGACACCGGTCGACCTCCTGGTATTCGGGATCCGGGCCCGACACAGCGCCGCCTCTGCTCGTCGCGAACTCGACTCGCGATGGTGCCGACCTCGCTGCCAGTCAGCCCCCGAGCACGGTCGCCCAGGGGCCTGTCGCCGAGGTGCTGCGCGGGATCGAGGCGGGCGAGGAGCCTGATGTCGACGAGATCGTCACCCTGTTGGAGGCGCGTGGGTCGGAGGTGGCCGCCGTTGCCGCATTGGCCGATCGGCGACGTCAGGAGATCGCCGGCGACACACTCACCTGGGTGGCCAACCGCAACATCAACTACACGAACGTGTGCACGTTCAAGTGCAAGTTCTGCGGCTTCTCGAAGGGTCCGCTGTCGCTCAACCTGCGGGGCACTCCGTATCTGCTCACGCTCGATGACATCGCGGAGCGGGCGAGGGAGGGCTGGGATCTCGGCGCCACCGAAGTCACCTTGCAGGGTGGCATCCACCCGGACTTCGACGGTGACTACTACATCGATGTCACCAAGGCGGGGAAGGGCGCCGTCCCCGACATGCACGTGCATGGCTTCACCGCACTCGAGGTCACCGAAGGGGCTCGACGGCTGGGCGAGGACCTTCCCACCTACCTGCAGCGCCTCAAGGACGTCGGCCTCGCCTCGTTGCCGGGCACGGCCGCAGAGATCCTCGACGACGAAGCTCGGGCGATCTTGTGCCCCGACAAGGTGAACACCGAAGAGTGGCTCGAGGCCCACCGAGCCGCACACTCGATCGGGCTGCACTCGAACGTCACGATGATGTTCGGCGCCGTCGAGGAAACGATCCATCAGGCACGCCACTTCGTGCGAACTCGCGACCTTCAGAAGGAGAACGTGGCGGCCGGCCGGGTCGGGTTCACCGAGTTCGTCGGGCTGCCGTTCGTGCACATGGCATCGCCGATCTACCTCCAGCGCAAGGCGCGTCGCGGGCCGACGTTCCGAGAGAATCTGCTCGTCCATGCTGTTGCCCGTCTCGCCTACGGCGAGCTCATTCCGAACGTTCAGGCGAGCTGGGTCAAGATCGGTCTGGCCGGGACTGCGCAGATGATGAACGCCGGGTGCAATGACCTGGGCGGCACGCTGATGGACGAGAACATCTCCCGAGCGGCCGGTGCGAGTCACGGACAGGCGATGACTGGTGACAAGTTCGCCGAATTCGCCGAGACGCTCGGCCGCCCGCTCGCGCAGCGCACGACCAACTACGGCCGGGTGGCTGTGTGATCGAGCGGGTCGGTGATGCGCAACTCCCGACCGACGTCGGCGACTTCCGGATCGTCTCGTACCGGGCCGCCGACGGCCACGAACACGTGGCGCTGATCGCCGGCGATCCGTCGGTCGAGTCGTCGCAACCCGTGCTCGTCCGGCTGCACAGTGAGTGCCTCACCGGTGACGTGCTCGGTTCGGCGAAGTGCGACTGCGGTGAGCAGCTCGCCGCGGCGAGGCAGGCGATTCTCGTCGAAGCCGGTGACGGGCGGGCCGGTGTGGTGGTCTACCTCCGCGGTCACGAGGGTCGCGGGATCGGCATCGCGAACAAGATCAAGGCGTACGAACTCCAGGACCAGGGTCTCGACACGGTCGATGCGAACACCGCGCAAGGGCTTCCGGTCGACGCACGCCGGTACGACGTCGCCGCGGCGATCCTGCTCGACCTCGGCGTGCGATCTGTTCGTCTCATCTCGAACAATCCCGCGAAGGCGTCCGGGATCGCCGAGCACGGCGTCGTCGTCGAGGAGATGGTCCCGATCGATGTCGCCCACACGCCGCAGTCGCGCGCCTATCTCGAATCGAAGCGCCGCCGTCTCGACCACATCGGTTGAGACGTTTCCGAGTGGGTCGGGCACGCTCGACCCGGTGTGCTCAGTCGACGACGAGTTCGATGCGGAGGTCGTCGCCGAAACGTTCGACTCCCGCGAAGCGTCCGCGGGTGAGGACATCGATCGTCGGGGCTCCGGCGCCGACGAACATCGAACGAGCGTCATCGCCGCCCGCAAGGGCCGGTGCGACGTAGACGACGTAGCGGTCGACGAGGCCCTCGGCGTGGAACTGGGCGGCGGTGTTGGCCCCACCCTCCACCATCAGCTGCAACACTCCCTCACCGCCGAGTTCGTCGAGTAGGTCGGCCAAGTCACCGCGCCACTCGGTGCACGGGTGGACCTTCGCACCTGCGGGCGCAGTCCCGAGGACGATTCGGCGGGGATCGGGTCCGTCGAAGAACCGGACCGTGAGCGACGGGTCGTCGGCGCGGACCGTGCCGGCGCCCACCAGGATCGCCTGGCTCTCGGCTCGGATCCGACGGGTATCGATTCGTGCCTCGTGGCTCGTGATCCACTGGCTGGAGCCGTCAGCTGCAGCGGTTCGACCGTCGAGTGTGGCCGCGATCTTCAGCACGACGTAGGGGCGGCCGGTGCGACGATGGTGCAGGTACGCGGCGAGCTGAGCTTCGACAGGCTCGGCCCCCACGCCGACGACGACATCGATCCCTGCGGCGCGAAGCGCCGCGATCCCACGGCCTGCGACCTGTGGGTCAGGGTCTTCGAGCGCGACGAACACTCGGCCGATGCCCGCCTCGATGATCGCCTCGGTGCACGGGCCGGTGCGCCCGGTGTGTGCACATGGCTCGAGGGTGGTCGCGAGGGTCGCGCCGCGGAGGTCAGCACCGTCCGCGATCGCTCGGCGCATCGCCACGACCTCCGCATGCGCGCCGCCCGGTGGTTCGGTGCCGCCGGACCAGACGAGGTCGCCGACCACGATCGCAGCGCCCACCCACGGGTTCGGTGACGTGTGGCAACGCACCTCGTCAGCAGCGCGCACGGCCTGTTGCATGAGATCGTCGGCCGGAGTCACCCTGTCATCTTGGCCGAGTCCTCCGGAGCGTCCAAGATGCGCCAGGATGGCGCGATGACCGACTTCGTCCCCTCCACGACCCGCGAGCTCAGATCGACCGTCTCCGACGACGGCACGATCTCGCTCGCGCTCCACGAGGCTGCCCTCCCGACGCCCGGACCCGATCAGGTCGTCGTCCGAATCGAGGCAGCGCCGATCAATCCGAGTGACCTCGCGCTCCTCGTCGCGAATGCCGACCCAGCGTCGTTCACCAACGGTGAGGGGTCGACGAGCGCACCGATCATCGAGGGTCTCGGTGCACTCAAAGCGCGGTTCGACAAGGCGCTGGTGGCCGGCAACGAAGGCGGCGGCGTCGTCGTGGCGGCGGGGTCGTCGGACGCGGCGCAAGCGCTGATCGGCCGCACGGTGGGATTCGTGTCAGGCGATGCATACGCCGAGTACCGAGTGGTCCATGTGATGGCCTGCCTCCCGATGCCCGAGGGCACCGACCCGGTGGACGCCGCATCGTCGTTCGTCAACCCGCTCACGGCACTCGGCATGGGCGAGACGATGCGCGGCGAGGGACACACCGCGATCGTGCACACCGTCGGTGCCTCCAACCTCGGTCAGATGTTGCAGCGGATCTGCAACGACGACGGCGTTGACCTCGTCAACATCGTGCGCAAGCCCGAACACGTCGAGATGCTCAAGAGCCAGGGCGCGACTCACGTGGTCGATTCCAGTTCCGACTCGTTCGTCGACGATCTGACCGACGCCCTTCGCGCCACGAAGGCAACCATCGTGTTCGATGCGATCGGTGGTGGGGACCTCGTCGGGACGATCCTCGGCCGGATGGAGAAGGTGGCCACCGAGGGTGCGGAGTACAACCGCTATGGCTCTGACACCCTCAAGCAGGCCTACATCTACGGCGGGCTCGATCGCAGCCCCACAGTCCTCAATCGCTCGTTCGGCCTCGGCTGGTCGGTCGGAGGCTGGCTGCTCACGCCGTTCCTCGCCAAGATGGGCGCCGACGCGCAACGCTTGCGCGACCGTGTCGCCAACGAGATCACGACGACCTTCGCCAGTGGCTACGGCATGCGCCTCTCGCTGGACGACGCCGTCGATGCGGCCAACGTGGCGCAGTACGCGAAGATGGCCACTGGCGCCAAAGCACTCGTGATGCCGCAGGGCGTGCGATGAAGGTCACCGATGCGGTCGAGCGCCGCGCATCGATCCGCGCGTTCCTTCCCGACCCGGTGTCCGACGACGTGTTGCGTCAGCTGCTCGTCACCGCATCGCGCTCACCCTCGGGCGGCAACGTTCAACCGTGGCGCGTCTACGTCGTCAACGGTGATTCGATGACGCGCTTTCGCGAGTTCATCGCGCAGCGTCAGCCCGGCGCACCGGCGTACGACATCTACCCAAAGGGGCTCACCGAGCCGTACCGGTCGTCGCGCTTCGCGATCGGTGAGCAGATGTACGCGGCGATCGGCATCGAGCGAGAGGACAAGGCCGGCCGACTCGGACAGTTCGCCAAGAACCTCGACTTCTTCGGCGCACCGGCGGCGTTCTTCTGCTTCGTCGACCGTCAGATGGGGCCGCCGCAGTGGTCTGACCTCGGCATGTTCCTCCAGACGTTCATGCTGCTTGCACAAGAAGCTGGTCTGGACACGTGCGCACAGGAGGCGTGGGCCGTTCACGAGGCGGCGGTCCGCGAATTCGTCGACGCACCGGAGGAGCAGCAGATCTTCTGTGGGATGGCGATCGGCACGGCTGACTCGGCGCACCCGATCAACTCGATCCGTTCGGAGCGCGAACCGCTGGAGGTCTTCGCCCGCTTCGTGTGACCGCCTGGCCGCCGGTCAGGCAGCAGCGGTGTCGGTCGCGTTCGCGTAGCCGATCAGCCGGTCGAAGACCGCCGTTCGGTCGAACTGCATCGCGAAGCACCGGGCGGTTCGTCCCCAGCGGGCTCGCTCGCCGCTCGACATCCCGAGGATGACCTCGCTGAGCGCGTTTGCGATCGCCACCGGATACGCCGGTGGCACGATCTTGGCGTGTGGTCCGATCGCCTCGGGGATGCCGCCGGTGTCGCACGTGATGATCGGGCCTCCGCCGGCGAGCATCTTCTCGGCGAGCGCGATGCCGAAGGTCTCGACGAACTCCGGCCGCGGCTTGCTGGCGAGCACGTAGGCCGACGAGCCTGCCATCAGGTGTGGCTTCTCGGCGTCGTCGACGTCGTCGAGGAAGACGATTCGCTCGGGCTCGGGCGTCGAAGCAGCGAGTGCGCGGAGGTCGGCTGCTTCGGGCCCGCTGCCGCAGATGACCAGCGTGGTGTGTGAACGGGCGGCGCTCATCGCGAACCCGTTGATGAGGTCGTCGACGCCCTTCGCCTTGGCGAGGCGGGAGAGGAACATCACGTAGCCGTCGCGTCGGAGGCCGCGTTCTGCGAGGCGCCGGTCGGTCTCGTCAGGGTCGAGATCGGTGTAGCTCGACGAGTCGATTGCCGGGTAGGAGATCTCGACGCGTTCGGCGCACGCCGGTGCGAACTGCGTCCCCCAACGTTGGTCGACAGCGGTCGCCGAGTCGACGATCAGGTCTTTCGTGTACTGGGACACCGCGACGCACACGTCGTTGGAGAGGTAGGTCGAGAGCACATTGGCCGCGGCACCGAAGCGGCCCTGTTCGACGGCACTGCGCACCACGTTGGTGATGTCGGAGCCAACGGCTTCGGCGATGGTGGTGAGGGGTGCGCACATGCCGGTGGAGCGGGCGATCTGTGCCGCTTGGGAGACGGCGGTGTCGTGCGGCGTGAGGTAGAGCGACATCGCCGTCGTCGGCACACCTTCGGTGAACAGCTCGACCAGACGGCCCACGATTCCGCCGAGGTGACGGCCGTCGGGCACCTTGTAGTCGCCGACGGGTTCGGGGCGTTCGACCGTGATGCCGGCTGAGTACGGCAGAACGGAGTGGAGTGGCTTGAGGGGCAGGCCTGCTGCCTGGAGCGCGTCGATCGGCCAGGTGACGATGCGAACATCGTCGTACCCTCGAGTCAGCGCGGCCTCGGCGAGGTTGCGTGCCTCGCCGGAGTGTCCGCAGATCACCGGATCGGCACGCACGACGATCACCAGGCGCTTCGACGGGTTGATCGGCGGCGCCTCCGACTCGAGCGGAGGAAGCCCCGGTGAGGTCGCGTCGAGGTGGTCGGAGATCATGGTCATGAGCGGGGCTCCTGGGTGGGGGGAATCGCGGAGACGGAAGGCGGCCGGGTGTGGGTCGCCCATGCCGACGGCTCGTCGGCCAGGTCGATCGAGAGCACGCCGCCGGCATGGAACTCGTCGAGCGTGAGCCACGAGCGATCGAGGGGAGTGCCGTCGAGATGCACCGATTGCACGTACTGCACGGTCGCAGCGACGAAGCCGGTGGTCTCGATGGTGAGCGGTCCTCGGGCGATGTGGATCACCGACCGCTCGAACGACGGTGCGTTGAGCATGACGAGTTGCTGGCCCGCGACCGGGAACAGGCCGAGCGAGGCCCACACGTACCACGAGCTCAGGCCGCCGGAGTCGTCGTTGCCGGGCAACCCACCACGACCCGGACCGAACTGCTGATGCACGATCGCATGGACGATCTCCGCGGTTCGGTCAGGCCGGCCCAACCAGTGGTACGACCATGGCGCCTCCATGTCGGGCTCGTTGTTGAGTCCTTCGAAGCGGTTGAGCGCATAGCCGGCGGCGATCTCGTCCATGGTTGGGTCGACGCCGAGTTGCTTCACCGGTGGTGAGTCGACACCGAAGAACCGGTCGAGGAGTTCCAGGTATGCGAGCTCTCCGCCGGCCAACTCGATGCGCGCAGCCATGTCGTGCAGCAGCCGGAACGAGTAGTTCCACGTTCCGCCCTCGTACAGCGTCGAGTCCACGAGGAGACCGGTGCTGGGGTCGAAGGCGTTCGGCCATCGCGTGGCCAGCGCGTCGAAACGCTCGGCCAGCTCGACGTCGCCGACGGACCGAGCGATGCCGGCCGTGCAGTGGTAGCCGTCCGCGAGGTCGAGCGTGTGGGAGATCGGGTGCACGATGCCGTGTTCGAGGTAGTCCTCGCCGAACTGGCGTCGCAGATCGGCGTCGAGATGGCTGAGGGCGCGCTCCCAGTCGATGTCGGGCAACCCGAGCGAACACAGATCGGCGAAGAAGGTGTGAGCCAGCGCACTGCCCTGGCGGAAGAAGCGATCGGCTCCCCGCGCCATTCGATAGCCGATCGGTAGGTTTCCCTCTTCTTCCGCGACACGAAGGAGTGCGTTGGCCAGCTCGACGGCGCGCTCCGGGAACAGCGCGGTGATCAGCGGCAGCTGTGTGCGGTAGATGTCCCACATCGTGCAGATGTCGAAGGCGAATGCCCCGTTGCTCGGCCAGAACGGGCTCTCGTTCGCTGCGAAGCAGGGCTTGATCAGTGAGTGGTAGAGCGCTGTCGCAAAGACCGTGCGCTGTTCGTCGGAGTCCGTCTCCACCTCGATCCGATCGAGATGATCGACCCAAGAGCGGCCGGTGTCGATCCGTCGCGAGGTGAACTGCTCGCGACGGTCTTCGGCGCGCGTTTGGCGCAGATCGTTCCCGAGGTTGTGTTCGGCTTGCTCGCTGCCGCGAAGGGAGAAACCGAGGCGGACCTCGACGGTGTCGCCGGCTTCGACCGTGCCGGTCCACACCAGACCGAACGGTCGCAGCGTCGATGGCCGAATGGTGTCGAAGCTCAGGTGATTACTCCCCGGCATCAGGCGGTGGTCGTACCAGAGTTGGCGGCGCCAGTCGTCGCCGCGTGTCGGACCGTCGCACTCGACGTGGAACGAGATCGGAACCCCCTCCATGACGACGTCACCCGCGGCCATTCCGCCCACGCCTCCGCGGATGTCGGCACGCAACGGAACGGTGGCGCCGTGGTCGATCTTCAGACCGCCGTGCGAACAGTCGAGCACGATCGACGCCGGGCCTGACTCGTCGAACGTGTAGCGATGGACCGCCGACTTCGGTCCGACCGTGAGGTCGACGACGACGCCGTTCGCGAGTCGTGCTCGGTACCAACCGGGGGATGCGTCCTCGTCGACGATCGCCACCGACTCGTCGATGACGGCGAGATCGGTCGTCCGGTCTGTGCGGGCCAGGACCGGCGTGACGCGGAGGTAGTTGTAGTACTTGCGGATCGCACCCGTTCCCGACTGTTGGAAGTGTGTGAATCCTGAGGCGTCATGGGTGTCGGTCAACCGGCGGGGCGGCCCTTCGGTCGAGCGCTCATGTGCTCCGTAGCCGGTGGGATATCCGCCGGAGTACGCGCATGCCGACACCATGCCGAACGGGTGCGTGGCGCCTGGGTGGGTGTTGCCGACCGGGGGCTTCGGCCACCACCACGCGGCGGCGAGCCCGGTCTGATCAGGAAGGTCGGTCGGCCCGGTGCCGATGAAGGGGTCGACCGACTCGATCATCGGTGGGCCACGGGTCCCCTCGCCATGTCTGCGATTGTGAACAGAGCATGTGTTCACCGTGTTTCGTCGCGGTGAACGTTCCCGCGCTCACCGCGACATCATGCGAGCGCGTCGGCGAGGCCGTCGCAATCGGCGACAGACACCCAGAGCGCGGAGTGCCGGCGCGGGCCGATGACCGGACCGATTCGATCGGCGAACTCGATGCACAATCCGCGCCGGGCGTTGGTGCCAAAGGTGACGCCGTCGTCGGCGAAGCTCAGGCGGAGCCCGATCGCCTTGAACCACTGGTGCGGTCCGGAGATGGACGTGCCCACCACGTTGGCGAGCGGCGTCTCGATCTTGGCCATGCCGAAGGTGGCGCGAAGCGTGTCGTCGGTGATGGTCACGCCGTGGCTCGGCTTGAGGAGCAGCGGGGCGAGCAGCAGCGAGAAGCGACGGTCGACGTCGTATGGGAAGAAGCGGTCGGCCATGGTCGACACGCTAGGGCCGGTGACTACGGTGCCGCACGTGAGCACGACCGTCCACGCCACCATCATGCAGACACCGACGAGCGGCCGGCTCGACGTCCAGCGTGATGTCGTGATCTCGGTCGATGGTTCTGGCCGCATCGAGTCGGTCGAGCCGTCAGCGGGCCCCGATGACGTCGACGTCGTGCTGCCGCCGAGCACGGTGCTCGTTCCCGGACTCGTCGACACTCACCTCCACGCACCGCAATGGCCGCAGCTCGGCACCGGTCTCGACCTGCCGCTCGAGACGTGGCTGTTCGAGCACACCTTCCCGCTCGAGCAACGGCTGACTGATCCTGCATTCGCCGCTGAGGTCTGGCCGGCGATGGTGTCGACGTTGCTCGCACATGGCACGACCACGGTGGCCTACTACGCGACCGTCAGCGTCGCCACCACGACGATGCTGGCGCGGGCGTGTGTCGACGCCGGACAGCGGGCATTGGTCGGTCGGGTGGCGATGGACCATCCCGAGGGAACACCCGAGTGGTACCGCGATGCCGATGCGGTCGCAGGGGTCTCGGCGTCGGCGGCGTCGATCGAGGCGATCCGTGGGATCGACTCGGAGTTGGTCGAACCGATCATCACACCCCGGTTTGCGCCGGCGTGCAGCGACGAACTGTTGACCGGGCTCGGGGATCTTGCCGCATCGACGGGTGTCCGGGTCCAGACCCACTGCTCCGAGAGCGACTGGGAGCATGGCTATGCGTTCGAGCGGTTCGGTCGCTCCGACACCCGCGCACTCGACGAGTTCGGGCTGGTTCGTGACCACACGGTGCTCGCCCACGGCGACCACCTCGGCGACGACGACTTCGACACGATCCGCCGCCGTGGTGCAGGCGTCGCGCACTGTCCGTTGAGCAACGCGTACTTCGCCAATGCGGTGTTTCCGGCTCGTCGGGCGATGGAAGCCGAGGTGCGGGTCGGGCTCGGTACCGACGTGGCCGGTGGCGCGAGCCCGAGCATCCTGCGCCAGTGCGCCGAAGCCGTCACGATGTCTCGGCTCCTCGACGACGGAGTCGACGCGAACGTCGAGCCATCGTTTCGAGGCGTGGCTGGTTCACGCCTGTCGATTCTCGAGGCGTTCTGGATGGCCACCGCTGGCGGTGCCGATCTGCTGGGCCTTGATGTCGGCGTGCTCGAAGCGGGCCGGCACTTCGACGCCGTCCCAGTCGACACCGCTCGCCCGGGATCGGCGCTGCGGGTCTGGGACGGCATCGACGATGACGAGCGCACGTTCGAGAAGATCGTCCGCCTCGCGTCGCCGGCCGACATCAGCGATGTCTGGGTGAGCGGGCGTCGCGTGGCCGGGAACGCGTCGATCTGACGAGTCAGATCACGCCTGCGGTTGCGGCGATGATCGAGATCGCATCTGCATGGGTCGTCACCTGTGTCGCATCGAGCTCGCCACCCGGCAGCTCGACGATGAACGCCACCGATCCGAGATCGGAGAGTTCGTCTCGCGCCCACGTGGCGGCGATCCCGGTGTAGATCCCACCGTCGCAGCAGTCGGCGATCGGCAAGCCGGTGAGCTCGGCGTACTTCGCTCGGATCCGACCGTCACGACCCGACGACGGGATGATCAGGTTCGCGTCCTGGTGATACCAGACGGCGATGTCGGGCCGGAGTTGTGAGATGAACGAGACCATCGCCTGTGTCTCGGGCTCGCTCGCCGGGCCGGTGCCGGCGTACTGGCCGTCGCCCGGCTGGCCGATCGGCCCCCACCGCAGCGGAAAGTTTCGGTTCAAGTCGACCTCGTTGGCGTTGTGTCGGTCCTGGACCGCCTGGCCGTCGGGATTCATGGTCTCGACCAACCACATCTCGACACCATCGGGACCCTGGCCGGCGACCGCCCGCGACCGGAGCTCATCGACGATCTGGACGCCGGCATCTTCGTTGCCGTGGATGACGCCGATCACGAGTACTCGTCGACCTCCGATCGAGCCGTAGCGCTCGGCGACGATCCCGCGGCCTTCCACCGAGGTGCCGAGGAACAGCAGCTCAGCGGTCAGATCGAACGACCCGTCGGGGTTCGCAGCGACCACGGTGGTCGGCGCCACGGTGGTCGTCACGGTGGTCGTCACGGTGGACGATGTGGGTGCTGCCGTCGTCGTCTGAGTCGCCGTGGTCGAGGAGGTGACGGCGTCATCCACCGCAACCTCGATCGGGTCGTTCTCGGAGAACACGCCCGGCGATCCGCGGTCGGCCACGGTCGCTGGACTGGTGGTCGAGGGATCGTCGATCACCACCGCGTCGGATCCGTCGTTCGAGGAGCACGCCGCAGCGAGTGTGAGCACGAGGGTGGCGAGTCCCGCCGAGACGCGTGGCATCGTCCGATTCTGCCGGACCGGCGAAGATCAGACGTCGATGACGCGGTTGCGACCGAGACGCTTCGCCTCGAGAAGACGCTGGTCGGCGTCGACGAGAAGGCTTCGAACCTCGGTGAGGCGCCCGGCTGCGACGCCGCAACTCACCGAGAGCGACAAGTCGGCGGCGACTCGGGTCCAATCGTGCGCTTCGACGGAGACGCGCACCCGTTCGGCCACCCGGCGCCCGGTCTCGGCATCGACGTCGTCGAGGACGATGACGAATTCCTCGCCACCGAACCGTGCGACGGTTCCTGAGCCGGTGGCGCTGTTCACGACCTCGGCGAACTCGCGCAGTACGGCGTCGCCGACGTGGTGGCCGGAGTTGTCATTGACGGCCTTGAATCGGTCGATGTCACACATCACGATCGCGCCATCGAGAAGCGACTCGCTCAAGTGGTCCAGATGTCGTTCCAGCCACCGACGCGATCGGACACCGGTGATGGCGTCGCGGTCGATGTCATCGGCGAGTCGGGCAGCGGTTTCCTCCAGCGTGGCAGTGGAGCGCTCGAGGTCAGCGCGGCGGGCGAGCTGGTCGGCCATCCCACCGACCTGGTCGATCTGCCACCGGCGCGTCCGATCGGCGAGGTCGAGCGCGTCGGTGTGAGCTGACACGGGATCACCCATTCGGAGATGAGCGAGTGATCGCTGGCGAAGCGCTCGGGCGATGCAATGATTGTCCGAGCTCGCCTCGAGGCCGGGGAGCGCGAGGTCGAGCTGTTTGATCGCGTCGTGCGGACGGTCGTCGAAGGCGGCTGACGTTCCCCGGACGAGTCGGTGCCAGGCCACGAGGTCGCCGATGACGTCGCCGTACAGCGACTCGTCTGCGTCGAGGTCGAGGTCAGCGCTCGGTAGCCCGTTGGCGTGTCGGATCTCGCCGCGCAATGTGTTGGTCAGCAAGACGTTCGTCGGGCAATCCGCACCGTCTTCGACGAGCCAATCGATCACCGACTCGATCTCTGAGATGAGCCACGCCCGCCTCGCGGATTCGCCCGTCACGTGCGCTGCCTCGCTCGCGGCGTAGCCGTACGAGAACGCGAGTGCGTCGACGCTGGCCCCCGCCACCTTCTTGCCGTCGTGGAAGGCGCGGCGTGCTGCCTGAATCGCGAGCTCGAAGGCCGATCGGCGCAAGAAGAAGCCAGCGACCCCGAGTGCAGCGCGGACTTCTTCGAGCTGGGGTGGCTGATCTGGCGGATGAGAGGGCGGCTCACCGAGCATGACAAGGGCGTCGACAGCGAATTCGATGGCGGTGTCGATGTCGCCGCACTGGTCGAGGAACACCGCAGCGGTCGCCGCCGCGAAAGCCGCCTCACCCGTGAGGTCGGCCGCAACCAGGAACGGCACAGCGGTGCGCGCCGCCTCGGCGGACTCGGTTGCATCGCCGTTGCCCTGGCACGCCACGGCTCGCGTCATCCAGAGGCGGCCGAGGTCACGTGGGTCGCTCGTGCGTTCGATCAAGGCATCGACGCGGGCAGCGAGTCCTCGATCGACATTGGTGCCGTTGCGGCGCGCTTCTGCGGCGAGTGACTCTGGGGTGTCCGCAGGCGCGGCGCGGCCGGTCCAACCGATCGCAGCGACGTCAGCGGGGAGATCCACCAGGTTCCATCGTCGCAGGCGGTCCTTCACTTGAGGGAATTGGCGCGCGAGTCTCGACGGCTTCGCCCGACGATCGAACCATCTGACACCCTGTCGGAATGGCGATCGACTTCACTCTCACTCCCGAGCTCGAGGCCCTGCGGATGAGGATCCGCACCTTCGTCGAGGAGGTCATCACTCCCGCCGAACGGGAGCTGGAGGGCGCTGAGGGTGGTGAGCGGATCCGCCAGCTCATCGCACTCCGCAAGGCCGCCCACGCCGAAGGGATCTGGTTGCCGCACATGCCGCCGGAGTGGGGGGGCATGGGGCTCGGACACGTCGAGTTGGCGATGGTGCAGGCCGAAGCCGCCAAGTCGTACTACGGCCCATGGGTGTTCAATTGCATGGCGCCCGACGAGGGCAACATGCACACGTTGCTGCACTGGGGCACCGACGCCCAGAAGGAGACCTATCTCAAGCCACTCTGCGAAGGGACGATCAAGGGGTCGTGCTTCGCGATGACCGAGCCGGAGGTCGCTGGTTCCGATCCGACGTTGATCAAGACCCACGCGTATCAAGACGGCGACGAGTGGGTCATCAACGGACACAAGTGGTTCATCTCGAACGCGCGACGAGCGTCGTTCGCGATCCTGGTGTGTCGGACCGAGGAGAATCCCGACATCCCCCAGGCAGCGAACTCTGCGTTCATCGTCGACCTCCCGGCCGAGGGGTGGAACGATGTGCGAGAGGTCGAGACGATGCACGGCGGCACGGGCCACTCGGAGATCGTGATCGAGGACCTTCGTGTTCACAACGATCAGATGCTCGGTGGACGTGGCCAAGGCCATCTGCTCGGGCAGTATCGCCTCGGTCCTGCCCGACTCGCGCACTGCATGCGATGGATCGCGCAAGCCGAGACCGCACTCGACATGATGGTCGACCGCTCCCTCAACCGTTACTCGCACGGCTCGATGCTCGCCGAGAAACAGGGCATCCAGTGGTTGATCGCCGACTCCACTATGGAGCTGTACCAGTCGAAGCTGATGGTGCTCCACGCTGCATCGAAGATCGATGCAGCGCACCTGCAGGGCGACGACACGCCCGCCGACGAGCGCGTCGACTTCAAGGGTGAGGTGTCGATGGCCAAACACTTCGTCGCCAACATGCTCAACCGGGTGATCGACCGTTCGATCCAGGTCCACGGAGCCCTCGGCTACTCGACCGATACGCCGTTGGCACATATGTATCAGCACGCCCGCTGGGCGCGCTTCGCCGATGGCGCTGACGAAGTGCACCAGATGCGGATCGCGCAGCGAACGATCGCCGCCTACACCGATGCCGGCTCGACTCGCCGCGCCACCGGCGACCTTCCGATCTGAGCGACACGTTGCACGGGCTCGGTCGCCGAGGTCGGATGACGCCGCGATGATGGCGCGTCCGTAGCTTCCGTCGTCACTCGGCCACCGCCGGGTACGACAGAGACGGAGATCTCCCATGAGGACAACACGCACGACCATGGCTGCCTTGGCAGCAGCCTCGATCGCACTCGCAGCATGTGGATCGGACGACGCCGCCGGTGACGGTCCGCAGGCCGAGCTCGCCGACGCAGCGATCGCGGCGATTGCCGACTTCAACACCGACGGAGCGATCGCAGTCGACGAGGACTGCATTCGCGAGATCGTCGGCGCACTGTCCGACGAGGAGGCCGCTGCCGGCCTCGAGGTCTTCGAGAACCCGGACTCCGATTCCGAAGCATTCGACGTCACCGGCGAGAAGATCGAGGACGACTGTTTCTCGCCGGCTTGACGTCAGGTGACCTCGGCGATCTCGATCGTTTCGGCGGAGTCGCGGAGGTCTTCCTTCCACGATCGGAAGCGATCGTGCCGCACACCGCTCGGGCCGACGCCGTCGGCAGAGCCGTCGGGAAACAGCCGGAGCGAGTACTCAGCACCACTCGCGTCGTGGGTCACCCAGTACCGAGCGTCGCCCTTCCTGGCCGGTCCGGCGCGCCAGAGGATCCACGGTCCGATGCGACGCTTGTATTCGGCGACGGGCGCATCCGGCAGGTCATCGCCGAGGGCGAGCAGCGTGGCGGGCGCCTCGACCCAGGCCGTGGCCGGAACGTTGCGGTCGCGAATCGGGGTGGGCGGCAGATCGTCGGTGTGAACCGGCGTGTGGTCGAGTGGCCGCTGGTCATATCTCATCGGGTCACCAACCGCGCTCGATCCACTCTTCGAGGTGCGGGCGTTCGTTGCCGATCGTCGAGTCGAGGCCGTGTCCGGGGAGGATGATCGTGTCGTCGGGAAAGGTGAAGAGCTTGTTGGTGATCGAGTCGATGATCGTGTCGAACGACGCGTCCTCGAAACTCGTGTTGCCCGGACCGCCCGGGAACAGCGTGTCGCCGGTGAAGAGCAAGGGAGTGTTCTCGAGCGCGAACGAGATCGATCCCGGCGTGTGGCCCGGGTTGTGGATCGCGTGCAGTCGGAGCTTGCCGAACTCGATGACCTCGGTGTCGTCGAGGAACACGTCGTAGCCGACTTCGTCGAGCTTCGGTGCGTCGAGCTTGGTGACGGCGACTTCGTAGCCGGCCTCGCGCATCGCCGGGACGGCCTGGATGTGATCCCAGTGTCCGTGAGTCTCGAGGACGCGAGTGACGCCGAGCGCGTCGCAGAGTTCGAGGAGCATCTCGTGTTCGTTCGCGGCATCGATCAGCACTGCGTCGCCAGTGCGGGTGCAGCGCACCACGAAGACGTTGTTCTCATAGGGTCCGACCACGACCCTGTGGATCTCGGCGTCGGCGTTGGACCAGTGCAGTGTGTTCGACGGGATCTTCGACATGGCAGCAGTGTTGCAGGCGTCGCGGTACCGTGACCGCTCGTGGCACGTCGCACCAAGATCATCGCAACCATCGGTCCGGCCAGCTCCGACACGTCGGTCATCGCTGACATGATGCGCGCCGGCATGGATGTGGCGCGCATCTCGATCGCTCACACGCCGCTGGACACGGCCATCGAGAAGCATCGCAAGGTCCGCGAGGTCGCCGACGAGCTCGGGCTGGTGGTCGCCACGATGATCGATCTCCCCGGTCCCATGATCCGCATCGGGCGCACGCCGCGCACCGGCATGGAACTCGTGGCCGGTCAGCGGGTCGCACTGGTCGGTGGGAGCGATGAGAGTTCGTCCGAGCGCATCTACGTGGACTATTCACACCTCGTCGAGGACTGCCGCGTCGGCGATCGGATCTCGATCGGCGACGGCGAGGAAGTCGTCGTGGTGGTGGAGTCGGTGCGCGATCCCGAAGTGCTGTGTCGCGTGGTCACCGGCGGCCGGCTCAACGGTCGATCGGGCGTGAACATCCCGTTCGCGACCAACGATCTCGGAGCGGTGACCGATGCTGACCGCGCGGTCGTCGAGCGTTTCGTCGAGGAGGGCGTCGACATCGTCTCGGTCAGCGTGCGCAACGGCGCCGAACTGCGCGGTCTCGGCCTCGAGCCTCATCCGCGGGGTCCCCTCCTGGTCGCAAAGGTCGAGTCTGCGGCTGCGGTGCCCGAACTCGACGGCATCATCGAAGCGGCATCGGCAGTGCTGGTGGCCCGTGGCGGTCTCGGTATGGAGAGTCCACTGGAGGATCTGCCGCACGTGCAGAAGGGAATCATCCGCGACTGCATCGCAGGTGGCCTTCCGGTCATCACGGCGGGACAGATGCTCGACTCGATGGTGACGGCGCCGTCACCGACGCGAGCCGAGGCGACCGATGTCGCCAATGCGGTGTTCGACGGAACGTCGGCGGTGATGTTGTCGGCGGAGACGGCGATCGGCGCACAGCCGGCGCTGTCCGTCGCGATGATCGCGCAGATCGCGGAGACGGCCGACGAGCGGTTCGACCATGCCGGATGGGCAGAGCAAGTCGCTGAGCTGCGGATGGCCGGGCGGACCGACAACGACACGACGACGATCACCGACGCGATCACCATCGCGGCGGCACGGGCCGCGGTCTCGGCCCACTTGGCCGCGATCCTGTGCGTGTCCGAGTCGGGGTTCACCGTGAGGTCGATGGCGAGGTTCCGCCCCCGTTCGACCATTCTCGGATTCAGTCCGAACCCGCAAACCGTCCGTCAGCTCGCGTCGAGTTGGGGCGTGGTGCCGCTGCTGCTGGAGACTGACACGCCGGACTATGTCGAGCGCGTCCGCCAGGCGGTCAATCGGGCTCGGCGCGACGGGCTCGTCGAAACGGGCGATCTCGTGGGCGTGGTCGCCGGCATCTCGCAGGACACCGACACGTTCCGCCTCATCCGGGTCAACTGAGCCCGGGTGCCGCGTCCGGCCTGGCAACTCGCCGCCGCCGTCCCTCATTGACCTCGACCTGAACTTTAGGTTGAGATCACGTCGAACCCGAGGCCCATCGCGACCCCGATGTGCGTCGGGTCGAACGTGACGAATCTGATGGGTGCTGGCAGTCGGCCCGCGGCGGCGAAGTGGATGGCGTCGCTGAGACGGACCGGTTGAGAGCGCGCGAGTGAGGCGGCGGCATCGAGGCACCGTTGGTCGACGGGGACGACGTGAAGGTGGTCCCAGAGCCTTCTGATCGCGTCCTCCAGGTCGAGTCGAAGAATGTCGTCGTCCGCGAGTCGGTCGATTGCTGGGAGCGCCTCGGTGAGCGCCATCGCGGATGCGGCCCACACCTCGTCGACATCGAGTGCCGCGAGTGCCGTCGCGCGCTGGGGTCCGTCGACGGCGATGGCGAGCACCGCTGACGTGTCCAGGACCACCGTCATCGCGCGCGACTCGATGCACCGGGTGTCGCGTGCTCGTGGAGCTGCGAATCCGTCATCCGCGAAGTTCCCGCAGGACCTGGTCGATGCGGACGCCGGCCCAGACCGCAACCGGTTCGGGTGCCCGCCATGCGCTGTGGTGCCTCGGTGGCGTGACGGCGCCCGACCCGATCAGGCGCTCCAGGTCGGGTGCATCGGCGTCGAGTGGGCCCAACTGTGCGACGGGTGTTCCCGATGAGGTGACGATGGTTCGCTCGCCTGCAGCGGCGCGCCGCACGGCATCGGCGATCCCGGACCGGAGTTCGCGCACGCCTGCAGATCGGGTGTCGGTCGATGCTTTCGGATGTGTGTCCACGTGTGTACACAAGCAGAGTTGCGCCGCGCCTGGCAAGCGCGCCACGATCTCGCTCATGAACTTTGCATTCACCGAAGAACAAGAGGCGCTGCGCGAAACCGTGCGTGCCTTCCTCGAAGCCAAGAGCTCCGAAGAGGCCGTCCGTGAGCAGATGGAGACCGACAAGGGCTACGACGATGCCGTCTGGTCGCAGATGGGCGAGCAGATGGGCCTGCAGGGCCTCGCGGTCCCGGAGGAGTACGGCGGATCGGGATACGGCTTCGTCGAGCTCGGCATCGTGCTCGAGGAGATGGGTCGCGCCCTGCTGTGCGCGCCGTTCTTTTCCACCGCCGTGCTCGCTGCCAACACGCTCATCCACTCGGGTGACGATGCTGCCAAGCAGGCGCACCTGCCCGGCATCGCCGCCGGAACCACGATCGCCACGGTCGCCCACGTCGAGCCGTCGGGCAAGTGGGACGAGTCGGGCATCACCCTCGAAGCCTCCGGCTCGGGCAGTGACGTGACGCTCAGCGGCACGAAGTCGTTCGTGATCGACGGGCACATCGCCGACCTGATCATCGTCGTGGCCAAGTCGGGCGCCGGCACCAGCCTCTACGCCGTGCAGGGCGACGCCTCGGGCATCACCCGCACGCAGCTCTCCACCATGGATCAGACCCGCAAGCAGGCGAAGATCGACTTCGACAACACGCCCGCAACGCTCATCGGCGAAGAGGGCAACGGGTGGGAGGTCTTCTCGACGGTTCTCGACCTCGTGGCTGTCGGCCTCGCTGCCGAGCAGGTGGGCGGCGCCCAGATGGTGCTCGAGCAGGCTGTCGAGTACGCCAAGGTTCGTGTCCAGTTCGGTCGCCCGATCGGCTCGTTCCAGGCGATCAAGCACAAGTGCGCCGACATGCTGCTCGAGGTCGAGTCGGCCAAGTCGGCCGCCTACTACGGCCTCTGGTGTGCGTCGGAGATGAACGACGAACTCGCCTCGACGGCGTCGCTCGCCAAGGCGTACTGCTCGGAGGCGTACTTCCACGCGGCAGCCGAGAACATTCAGATCCATGGCGGCATCGGCTTCACCTGGGAGCACCCCGCGCACCTGTACTTCAAGCGTGCGAAGAGCTCGGAGCTGATGTTCGGGGATCCGACGTTCCACCGCGAGCAGCTCGCTCAGCGCATCGGGATCTGATACCACCTCCGGCGTGAACGCTCGGCGACTCGTTCGTCGACCGCCGTCATCGTTCCTCACTCGGGACGATGTCGCCGTCACGAGCCCTCGACCGCTCCGGCCTCCGTGGCCAGAGACCGGTCGAGGGTTCTTGCTGTTCGGAGTCTCACGCTGGACGGCTGGGGTTCGGTGCGGGAGGTCGCGCTGTTCGGTGCCATCGGTAGGTTGACGTCGTGTTGATTCTGTTCGTCGTTCTCGCAGCGGTGATCGTCTTCGTGATCGCCGCGGTGGTGGTCGGGCGTGAAGCGCATCGACTCGATGCGGTCGCTCCGCGGGCCGTGTGGTCACTCGACGAGGCGACCGACTTCGTGTGCGATCGGTTGCCGGTCGAGAGTCAGGCCCGGCTGACACCGGGCGAGGTCGAGCAGCTGCTGGTGTTTCACATGCAGTGGCTGCACGCCCAGGGGCTGCAACCCGACAAGGTGGTCGATCGACGCCAGCACATCGACGACACGGTCGTGGTCACCGAGGACGGCCTCACGGCATACCTGCTCGGCGAGGCGGACCGCACCGACGTGGACCTGCTCGACGACGGCGATGCGGTGAACGTCCGCGAGGCGCACCTGGCGTACTTCGAAGTGATCGGTGCGGTCGGCCCGCAGGCGCCGCTCGACGACGTCATCGCCGACTGAGTCGGCGGGGGTCCCGGTCCACCCAGGCTTCGCCGATCGACAACCCGCTTCGTCTCGTCGCTGAACCTGTTCTACAGTTCTCGACACCAGAGACAGGAGGTGGTCCAAACATGCCAGATGAACAACAGGGGACCCTGGAGGTGGTCGGCCGCTAGGTCGACAGGCTGGACCGGCCCGGCGAATTCCCGCCGACCACCGCTGATCGTCATCGCCGCAAGTGGTCCCGGTGGCGTCGACATCGACACCTGTCGTTGTCGTCACGATGACCTCAGGCCCAAGTCAGTCCGTTCGATGCCAGGCTGTGCCCGTCCCGGGCGTGGCCTGGCATCGTCGCGTCGGGGCAGCGCCAAGCCGGACGACGCTCGTTCGGGTGGTTCGCGCGGCCGTGCGGCTAGTTTCACCTCCGTGATGGATCACCACCCGAAGTTCGAGGGCTTCCGCTTCATCGGCGACAAGCGCACCCAGCTCGTGTACGACCTCACCACCTGGGACGACGACGACATCATCAACGAGATCGCCGACGAAGGTGTCGGGCTCGGTTTCGGCCCCGACACGCTCGACGAAGCGCGCAATCGCGGCTACACACTCGCCACGCCGGGCAAGCGTCGCCGCCATCTCAAGCCCCGCGCCTGATCTCGACGTCTTTCTGATGCCCGGTATGGACTCGACCTTCGATTCCAGTGGGTTCGAACTCGCGTGCCACATCGGCCATCCGCCAGGAGCGGTGCAGTCGGGTCCCGGCATCATCTTGTGCCACGGCTTCCCGATCGGGCCGCTCGACGCCGAGCGGTCGGCAGGCACGTTCCCCCAGTTGATGGACCGAGCGGCCAACTCGCTCGGATGCGTGACGATGACCTTCAACTTCCGCGGGTGCGGCACGAGCCAGGGAGACTTCTCGCTGCAGGGTTGGGTCGACGATCTGCGCAACGCGATCACCCACCTGATGTCGGTGAGTCAACCGAACGGGGTGATCCTCCTGGGCACGAACACCGGCGGTTCGATCGCCGTGTGCGTGGGCGCCGACGACCCCAGGGTGTCGGCGGTCGGTCTCTTGAGCCCGCGTGCGGACTTTGACGACTGGGCGCAGCATCCGCGCCGCTTCCTCGAGCACGCCCGCGAAATCGGGGCGGTGCACGATCGGAGCTTCCCGCCGTCGATCGACGAGTGGACGCGTGAGTTCCGTCGGTTTCGACCCATCGCGGCGGCACGCCGATTCGCGCCGCGGCCGATGCTCGTGATGCACGGTGCCGACGACGACAGCGTTCCGGTGTCCGATGCCCGCCAGCTCGTCAATGCACACGGGGATGCAGAGCTGTCGCTGCTCGCAGGCGCAGGGCATCGACTGCGTCATGATCCACGAGCGATCGCCGTGCTGCTGGGGTGGCTCGACCGGATGCGATCGATCCAGCATCACCCGAGCGCGGAGAGCCGTCCGGGCGGTCGCTGACTCGGGGCTCCCGTCGAGGTCGGGAGTCGACCGATAGCGTCGTCGCCGATGCGGATCTCGGAGCGAGTGGACAACGCGGTGCGCGCCACGGCGGAGCTCGCGGGCGGCGACGGTGCGCCGATGAAAGCCGACGGCATCGCCACTCGTCAGAGCATCTCGCTCAAGTACCTCTTGGACATCCTCAGAGATCTGAAGCGTGCAGAGTTGATCCGGTCCAAGCGTGGACCCGATGGCGGCTTCACGCTGTCTCGTCCTCCCGAGACGATCACGTTGGCTGACGTGTTCCGCGCGATCGACGGCCCGTTGGCCGACGTGCACGACGAGAGCTTGCGCGATCTCACGTACCCCGAGCCCGTCGAGGCGCTGCCGCAGGTCTGGATGGCGGTGCGGGGGAGTCTTCGCCGGGTGCTCGAGACGGTCACGATCGCCGATCTCGTGGACGGTAATCTTCCGGCTGCGGTCGGTGACCTCGCTGCGGAGTACCGCAACGACACCGCTGCCCGGCACGGCTGAGTTCAAGTTCAGGGGCCGTTGGGCCGATGACCTCACACGGCTTCGACGGCAGCGTCGACGACCGAAGCCTGACGAACTCTTGACCACATTCAGTGAGAAAGAGGTTGCGGTCGGCGCTCGGTTATGAGTATTGTCCCCTGCAATGGTGGACAATACGACAAATACACTGACGAAGAGTCGGCTGACGCACCTTCAGCGTCTCGAGGCCGAAGCGATCCAGATCATGCGCGAGGCGGTGAGCGAGGCAGAGCGTCCGGCGATGCTCTACTCGGTCGGCAAGGACAGCTCGGTCATGCTGCATCTCGCCCGCAAGGCGTTCTACCCGAGCGTGCCTCCGTTCCCGTTGGTTCACGTCGACACGACGTGGAAGTTCAACGCGATGTACGAGTTCCGCGATCGCACGGCCAAGGAATACGGCATGGATCTGATCGTGCATCAGAACCCGGAGTGCATCGAGCAGGGGATCAACCCGTTCGATCACGGCTCGGCGGTGCACACCGACATGTGGAAGACCCAGGGCCTGAAGCAGGCGATCGACAAGTACAAGTTCGATCTGTGCTTCGGTGGCGCTCGTCGCGACGAAGAGAAGTCCCGCGCCAAGGAGCGCATCTTCTCCGTTCGCTCACCGCAGCACCAGTGGGACCCCAAGCGTCAACGCCCCGAGCTGTGGAACATCTACAACGGCCGTCGCAGCCCGGGTGAGACGCTGCGCGTCTTCCCGATCTCCAACTGGACCGAGCTCGACGTGTGGCAGTACGTCCACCTCGAGCAGATCGAGATCGTCCCGCTGTACCTCTCGGCGCCGCGCCCCGTGGTCGAGCGCGACGGTGCGCTGATCATGATCGACGATGATCGTTTCCAGCTGCGTGACGGCGAAGAGCCCGTCACCAAGTCGGTCCGCTTCCGCACGCTCGGCTGCTACCCGCTCTCGGGTGCGATCGAGTCCGAAGCCACCAGCCTGCTCGACGTGGTCCAGGAGATGCTCCTCGCCACCACGTCGGAGCGTCAGGGTCGAGTGATCGACTTCGATGGTTCGGCGTCCATGGAGAAGAAGAAGCAGGAGGGGTACTTCTGATGGCACATTCATCCGATCTCATCGCTGAGGACATCGAGGCCTACCTGACCTCGCACCAGTACAAGTCGCTGCTCCGCTTCATCACCTGCGGATCCGTCGACGACGGCAAGTCGACCCTGATCGGTCGTCTGCTCTACGAATCGCAGCTGGTCTTCGAAGATCACCTCGCCGCACTTGAAGCCGACTCGGCCAAGGTCGGCACCCAGGGTGGCGACCTCGACTTCGCGCTGCTGCTCGACGGGCTGTCGGCCGAACGCGAGCAGGGCATCACGATCGACGTCGCCTACAGGTTCTTCTCGACCGAGAAGCGCAAGTTCATCGTCGCCGACACCCCCGGCCACGAGCAGTACACGCGCAACATGGTCACCGGTGCGTCCACCGCTGACGTCGCGATCCTGATGGTCGATGCGCGCAAGGGGATTCTCACCCAGACGCGTCGCCACAGCTACCTCGTCAACCTGCTGGGCATCAAGAAGGTCATCGTCGCCATCAACAAGATGGACCTCGTCGACTACTCCCAGGACACCTATGAGACGATCAAGCAGGAGTACCTCGACTTCGCTGACCGGATCGGTCTGATCGGTGCCGAGTTCATCCCGATGTCGGCGCTCAAGGGCGACAACGTCCTCGTACCCAGCCCAAACATGGAGTGGCACGACGGACCGTCGCTCATGCAGTTCCTGGAAGACGTCGAGGTCGAAGATGCTCGCGCCAACCAGCCGTTCCGCATGCCCGTGCAGTGGGTGAACCGTCCGAACCTCGACTTCCGCGGATTCTCCGGCCAGGTCGTCGGCGGCACGGTCAAGCCGGGCGACGCGATCCGGGTCCTGCCGGCCGGGACGACCTCCACGGTGGATCGCATCGTCACGATGGACGGCGATCTCGAAGAAGCGGTCGTCGGCCAATCGGTGACGATCACGCTCGCCGACGAGATCGACGCGTCACGCGGCGATCTCATCTGCGCCGGCGACCCGCCATCGGAGGTGGCTGACCAGTTCGAAGCGCACGTCGTGTGGATGCACGAGGACGAGATGCTCCCCGGACGCCCGTACCTGATGAAGATCGGCACCCGCACGGTCGGACTCACGATCGACAATCCGAAGTACCGGGTGGACGTCAACACGCTCGACCATCTCGCAGCCGACACCCTCGGTCTCAACGAGATCGGTGTGTGCAACCTCGGACTCGATCGCCCGATCGCATTCGACCCGTACAACGACAACCGTGAGACCGGCAGCTTCGTCATCATCGACAAGCTCACCCAGAACACGGTGGGTGCGGGTCTGCTGCACTTCGCGCTGCGTCGCTCGCAGAACATCCACTGGCAAGACGTGCGTGTCGACAAGGACGCTCGTTCACAGATGAACAACCACCGACCCGGTGTGGTCTGGTTGACCGGTCTGTCGGGTGCGGGCAAGTCGACGATCGGCAACATCGTCGAGTCGAAGCTCCACCAGATGGGCGTTCGGACGTATCTCCTCGATGGTGACAACGTGCGTCACGGACTCAACCGTGACCTCGGCTTCACCGACGTCGACCGCGTCGAGAACATCCGCCGCATCGCGGAGGTGTCGTCGCTCATGGTCGATGCGGGCCTCGTGGTCTTGGTGTCGTTCATCTCGCCGTTCCGTGCCGAGCGCCAGTTGGCTCGAGAGCGGGTCGGCGAGGGCGAGTTCCTCGAAGTCCACGTCGATGCGCCCCTCGCTGTCGCTGAGTCCCGCGACCCGAAGGGCCTGTACGCCAAGGCGCGATCAGGAGAGCTCGTGAACTTCACCGGGATCGACTCGCCCTACGAGGCGCCCGAGTCGCCCGACGTGTACATCGACACAGATTCGCTGGCTCCGGAAGACGCTGCCGACAAGGTGATCGCAGCATTGCGATCCAGCGGCATCGTCGACTGAGCGACGGATGGTCGAGAGAGTGACGGGCTCCCTCGACGCACCGATGCGACGCCAGGCGCCGAGCGCACCATGAGTCTCGACTCGTGGATTGCGCTCGGCGTTCTGGTCGTGACGGTGGTGATGCTCGTGCTCGACCGGGTCGCACCGGTCGTCGTGCTCGGTGGTGCCGTCGGAGCGTTGCTGTTCGCCGGTGTGATCGACACCGAAATCGCGCTGAGCGGGCTCGCCAGTCCCGCTCCGGCGACGATCGCGGCGCTGTACGTCCTTGCCGGGGCCGTCACCGCGACCGGCACGTTTTCTCGCGTGTTCGATCGGCTCATCGATCGGAAAGGCTCGATTCTTCCGCTCACGGCGACGACGGCGATCGCGTCTGCTGTGGTCCCGAACACCCCGCTCGTCGCGATGTTCGCGCCGCGGATCGTCAATTGGGCGCAGCGCACCGGTGCGAACGCGTCTCGTTACCTGCTCCCGCTGTCGTTCGCCAGCGTGCTGGGCGGCGTGATCACCCTGATCGGAACCTCGACGAACCTCGTCGTTTCCGACCTGCTCGGCCGTTCGGGTCGCGAGCCGCTCGGCGTGCTCGAGATCACCGTCGTGGGCCTTCCGGTTGCGGTGGTCGGCATCGCCGTGCTCTCGACCATCGGCGTCAGGCTGCTGCCGGATCGGACAGCCGTTGCGTCGGGGGCCGAGCAGCGCGCCCGCGAGTTCCAGCTCGCTGCTCGCGTGGAGGAGGGGAGCGACCTCGTCGGACGAACCATCGAGGAGTCAGGTCTCCGGAACCTCGACGGGGCGTTCCTCGCGATGGTCGAGCGCGGTGGTGCGGCCGGAGCGACGGCCGAAGCGTTGGCTGCGTCGCCATCCACCGAGCTGCAGGCCGGAGACATCTGCTGCTTCGTGGGCGACGTGAAGCAGGTGATCGGGCTCCACGACTTCGACGGCCTCACCACACTCGAGGATCAGCATGTGTCCGATGCCCAGGGACCCGGCGCCACCGTGTTTGAAGCGGTGGTGGCTCCCGGGTCATCGTTGGTCGGTCGCACGCTCAAGACCGCAGGATTCCGGGCTCGCTACGGCGGTGCGGTGATGGCCATTCATCGCGCTGCGGGCGAGGTCGGTGGCCAGCTCGGTCAGGTGACCCTGCGTGGTGGCGACGTGTTGCTCGTGCTGTCTGACGACTCGTTTGCCCAACGCTGGCGTGGGGACCGGGACTTCTCGCTCGTCGCCGCCACCGGGGGGCCGCCGCCCGTTCGTCGTGATCGTTCGTTGCTCACCGTGCTCGCCACGCTCGGACTCGTCGTCGCGGCTGTTTCCGGACTGCTCGATCTGTTCCAGGCTGCACTCGCGTCGGCGGTGGTGGTCGTGGCGGGCCGTGCGATCTCGATGACGGAGGCGTGGCGCGCGATCAACCGCAACGTCGTGCTGACGATGGCTGTGGCGATCAGCCTTGGTGCAGGCATCGCCGAGAGCGGCTTGGCAGCCGAAGTCGCGGGCCTCGTCGAGTGGTTCGCTGACGCGGGCCTCGGCGATGCCGGACTGGTGGTGGTGTTGATGGTGGTCACGATCGTGCTCACCGAGCTCCTCACGAACACCGCTGCGGCGGCGCTGATGGTGCCGATCGCGCTGGCTGTCGGTGACGATCTCGGCACGGACCCTCGGATGTTCGTGATCGCCGTCCTCTTCGGCGCGTCGTGTTCGTTCCTGTCACCGGTCGGATACCAGACGAACCTGATGGTGTTCGGGCTGGGCGGCTACCGCTTCACCGACTTCACCCGTGTCGGCGCGCCCCTCACGTTGTCGACGGTGATCGTGTGTTCGATCCTGATTCCTGTCGCATTCGGCTGACCCGTCGCGACCTCAGTCGCTACCCTTGCGGGGTGCTCCGTCACCACGTCGCCGAGGCTGTCGCGTGATCCTCGCGATCGCCGTCAGCGGCATGGTGCTGCTCGGACTGATCGTCTGGTTCAACGCGTTGGAGGGGCGCAATCAACGCCACGTGATCTTCGTGGTGTTGGCGATCACGCTGGTGGTCGAAGCACTGCTCGCCGGTCCGGCCTCCGAAGTGCCCGTTGGGATCCTCCGACCCCGCATCATCCGTCAGGACTTCCGTCCGCCCGATGCCGTCATCGTCGCCGCGCTCATCGCTCGTACGCTGCAGTTTCGCGGGCGCTCGTTCCCGCGGCTGGGCCTGTTCTGGTTCGGGTTCATCACCCTGTACGTGGCTGGTGTCGGCGTCGGGCTGCTCTCAGGGCTTCCGGTGATCGAGGTGCTCTTCCAGGGCAAGGCGGCGTTCTACCTGGTCGGGGGTATGACGATCGCAGCGGGCGCTGACGTCCGCCGCCTCGCTGACAGCATCGCCAAGTTGGCGGTGGTGCTGGGCTTCATGGTGCCGATCGCATTCGTGATCGACGCCGCCCGGATCGATCTCTCGCTCTCCACCCCGGTGCAGCGCTTCAACCGTCTAGGCAACTTGAGCAACGACACCGTCACGCTGCTCACGTTGATCGGCGCGGTCGCGTTGATCTCCGAGGTCACGCGGGAGGATCGTCGCTTCAAGGTGGCGCTCGCGTCGCTCGCGTTGCTGTTCGCTCCGCTGGTCGGTCGCCAGCGTGCGTCGTATCTCGTGGTCCTCGCGATCGCGATCGTGTTCGTCATCCTCATCGCCGGCAGTACCTGGCGCAAGCGATCGGGTGCGACGGGCGTCGAGATCGGACTCTTCGCGATCGGACTGATCGGACTCGCGATCGCCGGGGTCGCGTTGACGTCGTCGCCCGCTGCGATCCTGGAGCCGGTCACCGACACGTTCGGCGGGGACGCCAACGCACGGAGCGCGGACTCGCGCGTGTCGCTCTACAACCAGGCGTTGTCGAAAATCCAAGACGACCCGATCGTCGGGTCGGGAGTCGGCACGAAGGTGGTCCGCGTCGCGGCGCTGAATGCGTCCAAGGAGGTCGACGCGGCCGCGCACAACGTGCTGTTGGACGTCGCACTGCGGATCGGACTGGTCGGTCTCGGCGTGTACTTGATCGCGTTGTGGTCGACGGCAGCGACCGCGCTGAGGCTGTGGCGAGCTGCCGTCGACGACCGCGTTGCAGCGATGGCGGTGGGAGGTCTGATGGTCGTCGCGGGAACGTTCGCGAAGGGGCTCGTCGAGCCGGCTCTCGACAAGTTCCGCCTCTCGCTCGCGATGGGCATCGGCGTCGGTCTGGTGATGGCGGCTGTCCGGGGTGACGAGGTGACCGAAAGCGCCTCGGACGAGGCCCCGGCGTACATGACAAAATCATGAAACTGATTCGACCTCAAGTCAAGGTCGAGACCTTTTTCAGTGGTTGAGCCGTCACGGGCCCCCCAGTGGCCGCGGTCGGTGGATTGTTGTCTCGAACAGGCCACTTGCTCGGACTTCGCGGCCTGAGCGCGGCAGCTTCGGGCCACACTGGCCGGTTCGGTGTCTCGATTTCGTGGTCACTCGCCGACCCTGCGGCACCCAGCGTGAACACCTCGCCACACTGGGCGTGACGAGGTCGAAAGCATGACGAGAAACGACGGTTTGCGCCAGCTCGGAGCAGTTACGATCGTCGCAGCACGCAACACGACTGTGCCCGAGGCCGGACAACGGGCGGACGAGCGGGAAGAAGCGGAACAGCGGGATGGACATGCGGACCACGGGATCCACAACAGAACGGCGGAGCAGGCTGGTGCGCCATGGCGCATTCGCAGCAGCGATCGCGCTGCTGGTCGGCGCCGTCACGGCACTGGTGCCGGCGGCTTTCGACGGCGACACCGCGCAGGCTGGGGTGTACTTCAACGACACCGAGTTCACCTACAAGGAGTACTGGGCGGACCATTCGTCGTTCACCGGCGGATGCCACGACGACGAAGTGCCCGGCAACTCGTTCTACATCGAGCCGCTCGACTGCGTGAAGGAGATCGACCTCCAGATCACCGATGACGTCAGCGATGCCATCGCCGCAGTCGTCTACGTGAACCTCTGGCGTAACCGCACCACGAACTCGGCTCGCTTCACGATCAACGACGGCCCCCAGTACCGCCCGCCGGACGGCGACAACTACAGCCGCACCAACTTCGCCGCCACCGTGCCGCTCACGCAGCTCCAGCAGGGTGACAACAGCTTCAAGTTCCAGGAAGCCGTCGGCCCGTACCACGCGCAAGACGTCATGATCCGCGTCTACTACGACGACCAGAATCCGATCATCCCCGGCCCGAACAGCGACGTGAGCCCACCCAACGGTGAGCTCGTGAGCGTGCAGGCCTCAGGTGGCCCGGTCCTGGATCCCGACGTCGGTGGCGTCCTCCAGGTCGACGGCAACCAGATCTTCCTCGAGGCGACCGCCTCGGCTGCCGAGTTCGTCGAGTTCCACGCGTACTACGACGGCTACGACGAGGACAACGACGGCGAGACCCTCGACTGGCACAACTTCCTCCGCAACAACTACGGCCCGGGCGGCACCGAGGAGCGCGCCAACGGTGCGACCATCGGGCACATCGGCACCGACTCCACCCCGAACAACGAGGGCCGGTACACGGCCACCTGGAACCTGCCCGACGTGGTCAGCCAGGAAGACGTCCGCTTCAAGATCCGTGTCGTCGACGCGCAGGGCAACGCGCGAGAGGTGGCCGGCGGCGCCTCGGCCGACTTCGACCTCGTCCGCAGCTACTCCGTCGAGGCGTACACCATCCCGGACTACCGCGACCGCGGGCTCTACTTCGACACCGAGCTTCCGCAGGTTCACTCCGACACCATCGATCTGCCGTCCGATCTCGCCGACATCGATCGAGCGTTCATCCTCGGCAACTACTGGAACAGCCCCGACCTCTCGATCAACGACGCACCGGGCTTCCCGGTGTTCGAGGGTCAGGAAGACACGTGGGACACCTCGTTCCGCGAGATCGACCCGGCGCTGCTTCGGCCCGGCTCGAACACACTGCGATGGAGCTTCCGTCCTCCCGGCTTCGGTGCGATGATCGAACGCCCCGGCCCGATGGTCGTCATCCATCGCGATGCGCCGACGGGCCCGCCCGTCATCACTCGCAACCCCGAGAACGTGCTGGTGTCCGCCGGTGACCAGGCATCGTTCGCCGCCGCCGCCAGCGGCGCCCCGATCCTCGAGTACCAGTGGCTGCTCGATGGTTTCGAGATTCCCGGTGCCACGTCGAGCACCTACGTCACGCCGGCACTGCTCGCGAGCGATGACGGCTCGCTCTACAGCGTTCGTGTCACGAACGGCGAAGGGTCGGCCACCAGCGCCGAAGCGATCGTCAACGTCGCCGCCGCGCCTGACGACGCCGCACCCTGGTGGGACACTCAGTTCGACTACCGCGTCCCCCTGACCGTGTTCCCCGAGTCGGTCGCCCGCGTCGACAAGGTCGTCGATGCCGAGCTGAACTTCTCTGACCTCATGGCGTCCGCCGGTGCCGGCGGTCCGTCATTCGATCCCGATTCGATCCGTGTCGTCGAGATCGACGCCGCCGGTGTCGTGATCGATCCCGCGGTTCCGTTCCAGTTCGAGGAAGGTCGCGACTACGACCCCGTCTCGGTCGCCGAGGGCACCGTGCTCTGGCAACTCGTGGGAACGACCTCACCCGGGCAGGGCCGGTCGTACCACGTGTACTTCGACAAGACCTACAAGAACCTGCCGGCGGCGGTCATCGCCCCCCAGGTCACCAGGACCGAGGTGATCGACGAAGGGTTCCCCGCGTATCAGTTCGACCTCGCCGACGACAGCACCTGGGTCTTCCACACGCAGGCCGGTGGCGGCTTCTCGAAGATCATCGACAAAGACGACATCGACTGGATCCAGTGGAACACCGACGAAGACGAGAACGGTGACTTCCGCGGCACCCCGAACGCGGTGAAGCCGCCAGCTGGCTACTTCCACCCCGGTCGCCCGCGCAAGACCGACTCGACGATCCTCGAAGAAGGTCCGCTCCGCATCACCATGGAGTCGCGCGCCAAAGACAGCTCGTGGATCTCGGTGTGGAACATCTACCCGACGTACGCCGAGTTCGAGATGATTCGTGCGAACAAGGAGTGGTGGTACCTCTACGAAGGCACCCCGGGTGGTGAGGTCGACGCAGCTGACTTCATCCAGCGCTCCGACGGCGTGACCGTCCCGATCGACGGTGAGTTCGAAGCCGACATGCCCGGTGAGGAATGGCTGTACATCGCCGACCCCGCCGACGATCGCAGCTTCTTCATGGCTCACCACCAAGACGACGGCGCCATCGAGTCCTACCGACTCCTGAAGGAAAAGCTCCCGGTGCTCGGCTTCGGTCGCGGTGGCCTGGGTCTCAACCAGCCCTACCTCACCAAGAATGTCAACCTGGAGCCGCAGAGCTTCACGACCGGCCTCGTGGACGGCACCGAGTTCGGGCCGACGGGTGACCACATCCGCGGCGCGTACAAGGAAGTGCTCGTCACCGTCGGCGAGGCGAAGTTCAACGGTGTGAGCGACGGCGCCATCACCGACGACTTCTCGGCACCCACACTGAGCCCGTTCTGGACCTACGTCGACAACGTCGGCGACACCTCCCTCGCCAGCACCGGCGCCGAACTCGTCATCGACCTCCCGGCCGGCGTGAATCACTCCACCTGGACCGGCGTCGACGAAGCCCCCCGTCTCGTGCAGCCGATCGGTGACAACGACCTCGACATCGTCGTGAAGTTCGAGTCGCTCCCGGTCGAACGCTGGCAGGGGCAGGGCCTGATCTTCCTCGAAGACGATCAGAACTGGCTCCGCGCTCGCGTCGATCACGACGGCACCTTCGCTCGATTCGTTGTCCACAAGATGGTGGACGGCCAGGCCTCGCAGGTCGCCGTCAAGCGCCTCCCGGGTGTGGCCACCCGCTTCGTTCGCGCCATCCGAACCGGTGACGTCTGGAAGCTGCAACGCTCCTACAACGGCACCAGATGGTTCGGATTCCGCAACGACTTCACCGTGCCGCTCGACCTCACACAGGCCGGCATCACCGTGTCGAACTCGCATGAGGACACCGTTCCGGCGTTCTCGGCGATCGTCGACTACTTCGAGTCGAAGACGACCGGCGGACTCAACGACGACGCGCCGCAGCTGTCCGAGGTGACGGTCAACTCGAAGGCTCGCAGCGCCGAGATCACCTGGACCACGAACGTCCCGGCCGACACCCAGCTCGAGTGGGGCTCCACGGCGAGCATGGACCGCTTCGACATCAATTCCGACTTCGTGACCGAACACTCGATCACGATCGACTTCTTGCGGTGTGAAACGCCGTACTTCTTCCGTCCCACCTCGGCGAGCGACATCGGCTCGACCACCGGCGATGCGGTGACGTTCACCACGGCGGCATGCCCGTCGATCGTGTCTGACGACTTCAGCTCAGGCACGCTCGGTGACCACTGGACAGCTGTCGACCCGGTCGGCGACACGCTGCTCACGATCTCTGACGCCAACGCGATCATCTCGGTGCCCGAAGGCACCGACCACAACCTCTTCCCCGAAGAGAACTTCGCACCTCGTCTTCGCCAAGAGGCGCCGATCGCCAACTTCAGCGTCGACGCGAAGTTCGAGTCGGTCCTGTCGAAGAAGTTCCAGCTGCAGGGCATCGTCGTCGAGGAGGATGACACCAACTATCTGCGCTTCGAGATCCACCACGACGGCACGAACGTCCGGGCGTATCTCGCGTCGATCCTCGACAACGAGGCGATCACGCACGAGTACATCACGCTGCCCGGCGGCGTCGAGCAGTACCTCCGCGTCGAGCGCACGGGCAACACCTGGACGGCGTGGTCGTCCACCGACGGCGTCACCTGGAGTCAGATCGGTCAGTTCGTCGCGGATCTCCAGGCCAACTACGTCGGCCCGTACATCGGTGCAACGGCGGCGGGCAACGCAACGCCGCCGGCCTTCATCGGTTCGATCGACTACTTCTTCGCGACCGATTCGCCGATCGTTCCCGAGGACGGCGGCACCGGTGCCGACGTCGTCGCTCCCAACGTCAGCAACGTGCAGGCACAGGTCGGCGTCCCGCACAGCCAGGCCGTCACGGTCACCTGGGACACCAACGAGCCAGCAACCACGCGCGTCGACTGGGGCTTCAACACCGGCTACGGCGCTGGTCCGCTCGTCGACAACACGGCGCTCACCGAGCACAGCGCCGTGATCGAGCCGGTCATCTGCGGCTCCACCTATCAATTCCGTGCGTCCTCGAACGATGCTGCCGGTAACACCGGCCAGTCGCCGAACCTCACGTTCACGACGGGTGCGTGCCCGACGGAGCCGTTCTCCGACAACTTCGACACCGCCGAACTCGACCCCCGCTGGTGGATCGACGACCCGCGCCGTGACGGCACGTTCGACAATCCCGGCGGCTTGCTGTCGATGTCGGTGCCCGGACAGGCCCGTCACGACCTCACCCGCAACGCCAACACGGCATTGCGTGTGCTGCAGCCCGTCGAGAACGACGACCTGCAGGTCACCGTCGGCTTCGAGTCGGTCGTGAACTTCCAGTCACAGCTGCAGGGGCTCATCTTCGAACAGGATGATCAGAACCTCGTCCGCTTCGACCTCTACTCCGATGGCACCAAGACCTACGCCTTCGTGGGCCAGCGCACGCCGAACAACCTGGCGGTGCGCGCCAACGTCGAGGTGCCGGGCGCCACGCCGGGCGCCCTGCGTGCGACACGCAATGGCGTGAACTGGCGCTTCGAGTACTCGCCCGATCGCGGGGACACCTGGCAGCTGGTCTGGAACGGCGTGCTGTCGTTCAACGTGTCGCGCGTCGGCCCGTTCGTCGGTAACGGCAACCCGACGCTCGCGAACGTGCCGCAGCACGAGGCGCTCATCGACTACTTCTATTCGAGCGAGGACCCGATCACCATCACCGAGCCGTCCGCGCTCGAGGCGCCCGTGTTCGAAGTCTTCGGCGCCCGCGGTGAGGTCTGGGACGGTCAGCCGCTTGAATTCGGTGCGAACGGCCTCACGCAGCCCGACGTCAACATTCTCGGCAACGTGACGGACCCCGACGGCATCGCCTCCATCACCTACACGGTCAACGATGGTCAACCCTTCACCATGGGGCTCGGATCCACCGACTGCCCCGAAGGCGGCGTGAGCTGCACGCGGCGCCTCGCCGGTGACGGCGACTTCAACGCCGACGTCGACTCCTCGCTGCTCAACCCCGGCGTCAACACGGTCACGATCCGTGCGATCGACAACGCGTTCAACGCTTCCGAAATCGACGTCCTCGTCGACTTCACGCCGGGCAACACCTGGCCGATGCCCTACTCCGTCGACTGGTCGACCGTCACCGATCTGAACGACGTCGCCCAGCCCGTCGACGGTCGCTGGCAGGTCGAAGGCGACACGGTCCGGGCCACCGAGATCGGGTACGACCGTCTCCTCACGTTCGGTGACGAGACATGGACCTCGTTCGAGGCCGAGGTGCCGGTGCTGATCAACAGCTTCGACCCGCAGGGCTACTTCGCCCCGTCGGGCGGTCCGGCGGTCGGCTTCATCCCGCACTGGATGGGTCACACTCAGGCGGAGACCACGCAGCCCGCGTACGGCTTCAGTGGTCAGCTCGGCGCGCTCGTCTGGTACCGCTACCGCGACGACAACAACGGCGAACGCCTCGAGATCCGTGACAGCAACGCGGTGCTCGTGGCCGAGGACCTCAGCGGTGCGACGCTGCAGACCGGCACGCAGTACATCTTCAAGATGCAGGCGGAAACCGGTGGCGGCGCAGGTCCGCTGTACCGACTCAAGGTCTGGCGCGAAGTCGATCCCGAGCCCACCGAGTGGAACATCGTGACAGCACTCGGGCCTGACGCGCCCGATGCCGGTTCGCTCGCGCTGGTCGCGCACCACACGGATGTGAACTTCGGCGACCTCCAGGTCCGCCAGATCACGGCCCAGGCGCCCGAGATCATCCCCGAGAGCGGGACCTACACGGGCCTCGCCAAGATCGAGATGGACACGGGTACCCGCGCTGCGGAGATCCGTTACACGGTCGACGGTTCCGACCCGGACGAGAACTCGTTGCTCTACACCGAGCCGTTCTTCGTCACGGAGTCGACCACGATCAAGGCCAAGACGTACCGCGAGGGCTTCTTCGAGAGCACGATCACACAGCGCTCATACACGATCCTGCAGCCGCCGGACCGTGTCGAGACCGGTCTCCAGGCGATCTACCGCTTCGATGACGACGGCGGAACGGTCGCCTCCGACACCGCACAGGTGGGTGCTGCACTCGACCTCGAGATCGCCGCCACGTCCGACGTGACCTGGCTCACCGATGTCGATGCCCTGCGCATCAACGACGCCTCGGTCCTGCGCACGCCGCTCGGTGTGAACCGGATCAACACGGCGATCCAGGACAGCCAGTCGTTCACGATCGAAGCGTGGATCGATCCTGCCACGCTCGATCTCGGCGATGGCACGCTGTTCAACATCGGATCCGAGGATCCGGGACAGCAGAACCTGGCGATCACGCAGAACGGTCGAACCTTCGACATCGACATGCGGACGTCGAACACCAACAGCAACGGTGAGCCCGGCCGTAACACGGGCGCCATCGTGCCGCCGCAGCTACATCACATGGTCTACGTCCGTCGCCCCGACAACCGGGTCTACGTCTACGTCGACGGTGAGCTGGCGTGGGAGAGCTTCGTCGGTGGTTCGCTGTTCCCCTGGGCTGCCGGTTACGGCCTCGGTGTGGCGAACTCCGTGGAGGAGACCAACCCCTGGTTGGGCGACCTCTACCTGCTCGCCATCTACAGCGAAGATCTCCAGCAGAGCGAGATCGTCACCAACTACCAGTCCGGTCCCTTCCCGCCGCCGGCCAACTTCGCACCGCAGATCAACGCCGGTCCCGACATCACCCTCGTCGAGGGTGAAGTCGCCCAGATGGCAGCGACGGCGAGCGACGACGGCAACCCGACACCGCCGGGGACGCTGACGGTCGGCTGGACGCAGGTCTCGGGCCCGGCCACGGCCGTTCTCGCAAGCTCGACGGACCCGACGACCACCGTCACCTTGCCGACCGATGGTCGCTACGTGTTCGAATGGTCGGGCGATGACGGTGAGAAGACCACCACCGACGAGATGATCATCGATGTGATCGAGGCGGGCTCGCAAGCGCCTGCCCCGAGCATCACGCCGGACTCGGGTGTCTATCCGGGCCAGGTCGAGGTCGTCATCGAGACGTCCGTGCCCAACGGCCAGATTCGGTTCACGACGGATGGAACCGAGCCCACGGTGGCGTCGCCGCTGTACACGGGTCCGTTCCCGGTCACCGAGACCACGACGGTCCAGGCCCGCGTGTATCGGACGAATCTGGCGGACTCCGACGTCACGACGAGGAACTACCTGATCACGGTCGACTCTCGAGTCGATGACGGATTGGTGCTGTTCTACCCGTTCAACGAGGCGAGTGGTGCGACGATCAAGGATCGCAGTTCGACGTCGGGGACCCTGAACCTCACGGTGCAGAACTATGGCCGTACGACCCGCGTGGACTCCGGTTTGCGCATCGATCAGCCCACGCTCATCCAATCGACGAGCGGCGCCGGCAAGATCGTCAATCCGGTCAAGCAGTCCAAGGAGATCACCGTCGAGATGTGGCTCTCGGCGGCCAACTTGGGCCAGACCGACGTGATGCCGATCGGCATCTCGGCGAACCCGAACGCTCGCAGCTTCGGCATGATCCAGAACGGCGAGGACATCGTCGCCTACATGCGCACACGTGACACGAACTCACGCGGTGAGCCGCCCACCTCGGCGAACGGCGTGGTCGAGGACCAGATGTTCCACCTCGTCTACACCCGAGCCGAAGACGGCACCACCAAGCTGTACGTGAACGGCAATGAAGTGGCGTCGGGCCTGATTGGAAACAATCTGGGGAACTGGGTCCAGAGTCACCGACTGCACCTCGGGTCCGAGCGCGACAACAGCCGCGAATGGCTCGGTACGTACTACTTGGTGGCGTTCTACGATCGTGCGCTCACTCGCAGCGAGGTCGTCCAGAACTTCGCCTTCGGTGACGTCTGATTCCGTTGGCCGGTACGGCATCGGCGCTCGTCGCGGGTGCCGTGCCGGCGAGAATCCGAGTGCTCCGAGGGAGCGTCGATCAGGTGTCGCCGAACAGCTCGCGATATCGGGCTCGCGAGGCCGGGTACTGATCGAGGTCATACTGCCGGTTTCCGTCGAAGTAAGCGTGATACAACAGGCGACCCGGACCCTCCGTGGGCAGGTCCGAGAGCCACTCATGCATTGCTTCGACGAACTGCGGCACATCGCCGCCGCCGAGACCCCACTCGGGGTAGCTGACCGGTTTTCCGTGAGCCTCGGCGAACGCGAGATGCTCCTCGAGGACCCGCTGGTACTGGAGTCGCCAGACCTCGGTGTCCCAGCTGTCGTCATCGGCGGGCGTGACACGCCAGTAGATGTCGAGTCCGATCACGTCGACGTAGTCGTCGCCGGGGTAGGCGGACGGTCCCCACTCAGCCCACGACGCACGGATCGCGGTCCAATCGAAGCGGAAGTCGGGCGACTCGGCGGACATGATCTCGTGCACGTGTCGCCACGCCGCGATGAACTCTTCTTCGTTCGTGCGCGACGACCACGGTGCCCACGCACCGTTGAACTCGTGTCCGAGCCGCAGGACCGCGTCGGGAAACCCGGCTTCGACCAGCCGCTCGGCGACGCGCCGGTAGGCGGCGTCGAACTCACCGGAGGTGACCAACTCGAGGTTGCTCCGAATCTCCGTACGCCCCTCCTGGGTTCGAGCATTGGCGTTACCGAAGCCGAGCGGCACGGTGAGCGACAGCTCGAGTCGGTCGGCGTAGGCGTTGATGGTGGACTTCTCGCCCACCAGCAGACCGAATGCGGCGCCGTTCATGTCCTGTTGCGACTGACGACCCGTGAACTGCACCGTGTAGCGGATCTCGCGGTCGAGCCACTCCTCGGCTTCGAGGAAGGCCGGCTCCTTGAAGAGTCCGCCGCCCGCCCGGAATCCCAGGGTCTCGACCGGCGGGCGCTCACTCTCGGAGCAGCCGGCGGCCAGTGCCGCAGCGACGGCGAGCGAGGTCGCGAGTGTGCCCACCCGGTTCCGCCCACCACGAGTCATCTCCCGAGCATAGGTGGCAGCCACCGTGCCAGAGCCTCGTGCAGGGGGTCGATGTGAAACCGGCCAGAATCCTTGTGTATCTGGTCGGCTCGCTGTGCCTGGCGTTGGCACTCGCCCTGGTCGTCACGCGTGACGACGACCCCGTCGTACGCAGCGCCGAAGTCGTCGTGCCGGTCGGTGTCGATCGTTCGACGTGTCCGAGTGGAACCGGGGCTCGCGTCACGTGCGTGTCCCTCGATGTCCCGGAGGACTACAACGATCCCGAGATCGCGCAGGTCTCGCTGTTTGCCGCTCGTATCGAGCCGCCCTTCGACCCGATCGGGTCGCCGTTGTTGTTTATCGGCGCCGGCATGGGCGAGGTCGCGGTCGGTGACCTGATCGCGTGGCAGCAGTTGACGCGTGACCTGGAGCGTGAAGTGATCCTGCTCGATCTACGTGGTGTCGGTTCGTCTGAACCGCGGCTCGGCTGCGCTGATGCGTTTCGGGCGGAATGGCTGCAATCCGAGCTCGACACCGAAGACCTCGACGACCTGAAACAGGCGAACGCCGACGATCTCACCACGTGCCGGAGTCGCCTCGAACGGGACCATCCCCTCGAGGCCTACACCCTCGACGCGTTCGCGTCCGACATCGATCAAGTCCGCGAGCGGCTCGGGGTCGAGCAGTGGACGATCGCCGCCGGCGGCCGAGCCACCGACGTGGCCCGACGCGCCGAGGAGCTCTTTCCCGATCGGGTCGAGTCGCTCGTGCTGCTCGGCGCAGCGCACGCCTCGGACGACCCGCAGGCCGACCGCTACCGGTACGCGGTCGAGGTCTACGAGGAGACGATCGACGAGGGCGTGCGAGCATCGCTCGAACGGATCACCCAGCGCCTCGAGAATCAATCGATCGTGTTCCCGGTGCAGGTGAGGGGCCGCACTGAGCGTGTTCTGGTCAGCGACGAGTCGGTCCTGCCCACGATCACGAAGGCGTTGGAGGATCCCGAGTTCCGGACGGGTCTCCCAACGTTCGTCACGGGGCGCCTTGGCGAGGGGGAGTGGCGGTCGATCGCACTGCTCCGCGGCGCGCAGCGCGGTGAGTTGTTCGGCCGGAGCACCCCGGTGGCGGTGGCGGTGGCGTGTTCTGTGCCGGGGAGCGAGCAGGCGGACGTCACGTGGCTCGAGGCCGAGGGTTTCGACTCCCGATGGACCTCGCTGCTCGACGACCCGATCATGGTCCCGGGTGTGTGCGAGGCATGGGAGGTGGTGTCGCCTGGCGAGCCGATCGGTGCGCCGAGCTCGCAAACACTGGTGATCAACGGTCGGTACGACGTCGACGCGCCGTCCTCGGCCGCTGCCGTGATCGACGAGGCCTGGAACCAGGCGACGACGGTGGTATTGCCCGAGGCTGCCCGACCGTCGCTGCTCGATGCATGTGTGATCAGTCTGGTGACGGATTTTCTCTCGGGCGACGACCCTACACTGGGGTCAGAATGCTGACCGTTCCCGGCGGGGTTGCGGTGGGTCGTTCACGCAGCGTGGCGGAACGGCTGGTCGTGTCGTCGGACGGTGTGTCGGATGCAGGTGGACGCGGATCGGAGAGCCGGACATGGAACTGAGAGAACTCCGACTCGTCGTCGGCCGATACCTTCCGCTCGCGTACGCCGTGTTCGCGATCTGCGTGGCGATCGGATGTGCAACGGCATTCCTGCCCGAGAAGAGCTACCGCACCAGCTCGACCATCGTGCTCGACGTCAACAACAATCCTGACACCGGCGGCGGCTCGGTGCAGCAGGTGAACTTCCTGCTTCCGGCGCTCGAGGTCCGAGCCCAGAGTCGGACCATGCGAGAACTCGCTGCGTCGGACGTGCTCGAGGAATTCCGTCGGGTTCGCGTCGACATCAATGCACAGTCCGATGCCTCGGTGCTGCGCATCGTCGGTGAGAGCTCCTCGCCGCGTGCGGCCCAGGCATGGGTGAACGCCATCTCCGATCGTCTCGTGGAAGATCAACCGGCCACGAGCCCGGTCATCCTGGGCGTGCTCGACCCCGCGCCGCTCAAGCGCCAGGCGGTGTCGCCGAACGTCGAACCGATCCTCGCGGCCTTCGTCGTGCTCGGCATCATCCTCGGGCTGTTCTCCACGCTGGCGGCTGATCGGATCCAACGCGCCTTCGACACCAACCGGACGGTGCGTGACCGCATCGGTACGACCGTGCTCGGTGAGGTGCCCGTGCGTCGCAGGCGGTCGGAGCGAAAACTCCCGATCGTCTCGCTGCTCGATGGCAGGTCGTCATCGCCCGCGATGGTCGGGGCCTTCGAGGCGGTTCGCACCAACGTCGACTTCCGCATGCGTCAGGCCGGGGCCGACAACATCGTCGTGATCTCGGTGAGCCGCGAGGCCGACAAGTCGATGATCACCGCAGGACTTGCGTTCAGCATGGCCCATGCCGGCCGTCACACTGTCGCCATCGAGGCCGACGTTCGCGAGCCCAGCTTGGCCACGCAGCTGCGGGTGTCGCCGCGAGAAGGCCTCGGTGACGTGGCCGCCTTCGGTCTCGACTCGCTGGTGGTGCACGGCACCAAGCATCCGTTGCTCGAAGTGGTGCCTGCCGGCTTGCCAGCTGGGCGCGCCGCCGACGTCGTCACGTCGGCGCTGCCGGGTGTGATCGAGACCCTCTCGGGGGAGGACACGACACTGGTCGTCGATGGTCCGATCCTGCGCGGGGCCCCCGAGAGTGCCGCGGTCATCGCACAGGTCGGCTTCGTGGTGCTCGTCGTCAACAGCGGGAGCACGGCGTACTCCGAGCTGTCGGAAGCGATCGAACTCATCAACGACGCGGGTGGGACCCTGCTCGGTGTGGTGGTCAACGGCGTATCTCGTCGTCGGATCCAGCGTGACGACGGCAGTCGTTCCGATCTGGTCGTCGAACACGAGGCGACTCAGTCGCCGGCGATGTCCGGCGCGCAGAACGGGGTGGCAACGGACGCCGCTGACCGTGGTTCGCTTCCCGCTCCCGATCCGCTCGTGGCTCCCGCACAGGATCCGCAGCGGGACAACGGCTGATGAAGCCCGCCCAACTCGGCGGCGCAGCGCTGGTGCTCGCACTCGCGGTGGGCGCGTGCACCGGAGGCAGCGACAGCGAGGCAGAGCCCCAACCGGATATCTCGTCGACCACCCCCGACACGCTCGGTGAGTTCGACGCCGTCGACGAGGTCCGCACGCTCGATTGCTCGACCGATGCCCTCGCCGAGGTTCCCGACTGGCCCTTCGACCTGGTCGGGCTCTTCCGCCCGGTCACCGCGGTCGTCGATGACCTCGAGTATCGAGCGACTGGAGTCACTTCTGACGCCGAGGCGCTCCTCGTGACGGCGCTGGACGACACGTTTGCCGACTTCGAGGCGAGTGAGCCCACGGGCGGAGCGAACGACATTGCGGTCGAGTTCACCGATGCGTCGGCGGCGGACACGCTGAAGATGGCCGACGAAGACGGTGATGGCTGCTGGGCGGTCGCAGTGGTCGGGCTCCACAGCGACCAACCCCGTACCGACGTGCAAGAGGCCCCCGAACCTGCCGTCGAGCCGGGCGATGTCGATGAACCGGACGACGGCGAAGTGGTGCCGGGCGCCGACGGCGACCCATTGGCCGAGGATCCGACCGGCCCAGATGGCGGTATCGGGGCGCCCGTCGAACCAGACGATCCATTGGACAGCGTGGGCAGCCAAGGCCGCGCCGAGGTGATCGCCGCCCGGGGCACGTTCTCGGTGGGGATCACGCAGTGTGAGGTCGCGCCCGTCGCGATCGAGGGGCTCTCGAGCGAGGGGACACTCACGATCTCGGGTGTGGCGCCCGATGGGGTCGCCGCCTCGTTCGTCTACCCCGACGGCATCGAGATCTCCGATCCGGAAGCGAGGGTGCTCGCATTGACCGCCGCTGGCGGAACGATCATCTTCGAGGGCCAGAACCCCGATGGGCCAGAGACGATCATCGTCAATCTGGCGTGTGATGTGCCGGAATAATCACGCTCTGCATGGTTGAACCGACGTGGTGTGACGGTCACCGTCCGCGGTTCTTGACCTAATCTTCACCTCCGCTTCGTCCTCGACGGATACGGTGACTCTCGTACATAGCGCATCGGCGCACGCACGATCGAGTTGGGGATCTGGGAGGATCGACATGAAGGTTCTGGTAGCAGGCGGTGGCGGATTTATCGGGGGACACCTCGCGAAGTCGCTGCTGAACGACGGACACGAAGTGCGGGTCGTCGACTCGAAGCCGATCGATCAGTGGTGGCAGGTTCACGACGACGCCGAGAACCGTGCGGACACGGACTTGATGCTGCTCGACGAGTGCCGATCGAGCACCGTGGGCGTCGACCAGGTGTACAACCTGGCAGCCGACATGGGTGGCATGGGCTTCATCGAGAACAACAAGGCTGCGTGCATGCTCAGCGTGCTGATCAGCACGCACCTGCTCCAAGCGGCTGTCGACAACAACGTCGGGCGAATGTTCTACTCGAGCTCGGCGTGTGTGTACGCCGCCGAACACCAGACCGACCCCAATGTCACGGCGCTCAAAGAGGCCGACGCCTACCCGGCCATGCCCGAAGACGGCTACGGCTGGGAGAAGCTGTTCAGTGAGCGGATGGCCCGCCACTTCAGCGAGGACTTCGGCATCGTCACCCGAGTGGCCCGCTACCACAACGTGTACGGCCCGATCGGTTCGTGGACGGGCGGCCGCGAGAAGGCGCCCGCAGCGCTTTGTCGCAAGGTCGCCGAGTGCGTCACGACCGGTAACCGCGAGATCGAGGTCTGGGGTGACGGCCTGCAGACCCGCAGCTTCATGTTCGTCGATGACTGCGTGAAGGGCTCGAAGATGCTCATGGAGTCCGAGGTCGAAGAGCCGATCAACATCGGTTCGGCCGAGCTCGTCTCGATCAATCAGCTGATCGAGATCATCGCCGAGATCGCCGGCATCGAGGTCACCCGCAAGCACGCTCTGTCGGCGCCGCAGGGTGTCCGAGGGCGCAACAGCGACAACGAGATCATCCAGGAACGCCTCGGCTGGGAGCCGTCCACATC